>JBDGUG010000045.1:0-26185 GCA_042216135.1 Halarchaeum sp. | reverse complement strand
GTCAGCGTCAACGTCGTCCATCGGATTCTCCGGCAGTAGCCCTTCGGCGGCCGCGACGCACGAGGGGCAGTAGATGCCCTCCTTGTCCGACGGATAGTACTCGAAGGTATCGCCGCAGACGCGACAGTCGGCGGTCTCGGTCGCGGCCCGATAGTTCCCGTTGTGTTCACCCGCGTTCGGATTACAGTCGTCGCAGTACGTACGGCGGGCCTTCGGATCGTAGAAGTCGACGCCACAGCCGGCACACTCGCGGTTCGGGAGGGGGTCACCGTGCGCTTTCGTGTGGTGTTGGCGGGTCCCGGCGACGGTCGCGAGCGTCTTCCCACACGTGGGGCACGTCGTGTCGTCGGGGACGTCGTCCACGAGTCTAGTCGCCGGCTTCGGCTTCGGCTTCGCCGAGTTCCTCGACGAGGTGCGCGCAGGCGTCGCGTTCGGCGTCGAAGCAGTTCGGACAGTCGGGTTCGCGCTCGATGATCATGTCGAGGCGGTCGGCGACCGTTTCGTCGATGACGGCTTCGAGTTGGCCGGCCTCCCCCCGGTAGTCCTCGACGTCGAGGACGTTCGCGAGGAAGCGTTCGAGGACGCAGTAGGTCGCGAGCGCGTCCCGCGCGCGCGTCTCGCCGTCGTCGGTGAGCGTCGCGCCCTTGTACTTCTCGTGGTCGAGGAGGCCCCGATCGGCGAGTTTGCCGATCATCTCGTTCACGGACGCCGGACTCACGCCGAGGCGGTCGGCGAGCGCGCCGGTGGACGCCGGGCCGTCCTCTATCTGCTGGACGAGGAATACTGCTTTCAGGTATTGGTCTGCTGTGTTCACGTGTCGGCCTCCGTCTGCGGGGACTCCATCAGTTCGGCGACCGCTTCGACGCCCTCGGCTTCCGCGGCGCGGATGTCGCGGAGCGTCGCGAGCAGGGCGTCCCGGTCGATACCGAAGCGCGCGTCGCTCGCTTCGATGGCGTCGATCAGGTCGTCGTAGAACTTGTACGCGGTCTCCTCACCGTTCAACTGGTCGTAGAGGACGCCGTCGAAGTCCTCCGGGTCCGTCCGACTGTAGTGCTCGCGCACGAGGTCGGCGACGTCCACCGCGGGTTCGGCGTCGCCGTCGAGGTCGGCTTCGAGCGCTTCGAGGCGCTCGCGGTGCTCCGCGGACTCCTCGCGAGCGCCCGCGAGCAACGCCTCGATCCGTTCGTCGCGCTCCTCGACGGGGAGGCGCTGGTAGTGCTGGTACGCGCGTGCCTCCACGACCTCCTCCAGGACGATGCCGATCTGGAGGAGGCGGGCGAGCTGGCCGTCGGAGTCGACGCGCGGCGCGACGCTCACGCCCGTCCTCCTCCGCGTGCTCCTCGCATGCGCTGTGCTTGGGAGCGGAGGAAGTAAGCGCTTTCTACCTCGCTGGCGCGGGGCCGAGACAGAGAGTGCGGGGGGGAAGACGATACCGGCCGCGTCAGCGGAGGCGGTCGGCGATGCGCTCTTCGAGGTCGTCGCGGAGTTCGTCCACTTCGACCTCCTCCAGGACGGGAACGAAGAAGCCCTCGACGAGCATGTTCTTCGCCGTCTGCGGCGGGATGGCCCGCTCAGTCATGTAGAAGAGGTCCTCCTGGTCGATCTGACCGACCGTCGCGGAGTGGGAGGCCTCGGTGTCGTGGTTGTTGATGATGAGCTTCGGGGACGCGTCCGCCTCGGACTCGTCACTGAGCATCAACGTGTTCTCGCGCTGATAGCTGGAGGTGTCCCAGGCGTCCTTCCCGACGTCCTGCACGCCCTCGTAGACGGAGCGCGCGTCGTCGTCGATGACGCCGCGCGTGACGAGGTCCGCGGTGGTGTGTTCGGCGCGGTGCCAGACCTTCGAGTCGAGGTCGAAGTGCTGCTCAGAGTGGCCGAAGAACGCGCCGACGATCTTCGTCTCCGAGGACTCGCCCTCGAGGCGAGTGGAGACCTCGGTCTTCGTCAGCCGACTGCCGAGGTTGCCCTCGATCCAGTTCACGGTCGCGTACGTGTCGGTGACGCCACGCTTGAGCGTGTAGTTGTACGTGGACTGATCGAAGTCCTGGAGCGAGCCGTACTGGACGTACGAGTTCTCGCCCGCGGCGACCTCGACGAGGCCCGAGTAGTAGCGCTCGGATTCCTGGTCGGCGTCGCTGCTCGCGGCTCCGCCGCTCGCACGTTCCGAGGCGCTTCGCGCCTCGTGACCCGTATCCTGCCGTTCGAGGATGGTGACGGAGGCGTTCTGGTCGGTGACGACGAGCGTGTAGTTGAACAGCGAGCGGCCGTTCATCGTCGTCCGAATCTTCACGTCCTCGGCGTCGACGCCGGACGGGACGTAGACGACCGTCCCGGTCGTGAACAGCGCCGTGGAGAGCGCGGTGAGGCGGTTCTCCGCGGGGTCGACGACGCTCCCGAAGTGCTCCTGTACGAGCGCTTCGAGGTCCGCGTCGTTCAGCGCCTCGTGGAACGGCACGACGGTCGCCTGATCGTCCGCGACCCAGTCCTTCTCCTCGGTCTGGTCGAACGGCGCGACGAGCGCCTCGAAGTCGAGGTCGTCGAGGTTCGTCCACGTCCGACCCGGCGTCCGGATGACGTCCGGATAGTCGAGGTCCTCGATGGAGTCGAGCGCGTCGAGGCGGGCCTCGCGGAGCCACTCGGGCTCGTTCCGTTCGTCGGCGATGCGCTCGACCGTCTCGCGGTCGACGCCCGCCTCGAAGGGTTTCGCCTCGCTCATCCGAGCGATCCCTCCATCTCGAGTTCGATGAGGCGGTTGAGTTCGACCGCGTACTCGATCGGGAGTTCTTCGGTGATCGGTTCGATGAAGCCGGCGACGATCATCTGCTTCGCGTCGTCGTCGTCGAGGCCCCGAGACTGGAGGTAGAAGACGTCCTCGTCGCCGATCTTACCCACGGTCGCTTCGTGGGCGACATCGACCTTGGACTCCTCGATCTCCATGTACGGCATCGTGTCGCTCGTCGACTCGTTGTCGAACATGAGCGCGTCGCACTCGACGCTCGTGGAGGAGTCCTCGGCGCCGTCGGCGATGTGGACGAGGCCGCGGTAGTTCGTGCGGCCGCCGTCCTTGCTGATGGACTTGGACTCGATGGTGGACTTCGTGTCCGGCGCGTTGTGGTAGACCTTCGCGCCGGTGTCGATGTCCTGGCCCTCGCCCGCGAACGCGATGGTGATGTGGTTGTCCGTCGCGCCCCGCCCCTTCAGGATGGTACAGGGGTAGAGCATCGTGGCCTTCGACCCCATCGACCCGGAGACCCACTCCATCGTGCCGTTCGCCTCGACGATGGCGCGCTTCGTGTTGAGGTTGAACGTGTTCTTCGACCAGTTCTGCACGGTCGAGTACTGCACGTGCGCGTCCTCCTTCACGAAGACCTCGACGCCACCACTGTGGAGGTTGTGCGTGCCGTACTTCGGCGCGCTACACCCCTCGATGTAGTGGACTTCGCTGCCTTCCTCGGCGATGATGAGCGTGTGCTCGAACTGGCCCATCCCCTCGGAGTTCATCCGGAAGTAGGCCTGCACGGGCATCTCGACCGTCACGTCCTCGGGGACGTAGACGAACGAGCCACCGCTCCAGACGGCGCCGTGGAGCGCCGCGAACTTGTTGTCACTGGGCGGGACGCACTTCGTCATGAAGTGCTCCTTCACGAGGTCCTCGTGCTCCTGGACGGCCTCGTCCATGTTGCAGAAGATGACGCCCTTCTCCTCCCAGCGCTCCTGCATGTTCTGGTAGACGACCTCGGACTCGTACTGCGCGCCGACGCCGCTCAGCGCCTTGCGCTCGGCCTCGGGGATGCCGAGTTTCTCGAAGGTGTCCTGAATGTCCTCCGGGAGGTCGTCCCAGGACTCCGCGCCGCTGCGCTGGTCGACGTCCGGCCGGATGTACGGAACGATCTCCTCGACGTCGAGCTCGGAGAGGTCGGGCTGACCCGGCCAGTCCGTCGGCATCGGCATCTTCTGGTACTGCTTGAGCGCGCGGAGGCGGCGCTCCAGCATCCACTCGGGCTCGTCCTTGTCCTCGGAGATCAGTCGGATCGTCTCCTCGGTCAGCCCCTTGCCCGACGTGAAGGCGGACTGCTCGTCCTTCTTGAACTCGAATCTCGCCTCGGTGTCGGTGTCTTGTAGGTTCTCTTCGGAACTCATTGGGTTGGGTTAGGCCGCGTTGTAGACCTGCTCGCGCACCCAGTCGTACCCCTCGTCTTCGAGCTCTGCGGCGAGCTCGGCGTCGCCCTCCATCACGATTTCGCCGTCGAGCATGATGTGGACGGTGTCGGGTTCGACGTAGTCGAGGATGCGCTGGTAGTGCGTGATCTGCAGGACGCCGGTGCCCTGCTCGTCGCGGAGGGCGTTGATACCGTCCGCGACGTCCTGGAGGCGGTCGATGTCGAGCCCGGAGTCGATCTCGTCGAGGACGGCGATGGTGGGCTCGAGGATGGCTGCCTGCAGGACCTCGTTCTGTTTCTTCTCACCGCCGGAGAACCCGGCGTTGAGGTAGCGCTGTGCGAACTTCTCGTCCATGTCGAGGAGCTCCATCTTCTCGGAGAGGAGCTGCTGGAACTCGGCGACGCCGACCTCGCCCTCGTCGGCGGGGCCTTCCATCGGGGACGTCTCGTAGCCGGACTCCTCGTCCGCCTCGTCCTCGTCCTCGCCGAAGAGGAGTTCGTCGCGCTCCTCGATCTTCGCGTTCAGCGCGGTGCGGAGGAAGTTCGTCATCGTGACGCCCTCGATCTCCGCGGGGTACTGGAACGCGAGGAAGACGCCGAGCGCGGCGCGCTCGTTCGGTTCGAGTTCGAGGAGGTTCCACGTTCGGGCGTCCTCGGGAATCTCGTCGACGCCGTCGAAGTCGTCGGCTTCGAGGTGGAGGAGGATCTCGCCCTCCGTCACCTCGTAGGCCGGGTGGCCCGCGATGACCTTCGACGTGGTCGACTTCCCGCTGCCGTTCGGACCCATCAGCGCGTGGATCTCACCGGACGAGACCTCGAGGTCGACGCCGTGGAGGATCTCCTCTCCCCCATCGGCGACCTCCGCGTGCACGTTCGTGAGTTCGATCGTTGCCATTGGTTAGGTCGTCCTAAACTAACGCCCGCGCGCGGGATAATGGTTACGCATTGACCCCCACGACTTCGAGCTCGCAGAAAATTATTTTGTCAAACGTAAACACGGTGACGGGGGAGGGATCACCGCGCGACGAACTGCCGGACGGATCAGTCGTCTATCGCGGGCGTCGCGGCGCCCCCGTGCGTGACCTCGTCGCCGAGCAGGTCGATGAACGCCGCGAGCCACGCCGGATGCTGCGACCAGTCCTGGCCGGTCACGAGGTTCCCGTCCGTCGTCACCTCGTCCACCCACGAACACCCGGCGGCCTCGCACTCGACGCGCACCGCCGGATAGGACGTCACCTCGTAGCCGTCCAGCACTCCGGCGGCCGCGAGGATCTGCGGGCCGTGGCAGAGCGCCGCCACCGGCTTGTCCTCCTCGAAGAAGTGCCGGACGGTGTCGAGGACGACGTCGTACGTCCGCAGGTACTCCGGGGCGCGCCCACCGGGGACGACGAGGCCGTCGTACGACGCCGGGTCGACGTCCGCGAGCGTCGCGTTCAGCGCGAAGTCGTGTCCGCGCTCCTCGAGGAACGTCTGGTCGCCGCGGAAGTCGTGGATCGCCGTCTTGATCTCGTCGCCGGCCTCCCGGTCCGGACAGACCGCGTGGACCTCGTGTCCGAGGGCCTGCAGCGCCTGGAAGGGCACCATCGTCTCGTAGTCCTCCGAGTAGTCGCCGACGATCATGAGTAGTTTCGACATTGACACCACCGCTAGAAGGGTACGCGCTCCGAGCGGATAACTCTATGCCGGACGTGCGCGAGGATCGCAGCGCGCACGGCCCGCCCGCCTACATGTAGGAGCCGAGGCCGGTCTGGGTCTGCCCGCTCTCGACTTCCTCCCACGTCACGCCGAGCGCCTCCGTGATGCGCTCGATGGGGCCCTTCAGCGTCTTCTCCAGCATCGTCTCCCAATCTATCTCGAACGCCTCGGGGATCTGGTCCGCGTACTCGTAGCAGATCACGTCCGGGTCGCGCTTGAACTCGATGTAGAGCGGGTCGTCCTGCAACTCCGGCCGCTCGGCCTCTATCTCGCGGAAGAACTCGGGGTGGACCTTCTCCAGGTAGAGGCGTTTCGGCTTCGACCCGCGCTGGAAGTTCGTCCCCAGGAGGAGGTTGGCGTACTTCGCGCCCCGCACCTGCGCGGTGTCCGTGTCGTAGTTGTCGAGGCGCTTCCCGATGCCGCCGGGGATACCGACGTCGTCCAGGTCGACGTCCCCGTCGCGGAAGTCCTCCACGACGTCGTGCACGTACTCCTTCACGTCGTCCACGTCGTCGCCGTAGACGATCATCTCGATGACCCGCTTCTGGACCTCCTTCGTGATCGGCGCGATGTCCGAGCGCTTGTACTCGAAGCCCGTGATGTCGATGTCGTCGACGTCCTTGCCCTCCTTCCAGACGATGTTGCCCGCGTAGCGCTTCTTCTTCCCCGCCTGGAAGAACCGCCGATAGAGCTTCTCGAACTCGATCTGGAAGTGGTGGACGGCCGCGTCGAGTTCTTCGAGCGCGAAGACGTCGTACCGGTCGTTGATGTACTCGGCGAGGTCGAAGGACTGCTCGATGGCCTCCTCCTTCGACACGTCGTGTCCGAGTTCCAACATGACGCTGTCCGTGTCTCCATATATAACATCTTTGTCACGTTCGTTGGCGGCTTCCTCGGTGAACTCGATGACTTCGCGGCCGGTCGCGGTGACGGCGGCGCCCATCTCCTTGTCGTAGAGGCGGAAACGATCCCACCCGAGAACACCGTACAGAGACTGACCGACGAACTGGAATTTGCCGTTCCGTCCCGCGAGGAGCGTGTGGTTGTCCTCGACGGTGACGCAGTAGACGCCCTCGTCGGCCGTGCTCGTCCCGCCGCTCCGATGCATCCGGAAGGAGTTCTTCGCGCCCTCCGTGCAGTAGAGCCGCCACGACCCGCTGTCCCGATTGTAGCTCGCCGTTTCGCCGAGGTGCGCGCAGAGCCGGAGGACGTCGTCGCGTAGCCGGTCGCTCGACGTCGTGTACCGCCACGAGTTCACCTGCCTGTCGCCGTCGCCGGCGACGAGCGTGTCGAGGAAGCGCCGCTTCTGCTCCCCGCTCGCGTCGAAGACGAACTCGGGGATACGTTTCTCGAAGCTGTCCTCGCCACACAGCGCTTCGAGGAAGTCCCCGAGGAGTTTCGAGGTGAACTGGTAGCCCTTCTCGTCGACGTAGTAGTCGAATCCTATCCGGTCGAGGAGCGCGCCGATAGTCGCGTGGTCGTCCGCCTCGCCGCCGTCCGCGACGGCGTCTTGGGCGATACTCACCGTCGTCGAGGACCCGCGGAAGTTCTCGCCGAACTGCTTATCTTCTGATGTGTACGCGTTCCCTTCCGTAATGTACCACGCGAGCAATTCGAGGAAGTCGTCGCCGTCGTACGTCCGCGGGATCCACTTCCGACCGGACTCGCGGTGGACGAAACTCGTCTCGCAGACCGACTCGACGTACTCGCGGTGCTCCTCGAACTCCTCGGCCGTGAAGACGTAGCCGGTCTGCCCGACGTCGGCTTTCGGGACGCGCCGCGGCGTCCACCCCAGTTCGGACGTGAACGTGTGGCCGTGGACGGAGGGGCGGATCCACACCTCGTACTCGCCGTCGACGTACTCCGTGAGGTCGATTTCGTCGAGAGCGTCGCCGTGCTCCATCGACCAGTCGTGGGGCATCTCGTAGTGCGACGCGTCGTTCAACTCCCCCGCCTCGACGAACCGGAAGTCGTCCCACGACGCACCGTTCGTATCGTCCTTCCGGACGAGCATCCGGTGGTTCGGCGTGACGCGGAAGTCGATCTTGCTCGTCTCGATGTCGACGAGGTCCCCGCGGTAGTTCGGGTACGCCTGCGTCTCGACGACCGGCTTCTCCTCCATCCGCATCGTCTCCGGGTCGAGCGAGTAGACGGTGTCGCCGACGCCGAGGTCGCGGATGTTCCGCACGCCGTCCGGCGTGAGGACGTCCGTGTCCGGCGTGAAGCAGTTCATGATGACCTTCACGGCGGCCTGCTGGCGGTCGTAGCGCTCGTACTCGTTGCTCCCCGGCGAGTGCTCGTTTCGCAGTCCCTTCTTCTCCTCGCGCTCCGTGAGCGTCTCGTCGATTATCTCGCGGATGATCCCGTCCGGCTCCTCCCGGAAGTGCGTCCCGTTGGGCGCGCGGAAGGTGTCTCCCGAATACTCGCCGGGATCAACCTTCGTCTCCGGGGACGCGTTGATGGTCATCATCGACATCGGATACAGGCTCTTGAGGTCGAGCACCGTCACGTTCTCCTTCACGCCCGTGATCGGGTCGAAGACGGCGCCGCCCTCGTAGTCCTCCGATTCCTGTCGCCCCTTCGACGGGAGCGCGAAGCGCCCGTGGGCCTTGTGCAGGACGTAGACGTCCACCGCGTCCCCCGGCGTCGTGGCGTCCTCGAGCTTGCAGCCGACGAACGTCGATACTTCCTCCCAGAAGGAGACGACGTCCTGCTTGCGGTCTATCTCGACGCAGAGTTCGACGTCCCTGACGTTGTACTCGAGGAGCCGTTCCGGGTCGTCCTCCCAGAGGTCGCCGATGTCGCCGGGGTAGCGCTCCTTCCCGACGCCGAGTTCGGTCTCGCCGACCGCGTCGAGGCGATAGGAGTCGAGTTCGGAGAACTGGGTGCGCTGGTAGGCGTAGAGCAGGTCGAAGACGACGCGGCCTTTGACGTTCGGGCCGCCCCACCCGCTCGTCCAGACCTCGTTCACGCGCGAGAGGCGGCGATAGTCGAGGTCGAGGACATCGAGTCGGTCGATGAAGTAGGGCGCGTCGAAGTCCTCGAAGTTCCACCCGGTGAGGACGTCCGGATCGGTCTCGACGACGTAGTCGAGGAACGCTTCGAGCATCGCCTCTTCTTCGTCGAAGACGCGGACGTCGACGGTGGCGTCTCGGTCGTCGTCGAGGAGGTCGTAGCCGTCCAGGTCGGCGGGCGCGGACGCGTCGCCGTCGGGGGCGTCGTAGAGCCACGCGACGTACTCGTCCCGATAGGAGTCGTGACTGGAGAGGCAGACGATGGGCTCCTCGCCCTCCTCGGGGAAGCCGTTCCGGTCGTCCACCTCGATGTCGAAGGTGTTCACGCGGAGGTCGGCGTCGGCCTCGACGGGTTCGACCTCGTCGTGGCGGACGACGAGGGCGCCATCGGATTCGGCGCGCCGGACGGGGACGCGCACGCCGCTCTTGACGTCCTTGTCGATGAGGAAGCGGTTCGGGAAGAGGATGTCCGCCTCGTAGTGGTCGAACTCGTCCCGGATGTTCCCGACGTCGCGCGGCGTGCGGCCGAATATCTTCGTGAGCGCGTCCCCGCGGATGGACTCGTAGCCGTCCTCGTGGCCGGTGACGACGTCCTTCGCCAGGTCGCCCTCGGAGAGGGAGTCCGTCGGCGCGTAGAAGTAGGGGCGGAAGCCGTGGACGCGGACGTGTTCGACGGCGTCGTCGTCGGTGCGGCCGAAGACGTGGATGACGGGGCGTTCGCGCTCGCCCGAGCCCTCGACGGTGTAGTCCACCTGCGTGACCATCAGGTCGAGGGTGGCGTCGACGTCGGGGAGAGCGCCGGACTCGGCGTCGAGCACCTCGTTCACGACGGGGTCGCCGTCGCCGGCGACGTACCGGGCCTCCTCGTCGGGGCGGACGCCCGGGGCGGCGTCCTCGCCGCCGCCGTCGTCCCCGGCGGAGAAGTCCGCGAGACTCGCGTTAGGCATTACCCACTCCTTGCGCCTGCGGTCCTAAAAGCCCGCGCCTTCGGGCGTGCGCGGCGCGCGTCGGGCGCGCGAAACCGCGGGACGGCACGTCGTCGGACGGCGGACCGACGGGGGAAAGGCATTTAACTTGGTAACACATAGCACAGCGCAGAGGTGAACGACGTGTCCGACAACGCCACGCAGGACGACGGGCAGGGGAACCACGTCCCCCAACTGCCCGAAGGAGACGACCCCGGTGAAGGCATCGAGACGTACGAGACCGATGACGGGGTCGTGCTCTACGACTCCGAGAACCCCCTCGCGTGGCTGAAGGCGACGCACGCGGTCCCCCTCGGCGACCGGCGCTGATAGCAACGCTCTTCCGTCCCCCGACCCCTTCTTTCGCGCGTGTACAACCCGCTGAAGCCACAGACCGCCGTCCCCGGCTACGACGAGGACGACGCTCCCGACGTCGACTCCGCGCTCCAGCGGCGCTTCTGGTATCTCGTCGCCGTCTTCAACCTCGCCGTCCTCGGCGCGGCGCTCGGCCCGCTCCTCCTCTACTTCGAGGGCCTGCTCTACATCGGGGGCGGCCTGACCGTCCTCGGCGTCGCCGGCCTCGCGTACGGCTACGCCACCTATCGGCGCGTCCAGCGCGAACTCGCCGCCGAAGAGGAGGAGAACGGCGGCGAGGACGGCACGGAGCGACAGCCCTAACCCCGAGACGACCCCACGGAAGCGTATGCGGACCGTGCGCGACGACGACGGCCGGACCTACCTCCTCGTGAAGGAATCCGCAGAGAGCAGTCTCGTCCGCGACCCCGCGACCGGCGCGGAGACGCACGTCCCGAACGGCGAACTCGAAGACGCCGGCGGGACCGACCCCCTCGCCGCCGCCGCGAGCGCCGTCCCCGAACCGACCCGGCGCGTCCTCACCGTCGCGCGCTCGGAACGCGCGCTCGGCCTCCTCTGCGAACTCCGCGAGCGCGGCCCCCTCCCCGTGCGAACGATCCTCACCGACTACGACCTCTGCGAGAGCGACGTCCACGGCCTCTGCACCGAGTTCCGCGCCGCCGGCCTCCTCACGGAGGCCGAGATACACGGCGAACGCGGCTACGCGCTCACCGACGACGGCGAGGCCGGCGTCGACGCCCTGCGCGACTAGCGCCCCGTCCGAAAGCCGGCCACGGCGAGGAGCGCGCCACCGACCACCGCGAGCGCGCCCAGCGCGGCGCCCGCGAGGACGGCGAGACCACCGAGCACGGCCAGCGAACCGGTCGCGAGTCGCGTGCGCCGCGAGACCGAATCGGACATTGGCGGACGCGACGGCGCGGGGCACCGAAAGCGTGCCGGCGTCAGTCGAGCGACGGCGCGGCCTCCGCCAGTCCGTCGGAGACCCGCGAGCGGTTCGACGTCGCGTCCTTCTCGACGTGCAGGAGGTCGTCGGCCGCCCCGACGAGTTCGTCGTCGTGGCTCACCACGAGTATCTGTTCGACGCCGAGGTCCCGCATCGACTCCACGAGCGACACCAGCCGCGAGACGTGCCCGGAGTCGAGGAAGACCGTCGGTTCGTCGAGGATGAGCGGCGGGAGCGGCGCCGCGCCGTCGATGCCCTCCGCGAGCAGCCGGTAGACCGCACAGCGCAGCGAGAGGTTGAAGATGGCGCGCTCGCCCCCGGAGAGCTGGTCGGGTCGGAGCGTCTCGCCGTCCTTCTGGTAGACCGTCAGCTCGTAGTTCCCGTCGAGTTCGATGCGGTCGTAGGAGTCGTTCCCGTAGACGAGTTCGAACGTCTCGTTCAGGAGGCGCTGGAGGCGCGCGACGTTCCGCTGTCGGAGCTCCTCGCGGAGCGTCCCGTACATCGCCTCTAGCTCCTCGGCCTCCCCGAGCAGGCCGTCGAGCGCGGCGACGCGCGCCGCGATAGCGTCCCGCGTCTCGCGCTTCTCCTCCAGGTCCGAGATGCGTTCTTCGAGCGCGCCGATGCGCCCCTGGAGGTCGCTGCGTCGCTCGTCGAGTTCGTCGAGCTTCGCGGTCACGCGCTCCAGGTAGTCCTCGGCGTTGTCGAGGCGCTCGCGCGCCGTCTCCACGGCGTCCCCGTCCACGGCCTCGCGGAGCGCGTCCTCGCGCTCGCGGGCGTCGGCGAGGTGCTCGCGCCGGTCGTCGTTCCGGGCCGCGAGGTCGCTCGCCTTCTCGGCGGCCGTCTCGGCGCGCTCGCGTTCGCGCTCCGCCGCGACGACGGCCTCGCGGAGCGCGTCGAGCGTCTCGCGGCGCTTCTTCAGTCGGGACGCCTCCGCGTTCTTCGCCGCGAGCTCCTCCTGGGCCTGGGCGGCCTCCTCGCGGGCCTGTTCGGCCGCCTCGCGCTTCTCGTCGGCGCGCGATTCGAGGTCGGCGGCCTCCGCGCGCTTCTCGACGGCGGCCTCGCGCTTCGCGTCCGCGGCGGCCTCGCGCTCCTCCGCGCGCTCGCGTTCGCGCTCGGCGTCCCGTTCGAGCTCTCGAATCGCGGCCTCGACGTCGACGAGGGCGGCCGCGCGCTCGCGGCGCGCCTCCAGGGCGTCGAGGCGCTCCTCGACGCCCGCGAGCGTCGCCTCGTGCGTTTCGACCGCGGCCTCGTACTCGTCGAGGTCGGTGACGTGCGGCGACCCCTCGACCGACTGGCCGCACTCCGGGCACTTCCCGGCGTCGAGCAGGTCCCTCGCGTCCTCGACGCGCGAACGCGCGAGGGCGAGTTCCTCGCGGACCTCGGTGCGGCGTTCGCGGACGTCCGCGAGGTCGGATTCGAGTTCGTCGCGGTAGCCCTCGGCGTCCCCGACGTCGATTGGCGCGTCGGCGAACGCCTCGCGTTTCTCGTCGGCCTCGGATTCGAGTTCGTCGAGGCGCTCGCGCGCGGCCTCGGCCTCCTCGTCGCGTTCGGCCGCCTCCTCGTCGCGTTCGTCGGCGGCCTCGCGGGCGCGTTCGGCGCGCGATTCGAGTTCGTCCGCCTCGTCCTCGCGGGACGACGCGCGCGTCCGATGCTCGCTCGCCTCGTTCCCGAGTTCGTTCACCGCCGCCTGTAGCTCCTCGCGCGCGTCTTCGAGTTCGTCGCGCCGCTCGGCGACGACGTCGGGGTCCGGCTCGTCGAGTTCGACGTCCGAGAGCAGGTCCTCGACGCGCTCCTCGCGCTCGCTCGCGGCTTCGCGGTGCTCGCGCGCCGCCTCCTCTGCTCGCTCGCGTTCGCGTTCGGTCTCCGCGATTGCCTCCTTCAGGTCGGCGACGCGCTCCTCGACGTCCGCGAGTTCCTCGCGCTTCTCCTCGTACTCGGCGAGGGTGTCCTCGGCGTCCGCCTTCGTCTCCCGTGCCTCCTCGCGGTTCGACTCGAAGCGCTCGATTTCGGACTCGACGTCCGAGAGGTCGGTCTCCGCGTCGTTCAACTGCCCGTGCAGGTCCTCGTCTTCGAGCGCTTCGACGGCCCGCTCGGCGTCGTCGAGTCTGTCGCGCCAGTCGCGCAGGACGGAGCGGACGCCGAGGCGGGCGTCGTCGGCGCGCTCGCGGTAGTCCTCGAGCGTCCCGAGTTGGAGGAGGTCGTCGATCATCGTCTGGCGCTCGTCCGGCTTCGCGTTGATGAGCTTGTTCACCTCGCCCTGCCGGACGTACGCGCAGTTGACGAACGCGTCCGCGTCCATCCGCAGGAGGTCGGCGACGTACGCCTCGACGTCGCGCGCGCCCTCCACGACGTCGTCCGGGGTTTCGAGCGTGCAGTCCGCCGTCGTCGCGCGCTCGCCCATGTCGCGGAAGCGCCGGTGGACGCGGAACGCGGCGCCGCCGTGCGTGAACCAGAGCGTGACTTCGGCCTCCTCCGCGCCGATGGTGACGAGTTCGTCGAGCGTGTGGTCGAGCGGGTCCGGCCCGTAGAGCGCGAAGAAGCACGCCTCCAACAGGGAGGACTTCCCGCTGCCGTTGAGGCCGTGGATGACCGTGACGCCCCGGTCGAGCGAGACGTCCGCGTCCGCGTAGCACTTGAAGTTCCGGAGGCGGATCCGATCGAACCTCACAGGTAGTCCTCCATCGTCGTCGCCGTCGACGGCCCCGCGTCGTCGCCGTCGCCCTTCCCGGACTCGTCGCCGGCACCGTCCACGTCGGCCCGCGCGGCGTCGTCGGGGTCGGTCGCCGTCCCGTCGTCAGCGACGTCTGTCGCCGAGTCGCCGTCGTCGCTCGCGCCCTCGAACGCGGTCAGGTCGTCCTCGACGAGTTCGCGCACGCGGTCCTCGACGGTATCGCGGACGTTCGACTTCGCGACGCCGTCGGTGCGGACCGTCTCGTCGATGCCGCGCGCGGCCTCGCTCAGGCCGAGTTCGCGCACGCGGTCCTGCACGGCCTCGTCGGGGTCGGCGAAGGAGACGTCCACGTCCACCTCGACGTCGACTTCGCGGCGGTCGGTGACGCGCGTGACGAGGGCGCCGCGTTCGTCGCCGAATCGCTCGACGTCCGCGGGCGTGACGTCGCCGCCGTCGCCCTCGATGGTGACGACGACGACGGCGTCTTCCACCGACTCCTCGCGGATGCGTCGGCGGACGCGCTCCTCGCCCTCGCCGTCCGCGAGTTCGAGGTCCACGAAGACGAAGTCGCGCGTGTCGATGCCGCGCCGGCGAATCGTCACGCCTTCGCCCGTCTCGCGGCTGATCCCGTTCGCCGCTCGCTCGTTCGACGACGCCTCGCTCCGCTCGTTTCCCGCCATCTCACGGGTCGCTTCGCTCGCGGCTCCGCCGCTCGCCGTTCGCGGCGCTTCGCGCCGCGTTTCGCTCCCCGTTCGTTCGTTCGACGACGCCTCGCTCCGCTCGTTGTCGTCGGCGTCGAAGGTCACGACGTTGTAGCCGCGGGGGTCGCGTTCGCTGGCGCTCGCGCGCTCGGTGGACCCGCAGTAGGTCGCCCACGTGCCGTCGATGCGGCGGGTGTCGGGGGTGTGGTCGTCGCCGAGGAGGACGGCGTCGAACGCGACGTTCGCGGCGTCGAGAATCTCCTCCAGGTCCCAGGTGCCGTGCGGGAACGGCTGGAAGAGGCCGTGCGAGACGAGGGCGGCGTGCGTGGTGTCGCGCTCGGCGAACTGGTGATCGAGCGCGTCGCGCTTGGATTCGGGGACGTAGTCGAGGCCGTAGAGGGCGGTGTTGCCGACGACGCGGCCCTCGCCGTCGAGGCGTTCGGCGAGGCCGAGCGTCTCGAAGAGGTCGAGCCACTGGGCGTGCCGGGTCCCCTCGTGGTTGCCGACGACGGCGAGGAAGGGGATGTCGGCGTCGGCGAGAGGTCGTAAGACCTCGATGGTGCCCATGAGGTCTTCGAGACCGGGGGTGCGGTCGTGGTAGAGGTCGCCGGCGTGGACGACGGCGTCGACGTCGTCCGCGATGGCGTCCTCGACGACCCGCCGGAAGGCGTCGAGGAAGTCCCGGCGGCGGACGGGGGAGTGGTACTGGCGGTACCCGAGGTGGGTGTCCCCCGTGTGGATGACCGTGGTCATGTCTACGAGTGGTTGGTCGCTCGGTCATAAACCTTCAGCGCCTCGTCGGGTTCGGCGGCGCGCGGGGAGACGCGGCCGACCAGCGGGAGACCGCGAAGACACGAGCGGGAGACCCGCGGAAGCGACACGCGAGAACGGGGGCCGCGTCAGGCGTCGATGGCGAGCGTGTAGAGGCGCTTTCGCGCGTCGGTGAAGGAGAACCGGGAGTTCACGACGTCCTCGTCTTCGAGGCGGGTGAGGGCGTAGCGGACGGTGCGGGCGGGGAGGAGCGTCTCTTCCGCGATTTCGCTCTGCGTGAGCGTGCCGTTGTATTCGAGGACTTTCGCGACGAGTTTCGCGCTCGGCGGGAGGTCGCGGACGCGTTCGAGTGTTTCCTCGTCGGCAGTCTGGATCGCACTCATTACCACCTGCTTCGAGATACTCTGAGATAATATTTGTGCTTCTGTTCTATAACTCGTGGAAATGTATCGGTGAGTGTTACCGCTCTCGGCGGGCGGCCCGCGCGAGCGTTCCGAGTCTCTCGCGAAGGGCATCGGCCGTCTGCGCGAGCACGCGCACCATCGCCTCCTTCCCGTGCGCGCCCCGGTCGGCCACCGCCACCGGGACCGTCTCGCGCCCGCCCACCGTCTCGCGCGCCGACCAGTCCATCGTCGCCGTCCCCGACGGCTGATCCGCGCGGTCGAACCACGCCACCGGCCCGTCGAGTTCGTCGAGGCCCGCCCGAACGCCCGGCGAGAGGCCGACGTTCGCGGCGAAACGAGGAGGCGTGCGGTCGGCACAGTGATCACGAGCAACCAGCAGGAATCGCGCGAGGTGGTCGGACGCGCCGAACCGGACGCCGCCGGTCGGCGTGACGCCGTCGCGCGTCCGCGTCAGCCGCCCGTCGACGGCCGCGACGTCCGTCACGGAGTCCGCGTACGGCGTCGCGCCGACGACGTTCGTTCCGACCTCCGGCACGAGCGGGGCGGCGTCCATCTCGCGGACCGCGGCGACGACGTCGCGGACCGCCTCCGCCGTCTCGCGGCGCGCCGCCTCGTCTCGCAGTTCGACCTCGGCGTGGACGGCGCCCGCGCCCCGGCCGACGTCGAGCGGGTGGATCACGGCGCGGTCCGCGAGCGAGACGGCGTCCGCGACGGCCGTCGCCACGTCGTCGCCGCGCGCGAGACCGGCCGCGGCGGCGGCGGAGAGCAGACACCCCGAGCCGTGCGTCGCGGCCGTGTCCACGCGGGGGTGTGCGAGCGTCTCCGCGCCGTCCGCGGTGACGAGCACGTCCCGGACGACGTCGCCGTCGCCGTGCCCGCCGGTGACGAGCGCCGCGTCCGCGCCCATCTCGCGCAGCGCGGTGCCGGCCGCTTCGGCCGTCTCGACGTCCGTCACGTCGACCCCGGTGAGCGCGCTGGCTTCGGCGCGGTTCGGCGTCGCGAGGGTCGCGTGCGCGAGCAGGTCCTCGTACGCGCGCTCGCCGTCGGGCGTGAGGAGGCGGTCGCCGCTGGTCGCGACCAGGACTGGGTCGACGACGAGCGGGAAGAACGCCTCGCTCGCGGCGTCGGCGACGGCGTCGACGACGGCGGCGTTCCCGAGCATCCCCGTCTTCGCCGCGCGCACGTCGAAGTCGTCGCGGACTGCGTCGAGTTGCGCGCGCACGAGTTCAGGGTCGAGGACGGCGCTGGCGTCGACGCCGCGGGTGTGCTGGGCGGTGACGGCGGTGACGACGCTCGTCGCGAACGCGCCGCGCGCGCTCATCGTCCGCACGTCGGCCTGCACGCCCGCGCCGCCGCCGGAGTCGCTGCCAGCGACAGTGAGCGCGACGGGGCGCGAGTCGGGACGGGCGGGTCGGGTCATCGCAGCCCACCGCCGAGCGTCGCGAGGACGTAGCCTGCGCCGAGGACGACGAGCGCGAGCGCTCCCCAGACGAGCGCGGCGAACGCGAGCGGGGATATCACCGCCGCTCACCTCCGTCGGCGGCGACGCGCCGGTCGAGTCGGTCGAAGTCGAAGCGCCGCGTCGAGACGCGCGCCGCGAGGAGGCTCACGGCGACGGAGACGCCGGTGGCGGCGACGAACGCCCACAGGAAGGAGGGCGCGGGGAGCGGGAGGCCGAGCGCTTCGAGGGCGCTGTGCGTCGTCGGGAAGAACGCGAGGCCGCAGGCGAGCGCGAGCAGGTTCGCGGCGAACGCGCCGCGTTCCGTCAGGGTCGGGAGGTAGAGGCCGAGGACGAACGGCGCGAACGTCGCGGCCCCGAGGAGGTCCGCGAGCAAGAAGAGCGCGAGGACGTCGTAGCCGCGCGCGCCGACGACGATTGCGACGACGGCGACGACGGCGGTGAACGCGCGGGCGACGACGGTGAGCGTCCGCTCGTCCGGGTCGTCGAGGGCGCGTTCGATGGCGGTGGTGGCGACGCTCGCGACGGCGTTCAGTATCGTGTCGGCGGTGCTCGCGACGAGGAGGACGGCGAGGACGGCGACGGCGACGACGAGCACGTCGGGGAGCGCGGCGTCCGCGACGAGGAAGAAGGAGACGGCGGGCGTGCCGTCGACGAGGCCGCGGGAGGCGGCGACGACGCCGAAGAGGCCGGCGAGGAGGACCATCGGAACGACGACGACGGCGCTCGCGGCGAACGCGCGCTGGGCGGCGCGCGTGGACTCGGCCGCCCAGACGCGCTGCCACATCCCCTGGTGGAGGACATTCGCGCCGAGGACGGCGAGGGCGACGTAGACGCCGAAGCGGACGCCCGCGGGGTTGGTGGCGGAGAGGAGGGCGGGCGTCGTCGCCGCCGCGGCCCCGTAGACGGCGCCGGTGCCGCCGAGCGCCCAGAGCGCGCCGGCGAACCCGACGACGAGGAGGGGGAAGACGAGGAGCGTCTGGGCGGTGTCGGTGACGAGACTGGCGACGAGGCCGCCGTACGTCGTGTAGGCGAGCACGCATCCGCCGACGACGGCGGCCGTCGCCCACGGCGGGACGCCGGCGAGGACGGAGAGCGCGAGCGTCACGCCGGTCATGCCCGCGGCGAGGAAGACGAGCATGTAGAAGACGGAGACGGCGAGGACGAACGCGTGGAACGTCCGGCCGTACCGCGCGCGGACGTACTCGGTGAGCGAGCGCCCGTTCGGCATGAGTTCGCGGACGCGCCGGGCGACGGGGACGAAGAGCAGGAGGGGGAGCGCGCTCCCGAGCGCGTAGCCGAGGACGGCGGGGAGGCCGCCGTAGGCCGCGCCCGCTTCGGCGGGGCTGAGGAGGATCCAGACGCCCATCGAGGAGGCGACGACGGACGCCGCGGTGACGCCCTCGGAGGCGCGCCCGCGCGCTGTCAGGTGGGCGTCGAGGGAGAGCGAGCGAGCGCGGACGTACCGGACGCCGACGGTGGTGGTGGCGAGCATGGCGGCGAGCGTCGCGCCGATGGCGGTCAGCGGGGTCATCGGCCGACCTCCCACCCCTCGCGGGCGTACGCCATCTCCCAGAAGCGGTGTTCGAGGCGCGCCGAGAGCAGGAAAGCCTCGCGCATCGCGTCGCGCGCGCCGGGGTTCTCGTCGGCGGCGGCGTCGACGAGTGTGCCCAGCCACGCGACGGAGTCGCGGAAGGCGTCGCTCGTGTACTTCTCGACGAACGGCGTGTAGCGGTGGTCGCCGTCCGAGCGTTCGGCCATATATTCGGCGACGTCGAGGTAGCCGCGCCCGCAGGGGTAGACGGCGGCGGCGACGACGGGGAGGGGCGCCTCGTGGGCGGTGCGGACGAGGAAGTTCGTGTAGGCGACGCAGGTGGGGGCCTTCCGGGTCGCGTCGAGGTCCGCGGGGGAGAGGCCGTAGTCGGCGGCGAACGCGCGGTGGAGGTCGAGTTCGTCGTCGAGGACGGTGTGCGCGACGTCGTACAGGCGCTCGGTCCGCGTCGGGTCGCTGGCTTTGGCGCCGGCGAGCGCGAACGTGCGGGCGTAGTCGTGGAGGTAGCGGTAGTCCTGTTCGACCCAGTGGCGGAACGCGGCCTCGTCGAGCGTGCCGTCCGCGAGTTCGGTGACGAAGGGGTGGGCGAGCTGTGCGGCCCAGATGTCGCTCCCGGCGTCGAGGAGTCGGTCGCTGAACGCCACGGGCCTAGTCGTCGGCGGACGCGGGTGCGTTCCCGGGCAGGTCGACCGTGGGTCCGTCGACGCCGAGTTCGTCCATGGCGGTCTGGGCGGCGCGCTTCCCGGAGAGGAGCATCGCGCCGAACGTCGGGCCCATGCGGGTGAGGCCGTGCGTCGTCGCGGTGGAGAGCCCGCAGGTGACGAGGCCGTCGTGGACTTTGCCCGTGTACTCGACGACCTTGTCCTCGGAGTCCGCGACCCACATCGAGTCGTGCCCGGGGGAGTCGTGCCCGGGCGCGCCGTACTGGCCGTCCTCTGTGGTGTCCATTCCGGTCTCGTGGTCGTCGGCGTGTTCGATGCCGGGGGCGTCGACGGCGCCGCGCTCCTGGAGTTTGGAGACGACGACGGCGTCGTGGCCGGTGGCGTCGACGACCAGGTCGGCCTCGACGGCGATGGGGTCGACGCAGGTGAGTTCGCGCGGGAGGGCGTGGACGGGCGACCAGTTCATGACGATGCCGGCGACGCGGTGGCCGTCCCGGACGACGACGTCGGTGAACTCGGTCATGTTCTGTATCTTCGCGCCGGCGTCGCAGGCGGCGGCGATGAGCGACGAGCAGGCGTGCGGGCCGTCCGCGAGGTGGAGGCCGTCGGTGTCGGACTCCTCGTGGGGGACGCCGAGTTCGTCGAGGACGCCGTCGGCGGGTTCGCGGACGGTGAGTTTGTTCATGAGGAAGCCGCCGAGCCAGAAGCCGCCGCCGAGGTAGTTGTTCTTCTCGACGACCATGACGTCCACGTCGCGTTCGGCGAGTTCCTTCGCGCAGACGAGTCCGGAGGGGCCGCCGCCGACGATTATGACGTCGGTGTCGGTGTAGTCGAGGAACTCGTCGCCCCAGGACTCGGCGATGGCGTTGGTGACCTGTGCGTCCGTCGCGTGACTGAAGCCGTCGAACGACATACAACCTAGTGATACCACTTGGTAGTTAACCGTTTCGGACGAGCGATTCGAACTCGAAATCGGCCGACAGAGGCGCCGACATCCCACGAGAACGGTGTCGAGCCCCGCGCCCGAGTTGGGACGACCCGAAGCCTCTTATGAGCGAGCGCCCTACCGGTGAGCGATGAGTGACACCGTCGACGACGTCGAACTCCCGTACGAGGAGGGGACGCCTCAACAGGAGAAGATCGAGGCGCTCCGGGAGCGACTCGACGTCCTCGAGGAGCAGAACGAGGAGATGCGGGACAAGCTCCTCGACGCGAACGCCGAGAACAACAAGTACCAGCAGAAGCTCGAACGCCTCACCCACGAGAACAAGAAGCTCAAACAGTCCCCGCTGTTCGTCGCCACGATCCAGGAGCTCAACGAGCGCGGCGCCATCATCAAACAGCACGGGAACAACCAGGAGGCGCTCACCGAGGTCACCGACGAACTCCGCGAGGACCTCGAACCCGGCGCGCGCGTCGCCGTCAACAACAGCCTCTCCATCGTCAAACGCCTCGACGACGAGGCCGACGTCCGCGCCCGCGTCATGCAGGTCGAGGAGTCCCCCGACGTCGGCTACGAGGACATCGGCGGGCTCACCGATCAGCTCCGCGAGGTGCGCGAGACGGTCGAACTCCCGATGGAGAACCCCGGCCTCTTCGACACCGTCGGCATCGCCCCGCCCAGCGGCGTCCTCCTCTACGGCCCGCCGGGCACGGGGAAGACGATGATGGCGAAAGCCGTCGCCGCCCAGACCGACGCCACCTTCATCAAGATGGCCGGCAGCGAGCTCGTCCACAAGTTCATCGGCGAGGGCGCGAAACTCGTTCGGGACCTCTTCCAGGTCGCGCGCGACCACGAACCCGCCGTCGTCTTCATCGACGAAATCGACGCCATCGCCTCCAAGCGCACGGACTCGAAGACGTCCGGGGACGCCGAAGTCCAGCGGACGATGATGCAGCTCCTCAGTGAGATGGACGGCTTCGACGAGCGCGGCGACATCCGCATCATCGCCGCCACCAACCGCTTCGACATGCTCGACCGCGCCATCCTCCGCCCCGGGCGCTTCGACCGCCTCATCGAGGTGCCCAAGCCCGACGAGACGGGCCGCGAGAAGATCTTCGCGATCCACACGCGCGACATGAACCTCGCGGACGACGTGGACTTCGCGGCGCTCGCGAACGAGAGCGACGAACTCTCCGGCGCCGACGTGAAGGCCGTCACCACCGAAGCCGGGATGTACGCCATCCGCGACGACCGCACCGAAGTCCGCATGGACGACTTCCGGAACGCGATGGCGAAACTCGACCACGACGACGACGAACCGGACGTCTCCCGGACGTTCGCCTGAGCGGCGCTCCCTCTCCTCGCGTCCGTTCCTTCGCACGCTCGCACGTATCTGCACACCCGCCAGCGTCCGCGCCGTGCGGACGCGCCGCTATCGGGTCGGAGTCGCGCGATGGCTCGGAGGCCTAGCGGCCGGTGAGAATGTCGCTGATCTGCCGGGCTTCGCCGCTGAGCGCGGGGTCGCCCTCGACGATGCGGAGAACCTCGTGGTCGGTGACGTCGAAGTAGTCCTTCTGGGTCGTGTCCTCGATGAGAGTGCGCGCCAGACGGAACTCGGTGTCGTCGTAGACGACGTCGACGCCGTCCTCGCTGAACGAGAGGGTCGTCATACCACCCGGTTAGCGTCCAACCCCTAAAACCCACCCGGCCGACGACCCCGACTGTCGGTGGAGCCACACGTCCGGTCGGACGACCGCCCGACGCGACGGCGTTCGGTGGGGTGCGTCACGCCGAACGGGGCGGCGGGTCGCGAGCCGACGAGTCCTTTATGCCGGTGGGGTTGCTCGGTACGGTCGTGCTCGGCTCGGACCCCCTGGATCGGCTGCGACTCCCCGACGGAACCACTGTCGAAGAACACGACCTCGTCGCCGACGGGGACGTGCTCGTCGGCGGGCAGAGCACCGTCGAGTTCGGGGTTCGCGGCCAGAACGTCGTCGCCGGGGAGCGCGCGCGCTTCGGCGGCGACATCGAGGCGGAGGGCGACTGCCGCCTCGACATGTGGTGCGACGTCGCCGGGAACGTGCTCGCGGGCGGAGACGCCTACCTCGGCGAACGCGTGCACGTCGGCGGCCGCCTCGTCGTCGGCGGCGACCTCGACATCGGCGACGACGTCGACATCGAGGAGGGGTTCGAGGCGAACGGCTGGATCGTCATCCGGAACCCGATGCCGACCGTCGTCTTCTTCATGGCCTACCTCGCGCAACTCCTCCGCCTCGGCGAGGAGGCGGAAGCGCAGGAACTCATCGACGACCTGACGGACGATACGGAGGCCGAACCCGTCACCGTCCCGCGGAGCGCGCACGTCAGCGACGACGCGTGGCGCGTCTCCACGCCCGCGGAGATCGGGGACGAGTGCCGCCTGCACGGGAACGTCCGCGCGACCGAGATAGAGGTCGGCGCGGAGTCGAACCTCTTCGGGAGCCTCCGCGCGCAGGAGGACGTCGTGGTGGGTCGCGGGACGAAAGTCCACGGGGACGTGACGACGCGCGGCGGCGACGTCTACGTCCGCGAGGGCGCGCTGATCCTCGGCGACGTCTCGGGTCAGCGCGTCGTCGTCCATCCGGACGCGGACGTCGACGGCGGCATCCGGGCGCGCGACGAGATGAGCCTCGACCGGGACCCGACCCGCGACCCCGAATAGGGAGCGTTTTTCTCGGTGACGGTCGGAACGGCGACCATGAGCGACGCGACGCCGATGGCGCACCACTACGGCATCACCGTCTCCGACCTGGACGAATCGCTCGCGTTCTACCGGGACGTCCTCGGCCTCGACGTGCTGAGCGAGTTCGAGGTGGCGGGCGAGGCGTTCGAGGACGCGACGGCCGTGGACGGCGCGAGCGCGTCGTTCGCGCACCTGGACGCGGGCGGCGCGCGCCTCGAACTCGTCGCGTACGACCCGGCGGGCGACGACGTCCGGGGCGGGATGGTGAACGACACGGGCGGCACGCACGTCGGGTTCTCCGTCCCGGACCTCGACGCCTTCCACGACGGCCTGCCCGAGGACGTCGAGACGCTCGCTCCGGGGCCGCGGACGACGGCGAGCGGGACGACCATCGTGTTCGTGCGCGGCCCGGACGGCGAACTCGTGGAGATTCTGGAGGCCTAATCCGAAACGGCCTTTCGGGCGCGCGGCCGAGGTGTGGTATGCTCTCCCTCGCGCTCGCGGGCAAGCCGAACGCCGGCAAGTCCACCTTCTACACGGCCGCGACGATGGCGGAGGTCCAGATGGCGAACTATCCGTTCACGACCATCGACGCGAACCGCGGCGTGACGCACGTCCGCACGACCTGCCCCTGCACGGACCGCGAGGAGCGCTGCGGGAGCGAGCACTGTCGCGACGGGAAGCGATACGTCCCCGTCGAACTGCTCGACGTCGCGGGCCTCGTGCCGGGCGCGCACGAGGGGCGCGGCCTCGGGAACCAGTTCCTCGACGAGCTCACGAACGCGGACGCCATCCTGAACGTCGTGGACGCCACCGGAGGGACGGGCCCGGAGGGCGAACCCGTCGAACCGGGGACGCACGACCCGCTGGACGACATCGACTTCGTGGAGGAGGAGATGGACCGGTGGCTCGCCGGCATCGTGGACCGGAACTGGGAGTCCGTCGAGCGCCAGTCCCGGAGTCCCGGCTTCGACATCGAGGAGGCGCTCACGGACCTCCTGACGGGGTTCGGCGCGACGGAGTACGACGTGATGGCGACCCTGCGCGGCCTCGACTACCCCGAGGACCCGATCCAGTGGACGGACGACGACCGGGAGGCGCTCGCGCGGGACGTCCGCGAACGCACGAAACCCATCGTCGTCGTCGCGAACAAGATAGACGCCGCGCCCGCGGAGAACGTCGAGCGCCTCCTCGACCTGGAGAAGCCCGTGATTCCGGCGACGGCGCAGGGCGAGCTCGCGCTTCGGCGCGGCGCGGAGGCGGGCGTCGTCGACTACGATCCGGGCGACGAGTCGTTCGACGTGACGGGCGAGATCCCCGGCGAGCAGCGCGCCCTCCTCTCAGAGTTGGCGGACGTGATCGGCGAGTACGGCGGGACGGGCGTCCAGCGGGCGCTGAACTACGCGGTCTACGACCTGCTCGATCACCTCACGGTCTATCCGGTGCAGGACGCCTCGAAGTGGACGGACGGGACGGGGAACGTCCTCCCGGACGCCTTCCTGCTGCCGCGCGGGTCGACGCCGGTGGACCTCGCGTACGCCGTCCACTCGGACATCGGGGACGGCTACCTGTACGCGGTGAACGCGCGCACGTCCCGAGAGGTCGGCGAGGACTACGAACTCGAAGAGGGCGACGTGATAAAGATAGTCAGCACCGCGAAGTAACGTCCGCGTCGACGACCCGCTAGGCCCCTGCCGTCGGGGCGGGCGCGCGGTCGTCGTCGTTCCCGCGGATGATGCGCCCGATCAGGTCGTCGAGATCGGGGGCGCCACCGCGACGATTCGGTTCGTCACTGGGGTACGTTGGTACGGGCACGGTGATCTCCCCCATGATATACTTTGTGGTGGAGATACGTAAAGCTATGCCCGCTACTCCTCGACCGTCGAGACGCGCTCTGCGAGCGCCGCGAGCGCCTCCTCCACCGCCTCGGCGTCCTCGCCCGTGACCTTCAGCCGGTTCGGCCCCGCCGAGTCCGGATAGCTCCCGACGGCGACGTCGAACTCGTCGCGCACCGCCGCGAGGTCGGACGCCAGCGCGCCCTCCGGCGCGTCCGTGTGCACCGTCCGGGACACCACGTCCCCGCCGAAGTCGTCCGCGACGGACTCGAACATCGCCCGTAGCTCCGCCGGCACCCCCGGAAAGACGTAGACCGCACCGAGTCCGTCCTCGGCCGGGACGTTCGCGCCCGGCGAGAGGCCGGGGTCGTTCGCGAGGACGCGCGCGCCCTCCGGCACCGACGCCCACGCCTCGACGTCGAGGTCCAACTCGAAGCGCGCCGCCGTCTCCGGGTTCGATTCGCGATACGCGCGCGCCGCCCGCTCGACGGCCTCCCGGGCCGCGTCGGGCACGACGAGCGGTCGGTCCGCGCCCGCGGCGACGGCGTCCATCGTCACGTCGTCGTGCGTCCCGCCGAGGCCGCCCGTGACGAGCACCGCGTCGTAGGCGGCCCGCCACTCGCGGACGTAATCGGCGATGGTCTCGTGCTCGTCCGGCACGACGAGCACGCGGCGTACGCTCGCGCCGCGCGCCGATAGCTGTCGGCAGAGCCACGTTGCGTTCGTGTTCTCCGTGTCCCCCGCGAGCAGTTCGTCCCCCACGGTGAGAATCGCGACGTCCATGGCTCACGTGAGGGCGGCGCGCGGATTAAGCGATGCGGCGGCGGCCGGTGCGGCCGCGAGACCGACGCGCTACGGCCGCGAGGCGTCCTCGCCCGCGGTGAGCGCGGGGACGTACACGCCCTGGTCGCGGACGAGTTCCGCGGCGGCGCGGCCGCGCGCCATCCACGAGCACGCGTAGCGCTCCCCGCAGTCCTCGCCCGCGCCCGTGACCTCGTGGACCCACTCGTCGGGCGCGTCGCGCGCCGAGAGGTGGAAGAAGTGGCGGCGATACGTCTTCGGCTTCTCCGGGTGCGGCCACTCGTCGCGGCCGAGGCGCGCGCGAAGGACGGCGTCTCCGAGGCCGGTCTCCTCGCGGAGTTCGCGCACGACGGCCTCGCGAGGGACCTCGCCGTCCTCGACGCCGCCCTTCGGCACCTGCGGGGCTTCGCCGGCCGGTGGTTCGAAGACGAGGAGTTCCTCCCCGCCGTCGCGCGTCACGTAGGCGTACGCCTTCTCGACGACGCGGCGCTCACCCGACTGCATACCGAGAA
>JBDGUG010000033.1:23763-26276 GCA_042216135.1 Halarchaeum sp. | reverse complement strand
ATAAAGCTCGCGTACGTGTCGGGACGCCGACCTCGTCAGGTCCAGCGGTCGAGGCCGGTCTGGGTGACGGACTCCTCGATGCGCTCGAACGCGCGCGCTATCTCGTCGTCGGGAATCTCCCACTCGTCGGTGAGGTAGGCGCGCGCGGCGTCGAGGTCCGGGTCGACGTCGGTGTCGTAGTCGTAGTCGTCCGTGACCTCCGGGTCGAGGAAGAGTTCGCGGATGCGGTCGGCGTCGTCGATGTACGCGTCCTCGGTTTCGAGGACGGCCCAGAGGTCGCCGCGCTCTCTGATCGCTTTCAGCGCGGTCTTCGGGCCGTAGCCGGAGAGCCCCTCGTTGAAGTCGGTGCCGCAGAGGATGCCGATATCGACGAGTTGCGCCCACGTCACGTCGTGTTTCGCGAGCGTCGCCTCGAAGTCCATGCGTTCGGGCGCGCCCGAACTCGTGAGCTGTCGGAGCGTGTGGGGCGCGCCGAGGAGGAGGCAGTCGTAGTCGTCGCTCCCCGCGTAGTCCACGCCGTCGTCCGTCCGGGCCATGTAGGACGCCTGCGCTTCGCCCTCCGCGGGCGCTTCGACGACGGGGACGTCGAGAAGCGAGAGGAGTTCGCGCGTCGTCTCGTGGATGACGTCGGTGAGCCGCTGAGTCTGCGAGTCGAGGCGCGCGACTTCGAGGGCGTCGCCGCGCTCGCGCGCCTCTTCGAGCCGTTTCTCGCGCTCCTCGCGCTCCTCGCGGCGCGACTCCACCTCGTCGTCCTTCAGGTCGACGACGCGCCCGTCGAAGACGAAGACGGGCGTGAGGTCGTGCTCGAAGAACTTCGGGAGGCCCTGCGCGACGCCGATGAGGTTGGGGACCTCCGTGCCGTCGCTCGTCGTGTACGCCGAGTCGCGCGTGAACCGGACGGTCGTGGTGAGATACTTGTAGAGCCAGTTGTGCGCGTCCACGGCGACGACGCCGCCCCCGAGGTCGTCGAAGGCCACCTCCTCGATGACGGCTAGCTGGCGGAGGTCCGCGTTTCCCATACTCGCGCTACTGTCGGCCGCGCCTTAACACTCGCCTTCCGGCGCGTCCACGACGGGGGGCGGGCCGTCGCGCGCGTCGAGGAACGCGACTTCCGCGTCCGTGAGGTCGCGCCCGCGGAAGACGTCGAGGCCGTCGAAGTAGGCGGATTCGCGCGTCGCGGGAGGTCGTTCGAGGACGAGTTCGGCGAGGCCGACGCGCTCGCCCGTGTAGCCGAACCCGGCCTTGTGCAGGGCCTCGTACGCGTAGGGATTGTTCACGTCGATCCGAACGCGCGCGTAGTCCTCGCGGAGACAGTCCGCGACGAACGCGCAGAGGCGCGCGCCGACCCCCTCGCCGCGCCGGTCGTCGCGCACGGTGACGTAGCGCAGGACGACCGTGTCGGGGTCGCTCCGGTCGGGGTTGAACGAGACGGCGCCGACGACGCCCTCCGCCTCGGCGTCGCGGGCGTCCGGCGGCCACCCCTCACGGTCCAGCACGCCGTCCGCGACGGCGACGGCCTTCCCGGCGTCGCGCGTGACGAACTTCCCCGCGTAGCGAAAGCGCTCCCAGTCGAGTCGGATTCGGGGCGCGTCGGGCGGCCGACCGAGAACGGCGTGCTCCACACCGACGGTGGGGCCTCGGCGGCCTTAGACCTACGGTCGTCGCGCCCGACGTGGACGGCATGGACGCCGCGACGTTCGACCGGATCGCACCGGTCTACGACCGGTTCGCGCTCGACGCCGCCCCGGAGCGCATCGCGTCCGGGTTCGCGTACGCCGACGGCCCCGTCGAGCGAGTGCTGGACCTCGCGGGCGGCACCGGCCGCGCGGCCGCCGCGCTCCCCGCGTACGACGTGACCGTCGTGGACGCCGCACCGGGGATGCTCGCCGAAGCGCGCGCGAAGGGGCTACCGGCGGTGCGCGGGGACGCGACCCGCCTCCCGTTTCGCGCTGGTTCGTTCGACGCCGTCGTCGTCACCGACGCGCTCCACCACCTCGACGCGCCCGCGGCGCTCGACGAGGCGACGCGCGTGCTCCGCCCCGGCGGCGTGCTCGTCGCGGGCGAGTTCGACCCGGGGACGCTCCGGGGACGCGCGCTCGTCGCCGCCGAGCGCCTCGTCGGGTTCGACTCGGCGTTCTATCGACCGGGCGAACTCGCCGCATCGTTCGCCGCGGCGGGCCTGCGCCCGCACGCCCTCGCGTCCGGATTCTCGTACGCGCTCGCCGGCGTCCGTCCCCGAGAGTGACGACCCTACCGAGCGCGACCCGCCGGTAGGCTCGTCCGATTCACCCCCCATAGGCGCGTACGCCGCCCGTACCCGCCCGTCCGAACTCCATAACGAAACGGTTGCGGGGGCGAGCGGGCGTATGCGCCGCGCAGTCGCACTCGCCGTCGCCCTCGCGCTCGTCGCGGGCGGCGCGCTCGCAGTCACGAACGGCCCGACGGATCCAGTCTCGCTCGTCGAACACTCCGCGGAGAACGGAACGCCCGCCGACGCGCCCGCGGGCGCGACG
>JBDGUG010000033.1:0-23663 GCA_042216135.1 Halarchaeum sp. | reverse complement strand
GACGACGACGGGTACGAGCACCACCACGGGCACGAGCGAGACGACGAGTACGAGCGCCGCGACCACGACGACAGCCGCGACGAGTACGCCGACGGACACGTCGTCGCGGGACGATGGGGCGTCGGAGGCTGACGTGTCGACGCCGGCGGTCGTCGCGCCCACCGTGGACGCGCCCGCGCGGGCGTCCGTCCGGGACGTCCAGCGGAACGTCGTGAACGTCCTCGAAGTGCGGGCGACCGGGAGCGGCGACTACGACTACGCGTTCACCGTGCGCGGGTCCGTGCAGCGGACGCGCGTCACGGACGGCATCAAGTCCGAGTCGACGGACGTCGTCCGCGACGAGGGGGACGGAACGGTGACGGTTCGGGGGTCCACCGGGAACGAGCAGAGCGACGCGTTCCTCTACCGGGGCCGCGTCGTCTCGTTCCGGAAGACCGGCGGTGACTCGGGCGGGACGCTCGTCCGGAACGGCCTCTCGACGAGCGTCGACGACCTGACGAGCGCGCACGTCCTCGAAGTCGTCTCGCGCGACCGGAACGCCGAAGTCGGGTACGCGTTCACCGTCTCCGGGAGCGTCGAGAAGGCGAGCGCGGACGGCCACAGCGCGGACGACGACGACCGCATCACGACGCGCGACGGGACGGCGACCGTTCGCGGGTCGACGGGCGATCAGTCCGGCGACGCCTACCGCGTCACGGGGACGATAACGGACTTCCGGAAGACGGGCGGGGACTCCGCGTACTTCCTGCGCTACGACGGCCTCGCGTTCACGCCGGCGGAGTTCGGCGCGGCGAACGGCGACGGCGGTGGCGACGGGTCGGACGTCACGCCCGTCGAGGGCTGTACGGTCATCGACCGGCCGGGCGCGTACGCGCTCACGCGGGACGTGCGGAACTCCGACGCCGAGACGTGTATCCGCATCGCGGCGAACCGCGTCACGTTCGACGGGAACGGCCACCTCGTCGACGGCGTGGACGCGGAGGACTCCGTCGGCGTCGACGTCGCGCCCGCCGAGCGGAGTTCGACCCTGCGCCGGGTCGTCGTGCGGAACGTCCGCACGAGCGACTGGGGGACGGGCGTGAACGCGGGCGACACCCGGACGAGTCGCGCGGTTCGGAACCTCACCGTCAGCGGCGTCACGAGCACGTCGAACACCGAGCGCGGCGTCCGACTCTCGGACGTGACCGGGAGCGTCCTCAGCGACGCGAGCGCGCGCGGGAACGGCCTCACCGGCGTCTACCTGGAGGAACTCGGCTCGGACAACGTCGTCCGGAACGTCGACGCGAGCGCGAACCGCATCGGCATCGTCGCCTTCGAGGGCGGGAACGGCCTCGTCCTGCGGAACAACCGGGTGCGCGACAACGATCACTACGGCATCGACACGACGAACGGTGACCGCGACGTCGCCATCGTCGGGAACGCAGTCGTCGGGAACGGTCGGAGCGGGATGGATCTCGACGAGAGCAGCGGGATCACGGTCCGGGACAACGCGGTGCGCGACAACGGCGGGTCCGGCATCGACTTCGAGGACGTCGGCCGCATCGACGCCGTCGCCGGGAACACCGTGCGCGACAACGGCGCGTACGGCGTCGTCCTGAAGGCCGCGGGGCCCACGGTAGTCCGGGATAACGTCGTCCGCGAGAACGCGCGGAACGGCGTCGCCCTGCTCGACCGCTCGCGCGGCGTCGCGGTGCGCGAGAACACGGTCTGCGGGAACGCCGACCCGCAGATACGCGTTGGCGACGACGTGGAGAACGCTAGCGTCTCCGATAACCGCGTGACGTGCCGATAACGGAGGCGCGCGTCCGCCGCCGCGCGGTCAGCGGGGCGCCGAGAGGCGCGCGGTCACTCCGACCCGGCGAGGGTGGCGCTCCCGCTCCCGCCGCTGTCGCTGGTCGCGGCCTGATTCGTCACCGAGACGTCGATACAGTATGATAGCCATTACGCGGGCCGCGTTAGGGCGCGATACACTGTCGAGTTTGGGAGGAGTGGGCGGTCTGAGAGACCGCCGCTCGGTGGGATAGCCGGCGTCTAACGCCAGCATCAGAGTCGGCCGGCGCCGCCGTCGAGTCGCGGGAGTCGGACACCTTTTCAGGGGGTGCCTGCCTATCCACCCATATGACCCTCACGAAGCGCGTCATCCCGTGTATCGACGTGGACCTCGACGAGAACGGGGACGCGGCGGTGTACACGGGCGTGAACTTCGAGGACTTGGAGTACACGGGCGACCCCGTCGAACTCGCGAAGAAGTACAACGAGGCGGGCGCGGACGAGTTCGTCTTCCTCGACATCACGGCGAGCGCGGACGGCCGCGAGACGATGCTCCACGTCGTCGAGCGCGTCGCGGACGAGGTGTTCATCCCGCTCACCGTCGGTGGCGGCATCCGAGACACCGACGACATCAAGGAGACGCTGCGCGCGGGCGCGGACAAAGTCTCCATCAACACGGGCGCCCTGAAGCGCCCGGGGCTCATCACGGAGGGCGCGAAGGCGTTCGGGAGTCAGTGCATCGTCATCAGCGTGGACGCGCGCCGGCGCTTCGACGGGGACGGCGAACACTACGCGCAGGTGGACGGCGAGTCCTGCTGGTTCGAGTGCACGGTGAAGGGCGGGCGCGAGGGCACCGGTATCGACGTCGTCGAGTGGGCGGCGGAGGCGGAGGCGCGCGGCGCGGGCGAACTGTTCGTGAACTCCATCGACGCCGACGGGACGAAGGACGGCTACGACCTCCCGCTCACGAGCGCCGTCTGCGACGCCGTCTCGACGCCCGTCATCGCGTCCTCGGGGTGCGGCGAACCCGAGCACATGCGCGAGGCGTTCGAGGCGGGCGCGGACGCGGCGCTCGCGGCGTCCATCTTCCACTTCGAGGAGTACACCATCGGCGAGGTCAAGCAGTACCTGGACGAGCACGGCGTGCCGGTTCGGCTGTAAGGCGACCAGTCCCACGGCGAGCGCGACGCGCTCGCGGGGCTTTTTCACCCGTGTTTTTGCCGGGAGTGGTCGGCGGAGCCGACCCGAGCGGGAAAAAGACGGAGCGTGTACCTGGACGAGCACGGCGTGCCGGTTCGGCCGTAAGCCGGCCAGTCCCACCGCGCGCCTTCGGCGCGCGGGACGTTTTCTCCCGTGTTTTGCGACGAGCGGGACGCCGTAGGCGTCCCCGAGGAGTAAAAGACGGAGCGTGTACCTGGACGAGCACGGCGTCCCCGTTCGGCTGTAGGGGGCGTGACGGGTACCGCGCCCCGGAATCGACCGACGGGACGCGCCCGTCCCGGAAGGTGATAGCGTTTATTACTTGTCCCGTCGTGCCTCCGAGAAATGGACCAGGGGGTCGGGGTGCGCGCGTCGGGCGCGGCGGACGAGCGTCCCGTGACGGACGGGCGGCGTCCGCGGGACAGTGACGGGTCGAGGGTGGCGTAACGGGATGGCGGCACGCGAGTTGCTCCCGCTCGGGGCCGGGCACGTCGTCGCGTTCATCGGGACGGTCGGCCTCCTGCTCGGCGTCGTCGACGCCCTCGTGGGCTATCAGCAGACGGCGGACACCGTTCAAGCGGTCTACGTGAGCGTCGCGAGCCTCGGACTGCTCGCGGGGGGCGTCTGGCTCTCGTTCCGGGACCGCCGCGACGCGGCCGACCGGCGCATCCTCGCGTGGACGCTGGCCGGCGGCGGGTTCCTGTTCGTGCTGGCCGGGCTCGGGGTCTGGACCCGGACCCACTCCGTCGCCGCGCGCAACCCGACACAGATGATCGTTCAGCTGGTCGTCTTCGGCTGCCTGGGCGGCTTCGTCACCGGCTACTTCCAGGACCGGGCGTACCAGCAGCGCGAGCGGGCGAACGTCCACCTCGAACAGTTCCGGACGCTCGTCGAGCAGGCGCCGCTCCCGCTCGTCGCGGTGACGACCGACGGACGCGTCGAGATGTGGAACGCCGCCGCGGAGGAGCTATTCGGCTACTCCGCCGACGACGTGATCGGGGGGCCGTCACCGCTCGTTCCGCCCGACCGGGCCGGCGAGTTCGAACGCCACCTCGACGACATCAGCGACGGGAGCGTCCTCGACGGCGTGCGGACGAAGCGTCGGCGGCGGGACGGAACGCTGCTCGACGTCGAACTCTGGGCGAAGCCCATTCCGGACTCGCGCGACGGCGACACGCTCGCGCTCGGCGTGTTCCGCGACCTGACCGACGAGGCCATCCTCGAGGAACAGCGCACGGTCATGCAGCGCATCTTCCGACACAACCTCCGGAACGACCTCTCGATCATCGACGGCTACGCGGCGCGGATCGCCGAGCGCGGGGACGGGGCCCTGGTCGAGTACGCCGAGACGATCGATCGGGCGGCGAACCGGCTGTCGTCGCTCTCGGAGCGCGTGAACGGCCTCGAACTGGAGAGCACGATCCGCGCGCGGAACGTCGTCGCGTTCGTCGAGAGCGCGGCGACGACGGTGCGGGAGGCGCACCCCGAGGCGACGGTCGTCGTGGAGGCGCCGGCGGAGGCGTGGGTGCAGACGGTGCCGGCGATCGGGGACGCGTTCGAGGAAGCGATCGAGAACGGGATCGTTCACGCGGCGGCGGCGTCGCCGACGGTCACGGTGCGCGTGACGCGCGCGGACGGGTTCGTGGAGGTCGCGGTCGGGGACGAGGGGCCGGGGATCCCGGACGCCGAGTGGGCGCCGATCGTCGAGCGCACGGAGGAACCGCTGGCGCACGCGTCCGGCCTGGGCCTCTGGATGATGCACTGGGCGGCCGCGCGCTCGGGCGGGACGCTGACCAAGCGCGACCGCCCGGAGGGCGGAACGACGGTCGTCTTCTCGCTCCCACGGACGCTCTCCCAGATGCCCGCGAGAGCGGAACGAGACAGCGAATCAACGGGCGCGGACGACGGCGAGACGTGACGGACGCGACGCGCGTCGCTCGCGTGGCGGGCACGACGCGTCGCTCGCGGCGAGAGAGAACGGGAGAACGAGCGGGTTCAGCGGGCGGCGTCGAAGGCGTCGCGGAACGCGGCGGTCTGTTCGCCGACGAGCGCGGCGCCCTGTTCGAGGGTGTCGATGGGGTCCGCGCCCTCCGTCTTGATCGTGAGGAGCGGTTCGGTCTGTCCGCCGGACTGCTCGGGGTTCATGTCGTACGTCGCGGCGGCGACGTCGTCCAGTTCGAGGAGCGCGCCCTTCAGGACGTTCATGAACGTGTGGTCCTCGCCCGCGATTTCGATGCGTAGTTCGGTCTCCTGCTGTTCGACGACGCGGAGGTCCATGCACGTACGGTCGGCCTGCGCGCCGTTTGAACGTTCCGGTCGCCGGCGACGCCGACTGACCGCCGTTTAAGGTGTCGGGGGGCGAGCGCTCGGGTATGGTCTCGGCCGTGCTACTCGCCGGCGTCGCCGCGACGGCCGCGGGGTGGGCGCTCTCGCTCGCCGCCGGGGCGACGCGGACGGTCCGCTCCGGCACGGCGCTCCGCGTCGGCCTCCCGGGCGGGCCGCTCGCTGGCGTCGCGGCCGCCGCGGCGGTCGGTCTCTCGGCGTCGACGGCGCTCGCGCTCGCCGTCCCGCTCGCGATTCTCGCGTCGCTCGGCGTCGTGCGCGCGCTCGACGGCGTTCGGGCGGAGTGGGGGGTTCGATTGCGTTCGCGGTTCCTCCGCGGCGTCCCGTGGGGGTCGCTCGTCTCGATTCTCGGCGTCGCGGGCTTCTACTGGGTGGCGCAGGGCGGGTGGGCGCACCCGAACGCGCCGCTCACGCTCCCGTTCACGTCGTGGTCCTACCTCTACCCGTTCGGCGTGCTCACCGCGCCGTTCGCGCACGCGAGCATCGGCCACGTCACGGGGAACCTCCTCGCGACGGCCGTCTACGCGCCCCTCGCGGAGTACGCGTGGAGCCACTATCCCGAGCGGCGCGGGTCGACGGTCTTCGGGTCGTGGCTCGAGAACCCGTACGTGCGCGCGTTCGTCGTCTTCCCGCTCGCCGTCGCGTGCGTCGCCGTGCTCACGAGCGCGCTCGCGTGGGGGCCGATCATCGGGTTCTCAGGGGTCGTGTTCGCGTTCGGCGCGTTCGCGCTCACGCGCTACCCGGCCGCGACGGTCGCCGCCACCGCCGCGAGCGGGTTCGCGTCCACGCTCTACTACGCCCTGCGCGACCCCATCGTCGTCGCGTCCGCCGGGCCGTCCTACGGCGGGCCGTGGTGGGCGGGTATCGCCGTGCAGGGCCACGCAACCGGCGTCTTCGTCGGCGTCCTGCTCGGCGCCCTCCTCGTCGCCCACCGGGACGCCCGCCCGAGCGCGCTCCGCCTCTGGGGCGGCGCCGTCGTCTACGCGGCCAGCGTCCCGCTCTACGTCCTCTGGTGGTATCGCGGCCCCGGAACGTACGTCCTCTATCGCGGCCTCGGCGTGCTCTTCGTCGTCGCGCTCGCGCTCCTCGTCGCCGCGTGCGTCCGCGCCGGGCCGCGCGCGCTCGCGCCCCGCCTCGGCCTCGACCTCTCCCGCCGGCAGGCCGCCGCGCTCGCGCTCTGCGTTCCGCTCGTCGTCACCGCGTTCGTCGCCGTGCCCGTGAACCTCCGAACGGTCGCGGACACGACCCCGCAGGGGGACGCCGTCCACGTCGGCGACTACTCGGTGACGTACGCGGAGAACGTCCGGAACGAGCGCGTCGGCGCAATCGACGTCTCCTTCCTGAACGAGACGACGAACGTCACCGCGAGCGGCGTCATCGTCTCGAACCCCCGGCGGCACATCTGGACGGAAGCCGTCTCCGCGGGCCGCCTCGCGTTCGACGGCCGGGCGTCGGTGACGGTCGGCGGACTCGGGTGGCGCGAGACGGTGGCCGCGAACCGAACCGGGTGGCTGACCGCGGGCGGCCCGACCGCCTATCGGGTGGCGCTCCGGGCGCCGAACGGGCCGTGGAGGCCCGTCTACGCCTCGGCGAACGCCACGGCGAGTCCGACGATAGCCGGCCGGAACGTCACCGTTTCGCCGGTCGGCGGGTTCTCGCTCGTCGTCTCGCGGGCGAACGAGACGCTCGGCGCGGCACCGATGCCGACGGCGAACGCGACGACGGCGGCGGGCGGTCTCACGTTCGTGCGGGACGGCGAGCGGGTGCGGGCGGTGCGGAACGGGACGCGCGTCACCGTCGCCGCGCGCGAGACGTACGCTTAGGCCCAGTCGATCCGGAAGACTTCGACGTCGAGCGTCGCGCGCTCGCGCGTGTGGAAGTCGAACTGTCTGGCGACGTCGAACTCGGCGGCGAACGCGTCCGTCACCGTCGCGTCCGCGTCGGCGGCGAACGACTCGACGAACTCCCGACTGCCGGCATTGTGTATCGACCACGAGACGGCGGCGAGGTCGGCGGCCGCGGCGAGGAACCGCCGGTCCGCGTGCCGATTCGTCCGCTGCGCGCCGAAGGGCGGGTTCATCACGACAGTTACGTCGTCGGGGGCGAGCGGCGGCCGCGTGGCGTCACCGCGGACCCACGCGACCGGCGTCTGCGGGTCGACGCGCGCTTCGTTCTCCGCGGCGACGGCGAGCGCGGACGGGTCGACGTCCACGCCGACGACGCGGGCCGGCGCGCGGCACGCGGCGCCGAGCGCGAGCATCCCCGTGCCCGTCCCGAGGTCGAGGACGGTGCCGGTGAGGTCGCCGCGCAGGTCCGCGGTGTGCAGGACGTGCGCGGCGAGTTCGGCGGGCGTCGGATACTGCTCGCGGGCGACGTCGGGGTCGCGAAAGCCCTCGATGGCCACGAGGCGCCGTTCGAGCGCGCGCTTCATGCGAGAAGGAGGGCGCGGAGGCGGAAAGCCGCGTCGACTACCGGTTCCGGTACCAGGAGCCGACGATGGCGCCGACGCCGATGCCGCTGACGACGAAGCTGAGGATGCCGCCGACGAGCGGGATGGCGGCGACGACGCCGGCGACGACGGCGCCGACGATGAGGTGGCCCCACCGGGTCGTCTCCCAGTCCGCGGCGTCCGCGATGCGGTCGCCGACGTAGACGTAGACGATGGCGCTCCCGATGAAGTTCACGATGAGCGCGACGATGAGCAGCGGGATGGCGACGATGATGCCGATGAGGGTGATGACGAGGACGAACGTCACGACGGCGAGCGCGACGAGCACCCCCAGCCCCCAGAAGAAGGACGGAACGGGCTTCTCGCGCACGACGTCGATCATGCGCTCGACGTAGTCGCTCGCGAACGCGAGGACGATGGCGCCGACGATGAGCGTCCCGAGGAACGAACCGAACGCGCGTCCCCCCACGCCGATGGAGTTCTGTACCTGTGACGGGTCGACCTGTTGGAGCGGCAGCAGGACTGTCGGGTCCATGCCGATGGGACAGAATCCCGGGGGAAAGCGTTGTGTCAGTTCGAAGATCGAGTCCCGCCGCCGTCTCGGGGTTCGTCGCCGTCGTCGCGCGCGCCGTCCTCGGCGCCGACGAGCGGATCCGGGGCGGGCGTGTCCGCCGCGCCGAACGCGGCGCGCTCGACGCCCTTCCGGAGGAGCGGACGGCTCGCGTGCTCGTCGGGCGCGACGAGGAGCGCGCTCCCCGCGACCCGGTCGCTGACGCGCGCCGCGACGTCGCCGAAGAGGAGCGTGTAGAGCCGCGAGTGCGGGGTGATGCCGAGCACGACGAGGTCGTCTTCGCGGGTCGCCTCGACGAGCGAGCCGATTCGGTCGTCGGTGCGCGTGATCGTCCACTCGACGGGGCCGTCCGTCCGCGCCGCTATCGTCTCGTAGACGTCCTCGACGGCGGCGACGAGGTCGTCCGAGGCGTCCGCGTCCACCGCGGTGGCGAACCGGAGGGTCGCGCCGTGGTAGGCGGCGAGCGCGCTCGCGACGGACACCTTCGCGGCGTCGTAGATGCCGGGTTCGACGAGGACGGTCACCGTCTCCGGGGACGCTGTGCCGCGGTCGCGGAGGAAGCCGACGTCGCAGTCCGCGCGCTCCACGTACCAGTCGACGTCGCGCCCGAGCAGTTCGGCGTGCAGGATACCGGGCTCCCACGCCCCGAAGAGCGCGTCCGCGTCCGTCTCCGCTACGCGGTTGAGCGCCGCGCGGTTCGGACGGTGGGTGACGAGTTCGTCCACCACCACCTCGACGCCCGCGTCGGCGAGCGTGTCCGCGACGGTGCGCTCGAACGCACGGTCCGCGTCCGTCTGGGTCGCGACGGACGAGAGCGTCGTCTGCTCGGGAACGGTCGTTATCTTCACGACGTCGAGAGCGCCGTCCGCGTCCGCCACGGCCGCGCCGAGTTCGGCGAGCGCGCGCAGTCGCGCCGCCGGCGTCTCGTCGTCCACCACCACGAGGACGCGCGCGTAGTCGGCGTCGCCCGCGCGCTCCGTCCGCGTGAGCGTCTGCCGGCCGACGAACCGGCGGACCGCGTCGCGCGCCGCGCCCTCTCGCTCCGTCTTCGCGCGCCCGTACACCAGGTACCAGCCGACGCCCGCGACGACGATGCCGGCCGCGCCCGCGAGCGGCAACAGCCCCATCTGCGTGAGCAACAGCGCGCTCCCGAGCACGCCGAACCCCTGCACCCACGGGTAGCCGGGCGCGACGAACTCGGGCGCGTACCAGTCCAGTTCGCTCTCGCGGAACGCGACGAGCGCGACGTTGATGATGGCGAAGACGAGGATCTGGAACGCGCTCGCTAGCTTCGCGAGGTCGCCGACCGGGACGAACGCGACGAGCACCGCGAGGACGAGTCCCGTGAACGCGATGGCGGCGACGGGCGTGCCGAAGCGCTCGCTGATCGCGCCGAAGCGTGCGGGCGCGAGCGAGTCGCGACTCATCGCGAGCGGGTAGCGCGACGACGAGAGGACGCCCGCGTTCGCCATGCTCGTGAGCGCGAGCACCGCGACGACGCCGACGACGGCCTGCGCGACCGGGCCGGCGAACTGCGCGGCCGCGTCCGCCATCGGCGTCAGGCTCTCGTGGAACGCCGCCGGCGGCGTGACGCCGACGACGACGAAGACGACGAACGTGTAGACCGCCATCATCAGCAGGACGGAGCCGATGATGGCGCGCGGGATGTTCCGCCCCGGATCCTCCACCTCCTCCGCGACGCTCGCTATCTTCGTCACGCCCGCGTACGAGACGAAGACGAACCCGGTCGCCGCGAACAGGCCACCGACGCCGTGCGAGAAGAACGGGTGGTAGGCCGCCCCGTCCACGTACGTGCTCCCGTCCGCGACGAACCCGACGAGCGAGAGCACGACGACGCTCACGATGGCCGCCTGCAAGCGCCCCGTCTGCTTCACGCCGACCGCGTTCACCACGAGCAGGAGCGCCGCGATGCCGAGCCCGACGTACGTCAGGAGTTCCGGCGGGACGTCCACGAACAGGAGGAGGTAGGCGCCGAGGCCGACGAGCGCGAACGCCGACTTGAACACGAGACTGAACCACGCGCCCAGACCCGCGATAGTCCCCGGGAGCGGCCCCATCGCCCGGTCGATGTAGAGGTAGGTCCCCCCGGCTTCCGGGAGCGCCGTCGCCATCTCCGCCTTCGACAGCGCCGCCGGCAGCACGATCAGGCCCGCGAGCAGATAGGCCAACACCACCGACGGCCCCGCCTTCGCCGCCGCCAACCCCGGCAGCACGAAGATGCCGCTCCCGACCATCGCGCCGATGCTGATCGTCGTCGTCGCGAGCAGACCCAGGTCGCGCTCCAAGTGCTTCGGCATCAGCAGTCCCCCGATGCCCGCACTAGCGCGCCCCGCGACCCGCGAAGCGGGCCGCCGGTTCGTCGGCCGGCGCTACTCCCCAAGATTCCCGAGACGTAATCATGAGGGACGCTTTCACGGGGAGGGTGAAAGCCGTTTCCCCGCGACGCGCGTAGTGGTCGCGCGTTCTCGTGGTTCGCCGCAGAACACCGAGGGCTCGCGCCTCGCTCTCGTCGTGCGGGCGACCCGTGAGTCGCCCGCACGGACACGCGGGACCTCCGGTCCCGCCCGGCTCAGCGCTCGCGTTCCCGTCGTTCTGAGCGCTAGCGAAGAACGACGGTTCGCGATACCGTGATTCCGACGCGCTAGCGCGTCGGAATCACGCTTACCACGTCCCGTGGAAGGTGTCGAAGGAGAGTTCGTCGAGGGGCTTGTTGCCGACGGCGCACTCGTACTCGCCGGGGGTGAGCATCGGCTTGTGGAAGCGCGGGCCGTCGTCCGTCGTGATGCGCGGACAGCCGGTGTTGACGAACGCGTCCATGTCGAAGTTCCGGAGGCGGTCCGGGGTGACTTCGTCCATCGTGATGAGGTAGGCGTTCTCGTTGTTCTCCACGATGTCGTTCGCGACGTCCCAGCGACCCTGTCCGATCTTCGTGCAGAAGATGACGCCCCACTTCTCGGCGTCCATCGCCTTGTGGACGGACGCGTAGCGCTGCTTCATGAACTTCTCCGTGTCCGCGACGGTGACGACGTTGTTCACGGGGTCGGCGATGACGACGTTCTTCTCGGGGTGCTCCATCGCGAGGCCGAGCGGGTGGAACTTCCCGCCGCCGACGTAGAGGATCTGGTCCGCGTCGATGTCCGCGGAGGCGTAGTTACACCCGAGCACCTGGCCCTCGTGGGTGAGGCGCTCGTCGCCCCGTCGCGTGTGGACGGTGAAGCCGCGCTCCTCCAGCCACTCGCGCATCTCGTCGAACTTGTTCATGTGCTGTGCGGTCGTCACGAGGCCGACGTCGCCCGTTTCGAGTTCGTCGAGGGAGTCCTCCATGATAGGGGTTACCTCGACGTTCGAGAACAGCGGGACGTAGATGATCTTCTCCGACTCCTTCATCGGCGAGTGGCCGAAGTGGACGAAGACGTCCGTCCGCCGCATCACGTACGTGTCGAGGTCGCACGCGCCGTAGCAGGGCTTCCCCGAGATCATCACGCGCGTCTCCTCCGGGAGGAGTTCGCGCAGGTCGTCCGCGACGGCCGGCGCGCGGCGCTTCAGTCCCTCGGGGAACTGCAGGCCGACCTTCTCCGCGTCTCGCTCCTCGACTGCCTCGACGATTCGGTCGAGTTCGTAGTCCCACGTCCGGTCGTGCTTCAGCGACATCCCCGTGTTCCGGAGGTCGCCGGCCGACCGCTCCTCCTGACTCATTGCCCACGGATACTGCGTCGCGCCGTATAATCTCCGCGCTCCGCACTCGCCTCCGGAACCCTTAGGACGCGCGCGGGTCCACGTCGCACCATGACAGTGAGCGACTGGGGCGACTGGCTCCCGCGCGCCGTCGCGGACGCCGACCCGGACGGCCTCGCCGCGTGGTATCTCGGATGCAACGGATTCGTCGTGAAGGCGGGCGACGGCACCACCGTCTTCGTCGACCCGTACGTCGGCATCGGTGATCCGCCCCGGACGATCCGGATGATTCCCGTCCCGTTCGACCCCGACGACGTCGAGGCGGCGGACGCCGTCCTCGCGACGCACGAGCACACCGACCACGTGCACGGCCCGAGTCAGGCGCCCATCCTCGAATCCACGGGCGCGGACTTCTACGCGCCCGACGCCGGCCTCGACGTCGCCCGCGACGAGGAGGACTGGCAGGCCGACTACGACGTCGACGACGACCAGTTCCACGAGGTCGCGGAGGGCGATACGTTCGACCTCGGCGAACTCACCGTCCACGTCGTCGAGACGCACGACCCGGACGCCGTCCACCCCGTCGGCTACGTCTTCGAGCACGACGCCGGCACGCTCTTCCACGCGGGCGACAGCAAGCCGAGCGACTCCTTCAGCGCGCTCGGCGAGCGCTTCGACATCGACGCCGGTATCCTCGCCTTCGGCACCGTCGGGAACATCCCCGACAAGCAGACCCGCGAGCCCAAACGCACGCGCTGGTACAACGACGAGAACCAGATAATCGAGGCCGCGAGCGACCTCCGCCTCGACCGCCTCGTCCCCACCCACTGGGACATGTGGAAGGGACTCACCTCCGACCCGACGGTCCTCCACCACCACGCGAAGAGCTTCGAGCACCCCGCCGACCTCGACCTCGTCGAGATCGGCGACCGCATCGACCTCTAACGGCCGTGTTAGGGCGTCTCACGAAACAAAACCGGTAAACCCCCGCGTCCCGTTGGCCCGGGTAGATGAGTCCAGTCACCGTCGCCGTTCCGCGCAAGGGCCGCCCGCTCGAAGCCGTCCTCGACCGGCTCGCGAGCCATCCGGCCGCGCGGCGCGCCACGGAGTCGGTGACCGAGACGCTCCGCCACGAGAAAGCGGTGACGAAGGGGCAGGAGTCGGCCGAACGCGGCGTCTACGAGCGCCTCGCCGCGTACAGCGACCCGGACGACCCGTACGCGCCCGACTACACGCTCCTGCGCGACGACCGCGAAGGCAAACCCCGCCGCGTCGTCTTCGACAGCCTCACGATGGACGTCGCGGACGTCCCGGTCCGACTCGTCGGACGCGAAGAGCCGTTCCGCGCGCTCCGCAAGCACGAGTTCGCGCTCGGGTTCGACAGCGCCGACCTCGTCTTAGAGGAGGTCGTCGGTCTCCGCGAGGAGCCGCTGGGCTCCATCGCGGACGTGAACGAGCGCATCGACCCGCAGGACACGGACGTCCGCGTCGTCACCGGCCTCGGTGACACCGTCTACCACACGCTGATGGGCGACGCGGCAGCCCACGACGTCGACGCCTTCGACCGGACGTTCCTCGAACGCTACGCCGGCCCGCTCTGCATCTCCCCGCGCTACGAGCGCCTCGTCGAGGCGGTCATCGGCCTCGACGCCCTCCGCGACGTCGAGTTCGTCTACCCCGACGAGGGCGAGACGGAGGAGGCCGCCATCGCCGACGCCGGCCTCGGCGTCTACCTCACCGTCACCGGGTCCACCGCCCGCGAACACGGCCTCACGCTCGGCGAACGCCTCTTCCCGAGCGAGACGGTGCTGATGGAGAACGAGAGCGAGATGGAGGGCTGCGAGCGCCTCGCGCGCGTCCGGGACGCCGTCGCGTCCGGCGTCCAAGCGGAGACAGAGCTACCGGTCGTGTAGAGGGCCACGTCGGCGAACGACTGTGAGCCGACGACCAGCGCGAGCGGGGAGGCACGACCCGCGAGTCGCGCCGTCGAGCGCGGTCTTTTTGCGGCGGGGCGACGACGCACGCCCATGAGCGAGACGTCTGACGACGGCGAGGAGTTCGATCGAGTTCGCGAGGCGGCGCGGGAGGCGCTCGAACGCGAGGACTTGGGCTCCGTCTACGTCGGCCTGCTGGACGAGTCCGAGGAGAACGAGTTCTACTTCGCGAACGAGTCGGAGGATCCGGTGGCGCTCCAGCGCGCCGCGGCGACCCAGCTCGGGATGCTCTGTCGCGTGCTCGCGGACCAGTCCCACCTCGACGTCGAGGAGGTCGCGGGCTTGGCGGCCGAGCGAGCGAACGAACTGGGCGTCGAGCGCTAGGCGTCCCGCATCGACGCGGGGTAGGCGGGGACGAACGGCGCGTGCGAGGTCACCTCGAAGACGCTCTTGCGGACCGCGCCCTTCGCGTACTGCGCGGCGCTCCGGCGCACGGGCGTGCGCTTGCCCTCCACCGCGGTCGCGCCCTCTCGGATGGCGTCGACGACGCCCTCGTAGTCGACGTTCGCGGGCGCGTCCGGGCCGGGGACGGTGATTTCGGTGACAGCGCGCCCGACGTTCATGAGGTAGTGCGCGTCGCTCGACCCGAGGCCGGGGAGGCCGTTCGAGCGCGCGAACCGTCGCGCGCGCCAGTTCCGGAAGCCCGTGAAGAGCATCGAGTTGTACACTTCGACGGCGTCCACCGGGAAGTCGTCGCCCGCGTCGTCGGGCGTGAGGTGGCGTCGCCGGACGCCGTGCCGGGAGCGCTGGAACGGGTGGGCGGCGACGGCCACCCCGCCGAGTTCGCGCACGCGCGCCGCCGTCTCCGCGTACCCCCGGCCGGGCTTCGGACACTCCGTCACGCCGATGGCGAGCAGGTGGCCGTGCCGCGTCGACACCTCGACGCCCGGCACCCCGACGAGGCCGTACGAGGGCGCGAGGTCGGCCGCGTGCAGCGACGCGTGAATCTCGTCGTGGTCCGTGATCACGACGCCGTCCAGGCCGATGTCGGCGGCGTGCTCGAGGATGAGCTCCACCGGCTCGTGGCCGTCGTAGGAGGCGTCCGAGTGGACGTGCGGATCCAGTCGGAGCGTGGGCATGACTCGGCCGTACGACCCCCGGACGTATAGCCTCGCCGCCCGACACCGCATCCCGGTCGCTCGCTTTCCCGCCCATCGTTCGGGTCGTCGGCTCGCGGGTCGTACCTCCCCGCTCGCGCTGTCCGTCGGCTCGCCGCGCTCGCCGACGTAGACAAGTATCAAGGGTTCAGGGCCGAAACCCCGGGACGATGCCCTCCATCGTAACGTTACTGACAGATCCGAATCGCTTCTTCGCCGCCCTCGAAGACGACTGGGGGTACGCGTCGCCCGCAGGAGTCGTGACGGTCACGGCGCTCGTCAGCGCCGCGGGCGCGTACGTCGTGATGTCCCAGTTGCTCGGCTCGCTCGGCGGCGACGTGCAGGGCGTCGGCGGCATCGCCGTCGGCGCCGCGGTGTTCGGCGGGTTCGTCGGCGCGTACGTCGTCTGGGGCGTCGCGTCCGTCGTCTTCTTCCTCGTGAGCGTCGTGTTCGACGGCGAGGGGTCGCTCGGAAAGACCGCGGCGTTCGTCGGCTGGGGGTTCGTCCCGCGCGTCGTCGGGAACGTCGTCGGCCTCGCCCTGAGCGCGCTCGCGCTGCGGGACGTCACGCCGCCGAGCGACGTCTCGCAGTATCAGGCGTTCGCCCGACAGTTCCAGCATCGCCCGCTCGTCGTCGCGTCGAGCGTCGTCGGCGTCGTCTTCCTGTTCTACTCGGGGTTCGTGTGGGCGTTCGCGATGAAGCACGCCCGCGACCTGTCGACGCGCGGAGCCGCGCTGACCGTGTTCGTGCCCGTCGGCATCTACGCGCTCTACCAGCTCGTGGGGCTGCTCTGAGCGGCAGCGTTAACAACTCACGATGCCAGTACACGATATGACAGGACGGGCGGTCGCCGGGGGTCGTCGATGAGTCGCGCGCGCCGAATCACGGTCGCGCTCGCGCTCGCGAGCCTCCTCGTCGCGTCGGCGGCGCCGGCGCTCGCCGCGGGCGACACGTACGTCTCCATCTCGGACGCGACGGTCACGCCGAGCGCGCCCGCGCCCGGCGACACCGTCACCGTCGCCACGACGGTCCGGAACCTCCAGTCGAGCGCGAACGGGTTCACCGTTCGGTACGTCCGGATCCTCGAGGCCGGGAACGTTCGGGCGTACGTCTCGGACCTCGGGTCGCTCGGCCCCGGGAGCGAACTGACCGTCCCGCTCACGACGTCCTTCTCGCGCGCGGGAACGCACGAACTCCGCGTCGAGGCGAAGGGGACGACGGACGACGGCCGCACGAAGACGGTGACGTATCCCGTCGTCGTCCACGTGAACGACCGCGCCGCGAGCGTCGAACTCGACGGGAGCGACGTCGTCGCGGACGCGACGTCCCCGCTGAACGTCACCGTGACGAACGGCCTCGATTCGCCGATGCGGAACGTCCGCGTGGACCTCGACGGCGTCCCCGCGGCGGAGTCGCGTCGCGTCCTCCCGACGGTGGCCGCGGGCGAGCAGGCGACGGCGACGTTCGACGTGCGCGCCGAGCGGGCGGGCGAGACGAACGTCACCGCGACCGTTCGCTACAGCAGCGACGGCGTCGCGGGGAGCGCGACCCGCGAGGCGACGGTGGCGGTGGCGGAGCGCCGCGACGACGTCTCGCTCACGACCCGCCGCACCGCCGCGGGGAGCGCGCTCGCGGTGACGGTCACGAACCTCGGGAACGCTGCGCTGCGGGACGTCGCGGTCACCGGGGAGAGCGACGCGGCGACGGTGACGGGCGCGACGACGTCGCTCGTCCCCGCCGGCGAGGCGCGCACCGTCGTCCTGAACGCGAGCGACGTGGACGGGCAGGCGAGCGTGCGCGTCAGCGCCGCGTACGACTACGGACCGGGGACGGACCGACGGACCGCGGAGACGACGGCGACGGTGGCGGCGAACCCGGGCCGCGTGCGCCTCACCGGCGTCTCGATGGAGCGCGAGAGCGGGAAGCTACACGTCTCCGGGAGCGCGAGCAACGTCGGCCTCGAATCGGTGAACAGCGCGGTCGTGAGCGTGCGGCGGGGCGCGAGCGTCGAACCGGCGTATCCGGGCCGCGAGTACTTCGTCGGGACGATTCCGGCGAGCGACTTCGTCGGCTTCGACGTCTACGCGGACGTCGGGGCGAACGCGACGGCGGTCCCGCTGGAGGTGTCGTATCTCGCCGACGGCGTGCAGAAGAGCGAGACGGTCACCGTCCCCATCGAGGGCGCGTCGTCGAGTCAGCCCGCCGATACGGGCGGGAGTTCCGGGGGCGGGTGGCTCGTTCCGGCGCTCGTCGGCCTCGTCGTCGTCGCGGGCGTCGGCGCGCTGATGTACGTGGGTTGGCGGAACTACCGCCGGGAGTGAGCGTGCCAGTCATCGAGACACGCGGGTTGACGAAGACGTACGAGTCGGGCCCGGAGACGGTGCACGCGCTCGTGGACGTGGACTTCGCGGTGGAGGCGGGGGAGTTCGTCTCAATCGTCGGGCCGTCCGGGAGCGGGAAGACGACGCTGTTGAACATGCTCGGCCTGCTCGACGAACCGACCGAGGGAGGGCTCTCCATCGCGGGCCGGGACGCGACGGCGCTCGACGAGCGCGAACGCACGCAGACCCGAAAGCGCTTCGTCGGCTTCGTCTTCCAGCAGTTCTTCCTCATCCCGACGCTGACCGCGCAGGAGAACGTCGAGATTCCGCGGCTGCTCGACCGGGACGGGGAGACGCCGGAGCGGGCGGCCGACCTCCTGCGGAAGTTCGGCCTCGGGAATCGGCTCGACCACCGGCCGAGCGAGCTCTCCGGCGGGCAGAAGCAGCGCGTCGCCATCGCGCGCTCGCTCATCAACGAACCGCGCCTCGTGCTCGCGGACGAACCCACGGGGAACCTCGACCGGGAGACGAGTTCGGACATCCTCGGGGAGTTCCGCCGCATCTGCGACGAGGGCGTCGCGGTGGTCGCGGTGACGCACGACGAACTCGTCGAGGAGTACGTGGACCGAACGGTCGAGATCGTGGACGGTGAGCTGACGCGATGAACCCGATCTACGAGCGGGTGCCGTGGCTGCTGATCGCGCGCCGGAACGTCGCGCGCACCCCGGTGCGGTCGGCGCTCGCGGCGCTCGGCATCGTCATCGGCGTGCTCGCCATCGCCTCCCTCGGGGTGTTCGGCGCGACGCTCCAGTTCTCGGTGACGCAGAACCTCGGGAACATCGGGAACGACCTCACGGTGTCGCCGGCGACGAGTCAGGGCGTCCAGTCGCTCACCGACCGGGACGTCCGGGACGTCGAGCGCGCGGTCGGGTCCGACGTCGTCGTGCCCGTGAAGCAGGATCAGGGGGTGGTGTCGTACGGCCGGGAGCGCTCCATCGTCCCGGTGTACGGCATCGACCGACCGGGGGGCTACTGGCGGCGTCCGACGGCCGCATCCCGACGCCCTTGCGCAGCGGCGCGCTCGTCGGGTCGGCGCTCGCGGACCGCCTCGACGTCCACGCGGGGAACACCGTTACGGTGGACGGGAAGACGTATCGGGTGAAGGCCGTGCTCGCCCAGCAGTCCGGCATCACCGCGCTGAATCCGGGCGGCGGGGTCGTCCTCCCGCCCGCGGCCGTCGGGGGGAACGGCTACGATCAGATCGTCGTTCGCGCGGCGGACGCGCGCGCCGCGAACGCGTCCGCGATGGCGATCCGCGACCGACTGAACGCGCGCCAGGAGCGCGTCACGGTCTTCGAGTACGCGTCGCTCTCGGAGCAGATCGGGAGCGTCTTCGACGTCGTGAACACGTTCCTCGTCGGCATCGGCGCCATCTCGCTCGTCGTCGCGGGCGTGAGCATCCTGAACGTGATGTTGATGAGCGCGGTGGAGCGCCGCCGGGAGATAGGCGTGCTGCGCGCGGTCGGCTACCAGAAGCGCGACGTGCTCGTGATCATGCTCGCGGAGGCGGTGCTGCTCGGTATCGCGGGCGGTATCGCGGGCGTCCTGCTGAGCGTCGCGGCGGGCCTCGTCATCAATCAGGTCGTGCTCGGCGATCCGCTGTTCACGTTCGCGCCGCGGAACCTCGGCTACTTCGCGGCGGCGTTCGCGTTCGCGTTCGTCACCAGCCTCGCGAGCGGCCTCTACCCGGCGTGGAAGGCGGCGAACCGGAACCCGGTGGAGGCGCTTCGGTCCTAGGCGCCCGCGGCGGTGACGGCGTCGCGCGCGACGACGCCGAGGACGGCGAGGACGGGGACGAAGAGGAGGCCGGCGACGACGAACGGCGACCAGTACGCGACGGCGACGTAGAGCAGGCCGGCGGTCGCGGGGCCGAACGTGCGCGCGAGACTGCCCGCGGACTGCGTGAGGCCGAACGCGCCGCCCTGCTCGTCGTCGCCCGCGTTGAGGGAGACGAGCGCGTTCAGCGAGACGTTCGTGAGCGCGTTCCCGAACGCGAGCGGCGTCGCGACGAGCGCGAGCGCCACCCCGCCGGCGGCGACGGGGCCGATGGTGGGGACGAACCCCCAGGAGAGCGAGAACGGGACGAGCGCGAGCGTCGCCGCCTGGATCGCCGCGCCGACGAGCGCGAGGCGGTACTCGCCGACGCGGTCGGTGAGCGGGCCGACGAGGCCGCCCTGCACGACGGCGACGAGGACGCCGACGTAGGTGAGCAGGACGGCGTTCTCGGCGGTGCCGAAGCCGAGGCGGTCGCTCGTCAGGAAGATGAACTGGCTCTCGAACGCGGAGAACGCGAAGGACGCGAGGAAGAACGCGACGAGGAGCGAGCCGATGGCGGGCGATCGCACGGCCTCGTAGAGCCGTCGGAGCCGCGATTCGCCCGCGCTCGCCGTCGTCGCGTGCCGTCGGGGTTCGGGGAGGACGGCGTAGGCGAGGACGAGATTCGCGGCGCAGAGGGCGGCGGCGGTGAAGGACGGCATCGTGTACTCGCTCACGGGGACGGCGGCGGGGAGGACGTCGCGGAAGACGGCGAGCGCGCCGGGACTGGAGACGACGCCGGCGATGGCGGGGCCGAAGACGAACCCGAGGCCGAACGCGGCGCCGAGGAGGCCGAGGCCCTTCGCGCGGTCCTCGCGCGGCGTGACGTCGGCGATGTAGGCGTTCGCGGTGGCGATGTTCCCGCCCATCGCGCCGGCGAGCGCGCGGGCGAAGAAGAGGACGACGAGGCCGGAGGACGCGCCTACGAGACCGGCGAGTTCGCCGGCGAGGCCGAAGAGCGTCCACGCGAGCACGCTCCCGAGGAGGGAGAGCAGGATGACGGGGCGGCGGCCGCGCTCGTCGGAGAGGCGCCCGAGGAGGGGCGCGCCGACGAACTGGAGGAGAGAGTAGGTGGCGATGAGGAGGCTGCCGACGAACTCGTTCGCGCCGAAGAACTTCGCGTACAGCGGGATGACGGGGATGAGGATGCCGAATCCGACCAGGTCGAGGAACACCACGAGGAAGAGCGTCCCGACGACGCGCCGCCGGGATGTGCCGGGGACGGGGGAGTCGGTGTCCGGTTCGTCGTTCACGCGCGGAGGGGGGCGCGCGCGGCGTAAAACCCCATCGGCACCGGCGGGGACGGACGCGTTCGGCGGCTACGAGGCGGACGCGCCGACGCGAACGCCGTCGAGGACGCGGACGGCGAGGAGGAACGCGACGGCGAGGAGGGCGCCGAGGACGCCCTGCACGACCAGTTCGGTGACGTCGGTGCCGACGAGGAGGGCGTGGACCGTCCCGACGCCGAACCCGAGGTAGGCGAGCGCGTGCACGACGACGGGACGGTCGAAGCGTCGCGGGTCGAGGAAGCCGAGGACGGCGATGCCGGTGAGGAGCGCGCCGACGACGCCGACGGCGACGCCGCCGAGGAGGACGGTGGGGCCGTAGGCGGGCATCGGCGCGGCGCCGTCGAGGATCACGGCGGTGTCGATAGTGCCGAGGACGCCGTGGAGGAGGCCGACGAGGACGGCGAAGACGGAGACGGTGACGTGGTGGCGCCGCGAGGCGTCCCGGAGCGCGGGGAGGACGGGGAGTCGTCGGGCGGCGCCCGTGGCGACGGCCGCCCAGAGCGCGGGGTAGAGGACGACGGCGCTCCCGCGGTCGGCGTACCAGAGCGCGAGCGTCCAGCCCGTTCCCGCCATCAGGACGCCCTCGTCGTCGTCACCGTCACGCTCGACCCGGACGACCCTGACGACGCGCTCCCGGACGCGCTCGCGCCGGCCGCGCCGTCGCCGTCGTGGTCGCCCTCGTGGCCGCCGTCCTCGTCGACGTAGTGGTGGACGTCGGCCGCCGCGTTCGAGGCCGTCGCGGCGTTCGCGTCCGTCGCGTGCTGCGCGCCGAGGTTCGCGGCCGCGGCGGTGGGCGCGGCGACGAGGGTGAGGACGACGACGGCGAGCGCCGCCGTCGTCCGCAGGGTGTCGCGCGACGTCCGTATCATCCGAAACGCACCTCGCGTCGTGACTGTGACATCACTCGATGGGAGGGGCCGTTCGGGAATAGGGCTTCGCGTCCAGCCCTCGAAACGTCCGCTACGAGGGGAGAGACGCTTCGAGGATTGGACGCGAACGCGGAAGGCGGCGGGGCGCGTCTCCCCGCACGATGCCCGAATCGTGTCGGTACTGCGGTAGTTCGCTTCCGGACCGGGACGCGTACGTCCGCCACCTCGCGACGGCGCACGAACCCGACGAGCTCTCGACGGTCGATCGGCGCCTCGCGGAGGCGTACGAGGTGGACCCGGCGCTCTCGGCGGAACGCGAGCGCGTGCGCTCGCTCCTCGACGGCCCGGCCGCCATCGGCTCGATTCGACTGCCGGTCGGTCGGTCGGCGCTCGCTCGCCTCTGCGTCCTCGCGCTCGCGTCGACGGCCGTCGCCGCCGGCGCGCTCGCGTTCTAGACGTCCGCGTCGTCGAGCGCCCGCCGGGGCGTGATGACGGGTTCGGTGCCGTACTCGACGGCGGCGTCCACGCCGAACACCTCCGCGAGCAGGTCCTCGCTCACGACGTCCGCGGGACGCCCCCAGTCGTGGACGGCGCCGTCCTTCAGCGCGACGAGGTAGTCCGCGAAGCGCGCGGCCTGCGTGATGTCGTGCAGGACGACGCAGACGGTGACGCCGCGCTCCTCGTTGAGCGTGCGGATGACGTCCATCACGCGGAGCTGGTGGCGCAGGTCGAGGTAGGTCGTCGGTTCGTCGAGGAGGAGGGTGTCCGTCTCCTGCGCGAGCGCCATCGCGATCCAGACGAGTTGGCGCTGCCCGCCGCTTAGCTGTCCGAGTTCGGTCTCGCGGAGGTCCTCGACGCCCGCGAGGTCGATTGCGCGCTCGACCGCCGCCTCGTCGGATTCGGTGCGGCCTTCGAGGAAGCCCTTGTGGGGGTAGCGGCCGTGGTGGACGAGTTCCTCGACGGTGAGGCCGTCCGGGGCGGTGTTCTGCTGGGCGAGCATGCCGAGTTCGCGCGCGAACTCCTTCGAGTCGTACGTCGCTATCTCGCGGCCGTCGAGGAGGACCTCGCCCGCGTCGGGTTCGAGGTGGCGCGCGAGCCCGTTCAGGAGCGTGCTCTTCCCGCTGCCGTTCGGGCCGACGAGCGCGGTGACTTCGCCCTCGGGGACGACGAGCGTCTCGGTGTCGACGACGGGTTCGTCGAGGCCGGGGTAGCCGAGTTCGAGGTCGGCGACGTGGAGTTTCGCGCCGTCGACCCCGTGCGGTTCGTCGGCGTCGTCCTGCGGTTCGTCGGGGTGGGGCGTGGTGCGTGACATGGCTCAGAGGGTGCTGAAGTCGTCGTGTTTGCGCATCAGGTAGAGGAAGTAGGGGCCGCCGATGACGCCGGTGAGGACGCCGACGGGCACCTGGAGCGGGGCGAGCGCGAGGCGCGCGCCGACGTCGGCGACGACGACGAGCGCGGGGCCGGCGACGACGCAGCCGAGGACGACGCGCCGGGAGTCGCTCCCGACGAGGGTGCGGACGGCGTGCGGGACGACGAGGCCGACGAAGCCGACGAGGCCGGCGACGGCGACGCCGGTGGCGGCGGCGAGGATGGCGAGCGCGGCGAGGGCGAAGCGCACGCGCTCGACGGCCATGCCGAGCGAGCGCGCGGTGTCCTCGCCGAGGAGGAGGACGTCGAGGTGGCGCGCGGCGAGCGCGCACGCGGGGAGGACGAGGAGCGTCGGGACGAGGGCCAGGCGAACGCCCGCCCACTCGACGCCGGTGAGGGAGCCGGTGATCCACGCGAGCGCCGTCTTGACGGCGGCGCTGTCGCCGAGGAAGAAGAAGAGGCCGGTCTGGAGGGACTGGAAGACGGTGGCGACGACGACGCCGGCGAGGACGAGGCGGACGGGCGAGGTGCCGCGCTTCCACGCGATGGCGTAGACGAGGAGGAAGGCGAGGGTGCCGCCGACGGCGGCGGCGAAGGGGAGGAGGAGGGAGGCGCCGGCGAAGAAGACGAGGGTGAGGAGGACGGCGAGGCCCGCGCCGCCGCTGACGCCGAGGACGTAGGGGCTCGCGAGTTCGTTGCGCGTGAGCGCCTGGAATACGGCGCCGGAGACGGCGAGGTTCGCGCCGACGAGCACGGCGGCGACGACGCGGGGCATGCGGAGCGTCCAGACGACGACGGCGGGGGTGGCGAGGCCGTCGGTG
>JBDGUG010000004.1:18611-26281 GCA_042216135.1 Halarchaeum sp. | reverse complement strand
CCAAAGATTTAAGCCGAACCTCAAGGATTGTTCATGTGAATATGTCCGATGACGACGTCGAACTCGAGGCCCGTCTCGAAGAACAGAAAGTGTTCGAACCGCCCGAGTCGTTCGTCGAACAGGCGAACGTCTCGGACCCGGACATCTACGAGGAGTTCGATGAGAACTGGCCCGAGTGCTGGGAGGAGGCCGCCGACCTCCTGAGCTGGTACGAGGACTACGACGACGTCCTCGACGCCTCGAACCCGCCGTTCTACGAGTGGTTCACCGACGGGAAGATCAACGCCTCGTACAACTGCATCGACCGCCACCTCGACGAGCGCGCGGACGAAGTCGCCCTCGAGTGGGTCGGCGAACCCGTCGACGAGGACAACCGCTCGATCACCTATCAGGAGCTCTACGACGAGGTGAACGCGTTCGCCGCCGCGCTCCGCGACATGGGCGTCGGCGAGGGCGACGTCGTGACGATGTACATGCCGATGGTCCCGCAGCTCCCCATCGCGATGCTCGCCTGCGCGCGCATCGGCGCACCCCACTCCGTCGTCTTCGCCGGGTTCTCCGCGGACGCGCTCGCCACGCGCATGAACGCCGCGGACTCCGAGTACCTCGTCACCTGCGACGGCTACTATCGCCGCGGCGACCCCCTCGACCACCTCGGGAAGACGAACGAGGGCCTGAACGAGGTCGACCACGACGTCGAGACCGTGGTCGTGGACCGCCTCGGCTCTGATGGCTTCGGCCACGGACTCGGCGACAACCACCACGACTACCACGACCTCGTCGAAGCGAACGAGGGCGCGGAAGTCGACCCGGTGGAGCGGGACGCCGAGGACATGCTCTTCCTGATGTACACCTCCGGCACCACCGGACAGCCGAAGGGCGTGAAGCACACCACCGCGGGCTACCTCGCGTGGACCGCCTGGACCTCGCAAGCCGTCCTCGACATCAAGCCCGAGGACACCTACTTCTGCTCGGCCGACATCGGCTGGATCACCGGCCACTCGTACATCGTCTACGGGCCGCTCGCGCTCGGCACCACGTCGATGATGTACGAGGGCACGCCGGACTATCCGACCCGTGAGCGTCTCTGGCAGATCATCGAGGACTACGAGGCCGACCAGCTATACACCGCGCCGACCGCGATTCGCTCGTTCATGAAGTGGGGCGCGGAGTATCCGGCGAACCACGACCTCTCCAGCCTCCGCGTGCTCGGCACCGTCGGCGAACCGATCAACCCGCGCGCGTGGAAGTGGTACTACAAGCACATCGGCGGCGAGGAGTGCCCCATCGTCGACACGTGGTGGCAGACCGAGACGGGCGGCCACATGGTCACGACGCTCCCCGGCGTCGGCGACATGAAGCCCGGGAGCGCCGGCCCGCCCCTCCCCGGCCTCGACGTCGACGTCGTGGACACGAACGGCGAGGCGGTCGGTGCCGGGCGCGCCGGCTATCTCACCGTCCAGAAGCCATGGCCGGGGATGCTCCGCACGCTCTACAAGAACGACGAACGCTTCATCGACGAGTACTGGGCGGAGTACTCGGACACGGACTCGGACGACATGGAGGACTGGGTCTACTTCCCCGAGGACGGCGCGAAGATCGACTCTGATGGCTACATCACGGTCCTCGGCCGCGTGGACGACGTCATCAACGTCTCCGGCCATCGACTGGGGACGATGGAGATCGAATCCGCAATCGTCGGCGTCGAGGGCGTCGCCGAGGCCGCCGTCGTCGGCGGCGAACACGACGTGAAGGGCGAAGCCGTCTACGCGTACGTCATCTTAGAGGAGGGATACGACGGCGACGATGAGATGCGTTCGCGCATCGTCGAAGGCGTCGAGGACGCCATCGGCCCCATCGCGCGCCCGCAGGCCGTCGTCTTCACGCCCGAACTCCCGAAGACGCGTTCCGGGAAGATCATGCGCCGCCTCCTGGAGGACATCGCGAACGAGGACGAACTGGGCGACACCTCCACCCTCCAGAACCCCGACATCGTCGAGTCCATCCGCGACCAGGTCCAGAGCGACGACTGACGGCAGCACACCGCCGAACTCCGGTCTCTCTTTCGCGCTCGCGCCGACAGCCACAGCCGCGGTTGGCTCAGGCGCTCGCGGCGCGCGCCTGCTCGACCCAGTCGGGCGCGGCGACGGTGGTGTCGCCGACGCCGGTGAGTTCGTACGTGAACTCGACGCCGCGCGTCGCGCCGTCGTCGGTGGTGCCGGTGCCGCGCCACGTCTCCGAGCGAACCAGGCCCTGCTCGTCGACGAGGACGACGTAGGCGAACTCGTTCCACTGGAAGTCGTCGGAGCCGCCTCGCGCGGCGACCCAGGAGGCGGCGCGGTTCATCTCGTCGTGGGTGACGGTGACGCCGTCGAACGTCTCGGTTCCGACCTCGGTGAACCCGTCGAGGCTCCCGGTGGTGGCGACGAACGGCGCGCGGCCGAGCGAGGAGAGCGACCCGGCGGTGAACGTCTGATCGCTGCTGGCGTACTGGACGTCGCCGTCGTCGCCGATGCGCTGGGCGAGCGTGCCGTCGGCGAAGTAGGTGGCGACGCTGGTGTCGACTTCGCCGTCGTCGGCGATGGTCGCCTCGAAGCTGTACCGCTCGTTCTCGTAGTCGACGGCGGTTCGATAGGTCGTCTCACCGACCACGACGCCGTCCTCGAGGGAGCGCATCCGCCAGACGGACGCGTAGCTTCCCGCGGCTTCGATCGCGGCCGTTCGGTTCGCGACGAGCGTGCCGTCGGCGCTCGCGGCGTCGTCGCCACCGCCCGTACAGCCGGCGAGCGCGACGAGCAGTACGACGACCAGCGTGGAACCGATGCGCCGAGTCATGCGCGCCGTACGTCGCCCGAGGAGATAAACATATTCTATCCAACATAAGGGGCGGTCGGGTTCGCGGCCAACACCGGAGCCTTTGGCGCTGGCGCTCGAAGCCCGCCCGATGAGCGAGGCGCTCTGCTTCGACATGTACGGCACGCTCTGCGACGTCTCCAGCGTCGCGGACGCCATCGAGCGCGAACTCGACGTTCCCGCGGGCGTCGCGGCGGACGTCGACGAACTGTGGCGCTCGAAACAGCTAGAGTACGCGTTCCACCGGGGCGCGACGGGACGCTACGAGCCGTTCGACGCGGTCACGCGCGACGCGCTCGACTACGCGCTCGACTACCACGGACTCGACGAGGACGCCGCGCCCGCGCTGATGGACGCGTACGACGAACTCGACCCGTACCCGGACGCGCTCGACGCGCTCGCGACGCTCGCGGAGACGCACGAGATGGTCGTCTTCTCGAACGGGACGCCCGCGATGCTCGACGCCCTCGCCGGACACACCGGCATCGACGCGCACGTCGACGGCCTCGTGAGCGCGCACGACGCGGACGCGCTCAAGCCCGCGCCAGCCGTCTACGATCACGTCGTCGCGGAACTCGACCGGCCGCTCGCGGACTGTCGGCTCGTCTCCTCGAACGCGTGGGACGTCGCGGGCGCGAGCGCCGCGGGGATGACGACGGCGTGGGTGAACCGGGCGAACGATCCGGCGGAGCGACTCGACGGGGGCGCGGACGTCGAGGTGGAGTCGCTCGCGGCGCTCGCGGCGACGCTCTAGGGTTCGACCGCCGCGTCGTCGTAGCGCGCGACGACGGAGACGGCGAGGAGGAAGACGCCGAGCGTGACGGCGACCATCACGACGCCGTACAGCGCGAGGTTCAGCGGCGTCAGCGAGAACGTCACGGGTCCGAGCGCGCCGACTTCGCCGTTCAGGACGTTCGGCCCGACGACGATGCCGAGCGCGTACCCGAACAGGCCGGCGATAGCGACCGCTACGAGGTAGATGACGAGCACGACGCGACGGCCGGCGGTGGGCGCGAGCGAACGCACACCGGGCGTTGGTGGCGGAGCGATTAGCCTTTTGCGTTGTCGGCCGTAGCCTCGCGCATGCAGGAGAAGGAGAAGGTGCTGTTGATGCTCTACGGCACCGCGCTCGCGATGACGGTAGCGGCGTTCGTCGTCGTGATGACCTGACCGCGGACGAATCGATCCGGCGGCTATCACCGTCGAGTAACGCGAAAAACGAGAATCGGAGTCGCCTCAGTCGGCCGTCTCGGCCTCGGCCTCGTCCTCGCCGCCGTCCGCGAGCATCGTCTGTCGCTTGTCCGCGAACCAGTTCCACTCGTTCGTGAACTGGCCCTCCTCCTCGAGGTTCCACGGGTCGCCGCTCTCCACGCGCTTGCCGTACTGGAAGGACTGCCAGAAGTTCCAGACGAAGAGGAGCTGGCCGACGAACATGATGAACGCGCCGACGGTGGCGACGTCGTGCCACGTCATGAACCGCGGGAGGTACGTCGCGTACCGGCGCGGCATCCCGCCGTAGCCGAGGATGAGCATGGCGATGAACGTCACGTTCCCGCCGATGATCGAGAGCCAGAAGTGCCAGACTGCCATGCTGCGGTCGTACATGCGACCGGTCATCATCGGGAACCAGTAGTAGAGGCCCGCGAACAGCGCGAACCCGATGGCGCCGAAGACGATGAAGTGGAAGTGACCCACGACGTAGTAGGTGTCCTGCATCACGAGGTCGAACGGGACGGCGGCGAGGAAGACGCCGGTGACGCCGCCGATGATGAAGTTCTGGATGAATCCCAGACAGAACAGCATCGGCGCCGTCATCCGGAGCTTCCCGTTCCAGAGGGTCGTGATCCAGTTGAACACCTTCACCGCGGATGGCACTCCGATGGCGAGCGACACCGCCATGAAGGAGGTGGTGAGGCGGGGGTCGATGCCGGTGGTGAACATGTGGTGGGCCCAGACGCCGAAGGAGAGGATGCCGATGGCGAGCGTGGAGTAGACGACGAACTTGAACCCGAACAGCTTCCGCCCCGCGAACTTCGGCAGGATGAGACTGACCAGCCCCATCGGCGGCAGGACGAGGATGTAGACTTCGGGGTGCCCGAAGAACCAGAACAGGTGCTGCCACAGCAACGCCCCGCCGCCCGCGGTGGCGAAGAACGTCGTCGCGAAGTTCCGGTCGAGCAGCATCATGATGAGCGCCGCGCCGAGCAGCGGGAACGCGAACAGGATGATGCCGCCCTGCGTCAAGATGGTCCAGCTGAAGATGTCGAGTTTCGACCACGGCACCGTCTCGCTGTCGCGCTCGGAGACGATGGTCGCGATGAAGTTGATGCCGCCCATCGTCGTCGAAATCCCGGAGAGGTGGAAGCCCAGCAGGAACATGTCCACGCCGACGCCGGGGAGCGACGTGGCGAGCGGCGTGTAGAGCGTCCAGGAGGTCTTCGCCGCCTGAATGTTCACGCCGAAGACGGGGAGGAAGAAGCCCGCCCACATCAGCACGGTGGCGAACGGGAGGATCCAGAACGCGATGGCGTTGATGCGCGGGAACGCCATGTCGTCCGCGTTCACGAGGAGCGGGACGACGTAGTTCGCGATGCCGAAGATGGCGGGCGCCGCGAACAGGAAGAGCATCGTGATGCCGTGCGTGGTCATCAGGGCGTTGTAGAGCCCGACGCCACCGAATCCGGCGAGCGCGTCCATCTTCGGGGTGATGAGTTCGACGCGGATGAGCATCGCCGTGATCCCACCCCACGCGAACGCCAGCACGCCGAAGAGCGTGTAGAGGATGCCGAGGTCCTTGTGGTCGACCGTGGTCAGCCAGCGCGTCAGGCCGCCCGGTTTCTCTTCGTGCCCGGTACTCTCACCGTAACCGCCACCCCCGCCGACGGGCGCGTACGCCCGCCAGTCCTCGAGGCGCGTCAGCCAGCCCGCCACGAGCAGGAGCAGCAGTCCCATCAACACCGAGAGCGTGAGTTCGAGGGAGACTGCCATGTGCGCTCGTTTGGGGTGCGACGTAAAGAAAGGTACGGGTTCGCCGCTAGGGGCCGACGTCGACGTCTTCGAGCACCTCGATCTGTCGCGCCGCGACGTACGTCAGCACGGCGAGACAGAGGAGGGGGAAGAGCAGGAGGAAGAACTGGAGCGCGCGCCCGAGCAGGCTCTCGCCCGCCCACGGGTTGAACACCACGAAGAGCACGGTGAAGAGCACGATGACGAGGAGCGGGACGATGTTCACCGCGATGTCCAGGAGGACGTCGGGGTCGAAGACGCTGGAGTGTTCGGTCATTACGCGAGCGTGCGGGCCGCGAGCAAATATATTTGCGGGGTTCCGACCGAGGGCGGCGAGCGGTGCGAGCGTCCGACTCAGAGGTAGCCGTGTTCGTAGAGCGCGAGGCCGAGGGCGCCGAGGGCGGCGAGCACGCCCGCGCCCGCGAGTGCGAGGCCGCGCTGGTAGACGTGGAGGGCGGAGCCGGGGTCGCCGTAGACGACGAGCACGGCGCCGAGCGCGGTGACGACGGCGCCGACGGCGAGCGCCGTCGTCCACAGGTGGTCGGCGTAGCCGGACTCCCGGAGGATGCCGACGACGCTCCCTTCGAGGAGGAGGACGCCGCCGACGCCCACGGGGAGGATGGGGCCGCCGATGAAGACGCCGACTTCGCTGAGGACGAGTCCGAGCGCGACGAACACCGGCCAGGGGCTGGCGGTGCGGTACTGCTCACTGAGTCCCGGCTGTTCGGACATACGGCGTGGTTGGGGCGCGGCCGTAAGAAGCGTATCGCTCTCGGGACGCCCTAGAAGGGGCTGAACTCGGTCCCGAAGACGGCGCCGATGTAGACGACGGCGACGAGGAAGAGCCAGACGGCGTCGACGAAGTGCCAGTACCAGGAGACGGTGGTGACGGAGACGTGGCGGTCCTCGTCGTACTGGCCGCGGAGGGCGCGAATCGAGAGAGTGCCGAGCAGGACGGCGCCGAAGCTCACGTGCAGGCCGTGCAGGCCGGTGAGCCCGAAGAACCCGCTGGCGAAGATGCCGGAGGTGATTGTGAAGCCCTCGTGGACGATGAACTCGTTGTACTCGTAGATCTGACCGCCGACGAAGGCGACGCCGAGCAGGAACGTGACGATGAGGCCCTGGACGAAGCGCTGGTGGTTGCCCTTCTGGAGTTGGCCCTCGGCCCAGTGGATGGTGAAACTGGAGACGACGAGCAGCACGGTGTTCAGGACGAGGACGCCGGTGAGCAGACCGGACTCGGGGAGGAACTCGGTCTGCCACGCGCCCACGCGGATGAAGAAGTAGTAGACGAAGCCGGCGCCGAACGTCTCGATGTCAGTCGCGAGGAACAACAGCATTCCGAGCCGGAGCGAGGCGCCGCCGTTGTGCGAGCCGCGGTCCCAGAAGTCGACGATGAACGCCTGATAGATCCAGCCGAGCATCCCGACGATGGTGACGGCCCAGCCGGCGCCGAAGACGCCGATGCCGATGCGCGGGCTGAGCATGTCGGTTCCCTCGCCGACGACGAACAGCGTCGCGCCGACGTAGACGAGTGCGAGCCCGACCGCCGTGAAGAACGGCCACCAGCTCGCCTCGCCGTAGCCGCGCGGCCAGTCGCGCACGGCTGGCAGGAAGTGACCGTGATCTTCGCTTTCCTCGGTAGCCATATACTCGCGGGTTACGCGGGACGGACTAAAAAACCTCCCAACTGGCCTCGTCGTCGGCGGGACGGCGGCGTCGCTGTCCGTGGGCTTCGTCGAAGAGAGAAGCGGGCGTTACGCGCTCGCGGCGGGCGCGGCGAGGGACGCGCTCGACGCGTTCCCGCTCGA
>JBDGUG010000004.1:0-18511 GCA_042216135.1 Halarchaeum sp. | reverse complement strand
GTTACGCGCTCGCGGCGGGCGCGGCGAGGGACGCGCTCGACGCGTTCCCGCTCGACGCGTTCCCGCTCGAAGAACTGCCGCTCGAATCGCTCTGGGCCTGCTGGGCCTGCTGGCTCGCCCAGTCCTCGTAGTCGCTCGGGGACTTCACGACGACGTCCGCGAGCATGTTCGAGTGGCCGGCGCCGCAGTACTCGGCGCAGTAGAGGACGTACGGCGTGTCACGGACGGCGTTGGAGTTGATCTCGGTCGCGATGTACGTCGTGCGTCCGGGGAACGCGTCCTTCTTCAGGGAGAGCGCGGGGATGTGGACGGAGTGCAAGACGTCCCGTGAGGTTATGCGCAAGACCACTTGCTTGTCGGCGGGGAGGACGAGTTTGCTCGACGTGAAGTTCGTCCCCTCGTACTGGTAGTGGAACTGCCACGACCACTGGTAGGAGTCGACGTGGACGACGGTGGTGTCGGGGTTGTCCATCATCTGCTGGTACTGGTCGGTGGAGCCCATGACGTACGGGGAGCCCATCGCGGAGTACGCCGCGAGGCCGACGAACAGCAGGACGACGGCGGTGGCCGCGGTCCACGTGAGTTCGAGTCGGCGGTTCTCCTTCGTCGGTTTCGCCTCGTCGGCCTTCCGGAACTTCCAGATGGCGTAGAAGAGGACGCCCTCGACGATGATGGTGATGGGGAGCGCGACGGCGAGCAGGATGTTGCTCACGTTCCCGATGTACCGGTCGGTGACGGACGTCGCCGCGGCCGCCGGGTCGGCGGCAGCGAGCACCAGCCCAACCAGCCCGAGCGTCAGGACGGACGCGAGCCGCTTCCGATTCATTGCTGGTCGGGAGTTGGGAGGTGCCGGGCAAATAACTACCGACTCGGGGGCCACGGCGGAGTCGGACAGGCTAAGTACGGCGCGTCCCAACCGTCGCCTGACACACCGTGCGACTCCCACGCCTCCGCCTCACGCACGCGCTCGCCGCCGTCGCGCTCGGCGTCTACGCGCTCCTCGTCGTCGGCGCGACGACGGCGCTGACGGACGCCGCGACAGCCTGCCCGACGTGGCCGGCGTGTGGCGGGCAGTGGTTCGACGTCTCGTCGCTCTCGCTCGCGGTCGTGTGGGCGCACCGCACCGTCGCCGCGCTCGTCGGCGTCGCGCTCGTCGTGACCGCCGCGCTCGCCGTTCGCGTGGGCGCGGAGCGCCGCGTGCTCGCCGCGCTCGCGCTCGCGCTCGTCCTCTATCCCGTGCAGGTCGTCGTCGGCGCCGTCGCGGCCACGGCGGACGTCGCGCCCGTCCCGATGCTCCACCTCGCGCTCGGCGTCGCCATCTTCGGCGGCGTGGCGCTCGCGCTCGCGTGGCGCCTCGAATCCCAGACGGCGAGCGAGCCGTCCGCGGAGTGGGAGGGCGCGCCGAAGGGCGGCGACGCGGGCGACGCGCCCGCCGCCGACGGCCCGCTCGCGACGGTGCGCGCGTACGTCGCGCTGACGAAGCCGCGGCTGATGTGGCTGCTCTGCCTCGTCGCGGCCGCGGGGATGGCGCTGGCCGCCGGCCCCGACCTCTCCGCGCGCACCGTCGCGTTCACCCTCCTCGGCGGCGTGCTCTCCATCGGCGCGAGCGGGACGTTCAACCACGTCTTCGAGCGCGAGAAGGACAAGAAGATGGACCGGACGGCGGACCGCCCCGTCGCGACCGACCGCATCCCGAAGCGGAACGCGTTCGCGTTCGGCCTCCTGCTCGCCGCCGCGTCCCTCCTCGCGTTCTCCCGCGTCGGCCTGCTCGCGACCGGTCTCGGCCTCGTCGCCATCGGCTTCTACTCGGTCGTCTACACGCTCCTCTTGAAGCCGAACACCGTCCAGAACACCGTCATCGGCGGCGCGGCGGGCGCGCTCCCCGCGCTCATCGGCTGGGCGGCCGTCACCGGGACGCTCGAAGCGCCGGCGCTCGCGCTCGCCGGCGTCATCTTCCTCTGGACGCCCGCGCACTTCTACAACCTCGCGCTCGCCTACCGCGACGACTACGCGGCGGGCGGCTTCCCGATGATGCCGGTCGTCCGCGGGGCGGCGGAGACGCGAAAACACATCGTCGTCTGGCTCGCGGCGACGCTCGTCGGCGCGGCGGTGCTCGCCGCCGTGAGCGGTCTCGGTTGGCTCTACGCGTCGACGGTCGTCGCCGTCGGGGCCGTCTTCCTCTGGGCGGTCGTCCGCCTCCACTACGAGCGCGACCGCACCGCGGCGATGCGCGCGTTCCACGCCTCGAACGCCTTCCTCGGCGCGGCGCTCGTCGCCGTCGTCGTGGACGCGATGCTCCTCTGAGATGTCGACCGTCGAACGCTACCTCCCGGCGCTCGATTCGGGCGCGCTGCTGTCGTGGGCGGCGGTGGTGAACGCGGAGGTTCTCGCGACGCTCGCGTACGTCGTCGCGACGCCGAGCGTGCCGACGGACCCGCTGGCCTACGTCTACCCGTGGGTGTGGCTGAACGCCGCCGGGTGGGCGGTGTACACGACACGCCCCGCGCCGTCGTCCCGACGGACGCGCGCGCTCGCGGCCATCGGCGGCGTCGCGTACTTCGCCGTGGTCGGCTACGCGGGCGGCCTCTTCCACCTCACGGGCGCGGGCCTCGGGTTCGCCGTTCACTGGCTCCCACCGGGGTGGGGGCCGGCGGTGACGTACAGCGCGAGCGGGTTCACGCTCGTCCTCCTCCCGTTCAAGGTCGTGGGGTACGCCGCGCTCGCGTACCTCGTCGCCGTCACCGTCGTGGACGCCTCGGCGTCCGCGCTCTCCGGCCTGCTCGGCCTCGTCTCCTGCGTCTCGTGTACGTGGCCGGTGCTCGCGACCATCGTCACGGGCGCGTTCGGGAGCGCGTCGGCGCTCACCGCGCTCGCGACGACGCGCGCGTACGGCCTCTCCACCGTCGTCTTCGTCGCGTCCGTCCTCCTCCTGCGCTGGCGGCCGCGCCTCTAGGCCTTGTATCTCCTGCGCTGGCGGCCGCGCCTCTAGGCCTTGTATCGACCGGGTCGTCCCGGAAGCGGAAACGTTACCGAGGCGCCGTCCGCACGTCGAGACATGCCGCCGGTTGTAGTCGCCGACGACGTACGCAAGAGCTACGGCGACACCGTCGCGCTCGACGGCGTCTCGCTCTCCATCGACGAGGGCGAGGTGTTCGCGCTGATCGGGCCGAACGGTGCCGGGAAGACGACGCTCACGCGCTGTCTCACGGGCACGCGCTCGCCGGACGGCGGGAGCGTCACCCTCCTCGGGGAGTCGCCCGGCGAGGCCGCACGCGAACGCCTCGGGCTGCTCCCGCAGGCCTTCACGCCGCCCGAGCGCCTCACCCCGCGCGAACTCGTCGCGTACTACGCCGGCCTCTACGAGGACGCGCGCGCGCCGGACGAACTCCTGCGCGAAGTGGGGATGGCCCCCGAGACGGAGACGTGGTACGCGGACCTCTCGGGGGGCGAGCAGCGCCGCACGTGCGTCGCCGCGTCGCTCGCGAACGACCCGGACGTGCTGTTCGTGGACGAACCGACGACGGGCATCGACCCCGCCGGGCGGCGCGCGCTCTGGGACGTCTTCGAGGGCCTCGCCGACTCGGGAACGACCGTCTTCCTCACGACGCACTACATGGCCGAGGCCGAACGCCTCGCGGACCGCGTCGGCCTGCTCGACGACGGCCGCGTCGTCGCCACCGGCACCCCCGAGTCGCTCGTCGCCGAGTACGGCGGCGAGCAGTACCTCGCCGTGGAGACGGCCGCCGACCCCACGGCGCTCGACGGCGTCGGCTACGAGGTGCGCGCCGCGGACGACGGCCTGCACGTCCTCGACGTCCCCCCGGAAGCCATCGGGGACGTCGCCGCGGATCTCGAAACCCGCGGCGTCGAATTCGACGCGCTCTCGTGGAAGGAACCCGACCTCGAGGACGTCTACCTCCGCCTCGCGGACGACCCGACCGTCGTCGACGACGCGGAGGAGGAGGTGGTGGCGTGAAATACACGACATCCGCAGGGCGCCGCGACACTACGAACGCGCCAGCGGTCAGGCGCGTGAGTACACGCGCACCCGAGCACTGCGAGGGAGCGCGGAACGGCGAACGCGCCAGCGGTCAGGCGCGTGAGTCAGTCGGACCTGCGGCCCGACTGACTCGCACTCGCCACCGGGGGTGGTTCGCGTGAGCCGCTACGGCCGAGTTATGGCGGAGATGGGCGCGGCGTATCGGTCGTTCCTTCGCCGGCGCGTCGCCGTCTTCTTCACGTTCTTCTTCCCCGTCCTCCTGATCCTCATCTTCGCGGGTCTCGTCCGCACGGGCGGGGGCGGCACCGGCCTGTTCAGCCAGCCCTCCGGCTACTACGTGCCCGCGTACCTCGCCGTCGTCGTGTTGTTCACGCCGCTCTCGCGGGTCGGGAGCGAGGTGGCGCGATTCCGCGAGCACAACCGCTTCGAGAAGCTGGCGGCGTCGCCGCTGCGCCGCTGGGAGTGGCTGGTCGCACAGACCGTCGTGAACGTCGCGCTCATCTCGCTCGCCTGTCTCGTCCTCCTCGTCCTGCTCGCCGCGACGGGCGCGTCGTTCGCGTTCTCCCCGTGGCTCGTGCTCTTCGTCCCCGTCGCGTCCGCACTGTTCTGCGGCGTCGGCGCGATGCTCGGCGCGCTCGCGGACAGCCAGGACGGCGCGGTCACCGCGTCGAACGCGGTGGCGCTCCCGCTCCTGTTCCTCTCGAACACCTTCCTCGGGCCGGCGTCGCTCCCGGACTGGTTCCAGCCGATCACGAACCTCTCGCCGCTCTCATACTTCGCGTACGGCGTGCGCGCGGCGACGTATCCGGGCGGGAGCGCCGGGTGGCCGGGGTCCGTCCCCGCGGACTTCGGCGTGCTCGTCGTCCTCGCCGTCGTCGCGTTCGCCGTCGGCGCGCGCCTCATCCCGTGGACGGAGTAGCGGCGCGAGTCGGCCCGCGCCGCGCCGCCGGGGACCGCGCAGGCTAAGGACCGCCCGCCGAAAGTCGGGGTATGTCAGTTCGCGGCTACGCGCGAGCGCACCCGAGACGGGTCACCGCGGTCGTCTCCGCCGTCGGGTACGCGCTCGTCCTCGGGACGTTCGCCGGTCTCGTTCCGATCTTCCCCGAGATCGGTCGGTCGACCGTGCTCTTGCTCTCGGACGCCATCGCCGTCATCAACACGTGCGCGCTCGCCGCGCTCGTCGCCGGCTACTACTTCGTCCGCACGGGCCGGATTCGCGCGCATCGCGCGGCGATGCTCACGGCGTTCGCGCTCATCATGGCGTTCCTCGTCGTCTACCTCTGGAAGGTCGGCGGCGGCTTCGAGAAGCGACTCGTGATCGAGCAGGGGCAGTTCCTCTGGCGGTACGCGGGGATCGTCCACCCGGTCTACCTCGCGATGCTCGCCGTTCACATCCTCCTCAGCGTCGTCTCCGTCCCCGTCGTCCTGCACGCCGTCGTCCTCGGCCTGACGCGCGACGTCTCCGAACTCCCCGACACCGCCCATCCGACGGTCGGCCGCGTCGCCGTCGCCGCGTGGACGCTCAGCCTCGCGCTCGGCGTCCTCACCTACTGGCTCCTCAACCACGTCTACTCGTGGACGCCGATGGTCCGCTGACGGGGCGCGTCAGCGGCGCTCGTCGTCACCGCCGTCCGTCGCCGCACCGGTCGCGCTCGCCGACGCGTTCGCCGCGCCGGCGTCGTGTCGCTCGCGGCCGGTGAGTCGGTCGACGCTCCGCTCGATGTCCGTCACGGCATCGGTCTGTCGGCGCGTCGCGGCGACGACGTCGGACGTCTCGTCGGCGACCCGTTCGGCGTGCTCGCGCGCCTCGTCGACGACGGACGCTATCTCCTCCGCGCTCGCGGCCTGCTCGTCCGTCACCGCGGAGACCTCCTGGATGCCGGTCACGGCCTCGTCGACGGCGTCGACGATCTCGCGGAGGCGTTCGAGGCTCGCTTCGACCTCCGCTGCGCCCTCGTCGATGCCGGCTTCGGTCTCGTGGAGGCCATCGACGGTGTCGCCGGTGCGCTCCTGGACGTCCCGGATCATCGACTCGATGTCGGTCGCTTGCTCCTGGGCCTGCTGGGCGAGCGACTTGATCTCCTCGGCGACGACGCCGAACCCGCCGCCGTCGGCGTCCGCGCGCGCGGCCTCGATGTTCGCGTTCAGCGCGAGGAGGTTCGTCTGCTCGGCGATGTCGTTGATCGCTTCGACGACCGCGTCGATGTCGTCCACGGTCGCGCCGAGTTCGTCGACGTCCTCGCGGACCTCGCGGCTCGTCTCCTGCACGGACGCCATCGCGTCCTGGGCGTCCTCGCTGAGTTCGCGGCCGCCCTCGGCGGACTGGCGCGCCTGCTGGCTCGTCTCCGCGACGCGCTCGGCGGTCGTCGCGACTTCCTCGATGGTCGCGCTCAGGTCGGATATCTCGTCGGAGACCACCTCGGTCTGGTCGGCCTGCTCGGCCGCCATCTCCTCGATGCGCTCCGCGCTCTCCGCGATGTCGGCGGTGATGGCGCGGAGGTCGTCGGTCTGCTCGTCGACGTCGGTGACGAGACCGGAGAGGGTCTCGCCGAGGTCGTTCAGCGAGTCGACGACGTCGAGTATCTCCTCGTCGACGGCGTCCGTCGCCGCGAACTCGGCGCGCGCGTCCAGGTCGCCGCGGCGCATCGCGTCCATCGTGTCGGTCACTTCCTCGACGAGCGCTTCGGTCTGCTGGCGGCGCTGGACGTCGGCGGTCCGCTCGTGGACGACTTCGACGACGCCGACGAGTTCGTCCCCGTCGTAGAGCGGCGTCGCGCGGAAGGTGCAGTGTCGCTCGTCGCCGTGCCGGTCGGTGAAGACGCTGCTGTCCCGGTACTCGGTGAACGAGCGGTCGTCGACGCGCTCCACGCCGTACTCGACGTCCGCGCTCTCGGGGGCTTCGAGGATCTTGTCCGCGAGGAGTTGGGAGCGGCGCCCGTCGTGATACCACGCCTCGGCGGCGTTCTCCGCGGCCTTCGCGTCCGCCTCGCTGCTGCCGGTCAGTTCCTCGATGCCCTCGTTCCAGACGACGACGTCGTGGTTCGCGTCGAGCATCAGGGTCGGCGTGCCGGTCCGGTGCAGGATCGCGTCGAAGGCGAGGGGGAACGCCTCTGCGTCCGGGGTATCGTGGGAGCCCATGGCTGATATATCGGCCAGAAAGCGTTAATACGAGAAGTAGGTGGCGGACAAATTATCACGACTGATACGCCAGGGGCGTTCGACTCGCTCAGAAATCGAGCGGCCCCCGCGAGGCGCGAGCGCGACCGAAGGGAGCGCGCCGCGCTTTTGTCCGAGCTTTTGCCAGCGAACGAAGTGAGCGTGGTTCGAGACGGCTCCGCCGTCTCGTCATCCCGCGAGACGCAACGCGTCTCGCTTACGACAGCAAACGGTCGTGTTACATCCCCATGTCGGCGGCGGCGTCGGGGACGGGGAGCGCGCCGGGGGCGACGCCGAGGAGTTCGCCGACGTGGTCCAGCGCCATGTCGAAGCCGTAGTAGCGTTCGAGTTCGTCGCCGTCGGCGTCCCGGACTTTCAGCATCGCGTACCCCTCGGCGTTCTGCGCGACGGTGGCGCGGCGGCCGTCGCGCTCGAAGGTCAGCACGCGCTCCGTGTCCGTCTCCTCGTAGCGTGCGGTGACGTCGTCCGCGGTGGCGGTGTCGCTCATGGGGGAGGGTGGACGGGCGGGTAGGTTACGGTGTCGGTCACGTCTCGTCGGCGTCGGTGAGCACGGACTTGATGGAGGGCGCGCGATAGGACTCGTAGGCGTCGAAGAGTTCGTCGACGGTCTCCGCGAAGACGACCATGTCGCGGTGTTTCGGCTCGACGAACCCCTCCTCGGTCTGGTGGGCGACGAACGCGCGCAGGTGCTCGTAGTAGCCGTCGACGTCGAGGAACCCACAGGGGTCGTCGTGGAAGCCGAGTTGCGCCCACGTGAGCACTTCGAGTATCTCTTCGAGCGTGCCGAACCCGCCGGGGAGCGCGACGAACCCGTCGGAGAGTTCGGCCATCCGCGCCTTCCGCGCGTGCATCGAGTCGACGACGTCGAGGTCGGTCAGCCCGGAGTGCGCTATCTCCTTCGCTTCGAGGGCGTCGGGGATGACGCCGTGGGCGTCCCCGCCGGCGGCGAGCGTCGCGTCCGCCACCGCGCCCATCAGGCCGACGCGGCCGCCGCCGTAGACGAGCGTCACGTCCCGCGCGGCGAGTTCGCGGCCGAGTTCGCGCGCGGCCTCGACGTACGCGGGGTCGTCGCCGGGGCTGGACCCGCAGTAGACACAGAGTGCGTCCATGCGGGAGGATGTGGGACGGATGGGGTAAAACGCGTCGGCGGCCGGGCGCGAACCCGGTGAGGGTTTAGGCGCGAACGCCCTACCGCCGACCATGACCGCACCGCTCGTCCCGCCGGCGGAACTCGCGCTGTTCGGGGCGGTGGGCCTGCTCGGGGGCGCGCACTGCCTCGGGATGTGCGGGCCGCTCGTGACGACGTACGCGGAGCGGATGCCGACGGACCGACGCGGCCCGTCGACGTTCGAGCTACGCCAGCACGCGCTGTTCAACCTCGGACGGACGGCGAGTTACGCCGTCGTCGGCGGCCTGCTCGGCCTCGTCGGCGCGACGGTGTACGCGGGCGCCGGCGTCGCGCTCGGCGGGACGGCGGACGTCGTGCGCGGCGTCGCGGGCGTGCTCGCCGGCCTGTTCGTCCTCGCGGCGGGCGTCGGGCGCGTCGTCGGCCGCGACCGCCTCGCGTCGCTCCTCCCGGGGTCGCTCGGCGTCGGCGGCGCCGCGAGCGCGCTCTTCTCGCGGGTCGCCGGCGCGGCGACGTCGCGCGTGGACGACTACGCGACGAGTCCGAAGATAGTCGCGCTCGGCGCGATTCACGCGTTCCTCCCGTGTCCGCTGCTCTACCCGGCGTTCGTCTACGCGCTCGGGCAGGGCGAACCGGTCGCGGGGGCGCTGGACCTCGCGGCGCTCGGCCTCGGGACGATTCCCGCGATGTTCCTCTTCGGGACGGTGCTGGGGTCGGTGCCGGCGGCGCGTCGCGCGGCCGCCTACCGCGTCCTCGGCGTGGTGCTGATCCTGCTCGCGTTCGTCCCGCTGCTCGGCGGCCTCGAACTGCTCGGCGCGCCCGTCGCGCACGTCCCGATCCCCCACTACACGCCATGACAGACGACTGCACGCTCTGCGGCCTGCCGATCCGCGGCGACCCCCACGAGGCGCCCGACGTCGAGGGCTCCTTCTGTTGTCGGGGCTGCCTCGAAGTGTACCGGACGATGGGCGACGTCGACCCCGCCGAGGTGGCGAGCGACGGCCCCGAGGACGGCGAACCGGACGCGCCCGAGGACGCCGAGACGGCGTTCCTCGCGGTGGACGGGATGCACTGCACGGCCTGCGAGGCGTTCCTGGAGACGACGGCCGGGAAGGCCGACGGCGTCTACGACGCGGACGCGAGTTACGCGACGGAGATGCTCCGCGTCGCCTACGATCCGGACGAGACGACGGAGGACGACGTCGCGGACGCGGTGAGCCGACTCGGCTATCGGGCGAACGCGCCCGAAGTCGGGACGGAGGCGGCCGCGGTGGAGCGCTTCGGTCGAGACGAACTCCGCACCGCGCTCGGCCTGCTCGGTGCGATGGCGGTGATGAGCCTCTACCTGCTCTTCCTCTACCCGTCCTATCTGGGGTTCTACGACGAGTCGTTCCTCGAACAGGCGGCGACGCACGTGATGGTGTTCGTCCCGATTCCGCTGCTCTCGACGTTCGTCGTCTTCTTCGTCGGCTATCCGATCCTCCGCTCGGCGTACGTGAGCCTGCGCGCGGGCAAGCCGAACATGGACGTCCTGATCGCGTTCGGCGCGCTCGCCGCGTACGCGTACTCGCTCGGCGTCGTGCTCACGGGCGGCGTCGTCATCTACTTCGACGTCGCCGTCGCCATCGTCGCCGTCGTCACGCTCGGCGACTTCCTCCAGCGTCGCGTGAAGCGTCGCGCGCTCGGCCGCGTCGGCGAACTCGACTTCGATCGGGTGACGTCGGCGCTCGTCCGCACCGGCGGGGGCACCCGCGAGGTGGACGTCGATTCGCTCGCGCCCGGTGACGAGGTGGTGGTGAAGCGCGGGGCGCGCGTCCCGCTCGACGGCGTCGTCGTCGAGGGCGAGGCGGCCGTGGACGAGGCGCTCGTCACGGGCGAGTCCGTCCCGGCGACGAAGACGCCGGGCGACTCCGTCATCGGCGGCTCCATCGCGACGAACGGACGCCTCGTCGTGCGCGTCGGCGACCGCGCGTCGAGCACGTACGACCGCCTGCTCGCGCAGCTCTGGAACGTCCAGTCGAGCGGCGGTGGCGTGCAGCGCCTCGCGGACACCATCGCCGCCGTCTTCGTCCCGTTCGTCCTCGCGCTCGCCGTCGTCGTCGCGGGCGCGTGGGTCGCGCTGGGCGCGCCAGCCCGCGAGGCGTTCACGGTCGGCGTGAGCGTCCTCGTCGTCTCGTGTCCGTGCTCGTTCGGCCTCGCGACGCCCGTCGCCGTCGCCGCCGGGGTGAGCCGCGCCGCCGAGGAGGGCGTCATCGTGACGAACACCGCGGCCGTCGAGTCGCTCGCGGACGTGGACGTCGTCGCGTTCGACAAGACGGGGACGCTCACGGAGGGCAAAATGTGCGTCACGGACGTCGCGACGGACGGCACCGCCCCGGCCGAAGTCGGGCGGTACGCCGCGGCCGTGGAGCGCGACGCCGCCCACCCCGTCGCGGACGCCATCGTCGCGTGGCACGACGCGGCGATTCCCGACGCGTCCGAGTTCACCGAGCACCGCCGCGGCGCCGAGGGCGTCGTGGAGGGCGCGCGCACGCTCGTCGGCCACCCCGACCTGTTCGCGGACGAGTCGTGGACGGTCCCCGATGCGGTCGCGGCCGCCGTCGAACGCGCACAATCCGACGGGGCCATCGCCACCGTCGTCGGCTGGGACGGCACCGCGAGGGGCGTGCTCGCGGCGCGGGACACGCCGCGCGCGGACTGGGCGGAGACGGTCGAATCGCTCGACGCGGCCGACCGGCGCATCGTCGTCGTCACGGGCGACGACCAGTCCGCCGTCGGCGCGTTCGAGGACCATCCCGCCATCGACGACGTCTTCGCGGGCGTGCTCCCGCAGGCGAAGGCCGCCGTCGTCGAGCGCCTGCGCTCGGAGGGGACGGTGGCGATGGTGGGGGACGGGACGAACGACGCGCCTGCCCTCGCTGCCGCCGACCTCGGCGTCGCGTTCGCGTCGGGCACCGAACTCGCGACGGAGGCCGCGGACGCCACCGTCACGGAGGGCGGTCTGCGCTCGGTACGTCGGCTGTTCGACGTCGCGGCGACGACGCGCTCGCGCGTCCGCCAGAACTTCGGGTGGGCGCTCGGATACAACGTCGTCACCCTCCCGCTCGCCGCGCTCGGCCTCGTCGACCCGGTGGTCGCCGCCGTCGCGATGGCCGGGAGTAGCCTCCTCGTCGTCGCGAACTCCGCGCGGTCGTACGGACTGGACGGGGACGGCGGGCGCGACGCGCGCGGCGAGACGACGGACGCGGTGGGCGAGGGCGCGCCCTCGCCCGGCGACGATTAACTCAGACTGTAGTTTCGTATTCTGGACTTTCGAGGCGTCTATCTCCCGAATTCGCCGAAATTTCGGAAAGCGTTAAGGGCGTTCGACGAGGATATCCGTAGTGATGGCCCTGTCCGAGGCGGCCCCCGTCGCCGACGTGCTCGACGCGCTCGCCGACAGCGCGCCCGAGATCCGTGCCGGCTTCGCCGGCCGGCACGAGAAGCTAGACGAACAGAACGCGACCGGCGACCAGCAGCTACACGCGGACGTCCACGCGGACGACCTGCTCCGCGGCCGCTTCGAACGCCTCGACGCCGTCGGCCAGTACGCGAGCGAGGAGTGCGAGTACGCCCACGACGTCGGGGGCGGCCCGCTCTCCGTCGCCGTCGACCCGCTCGACGGCTCCTCCAACCTCGCCACGAACAACCCCACCGGCACCATCGTCGGTATCTACGACGCCCCCCTCCCCGCCGGCGGCGACTCGCTCGTCGCCGCCGCCTACGTCCTCTACGGCCCGATGACCACCATGGTCGTCGCGCGCGACGGACGGCTCACCCGCTCCTACGTCACCGAGGACGGCCGCGTCGACGAGGAGGACGTCGCCCTCCCCGACGACCCCGCCATCTACGGCTTCGGCGGCCGCGTCCCCGACTGGACCGACGACTTCGCGACGTACGCCCGCGCCGTCGAAGACGAACTGAAACTCCGATACAGCGGCGCGATGGTCGCGGACGTCAATCAGATCGTTCAGAAGGGCGGCGTCTTCGCCTACCCCGGCCTCGAAGGGCGCCCCGAGGGGAAACTCCGCACCCAGTTCGAGGGCATCCCGATGGCGTACGTCCTCGAGTGCGCGGGCGGCGCCTCCACCGACGGCGAGCGCTCCCTCCTCGACGCCGAACCCGAGTCGCTCCACGAACGCACCCCCGTCTACCTCGGCAGCACCGAGTACGTCGCGCGCGCCGAACGAGCGCTCGATTAGCACGCGGGCCGCACCTTTATCGTAGCTACGGGTCCATCGCTCCGATATGAGCGAGGCGAACCCCTTCGAGACCCTCCAGGAGCAGGTCGACGACGTCGCCGAGTACCTCGACGCGAGCGAGGACGTCCTCGAACGCCTCAAACACCCGCAGCGCGTGCTCGAAACGACGCTCTCCGTCGAGATGGACGACGGGCGCGTCGAGACGTTCGAAGCCTTCCGCTCCCAGTTCAACGGCGACCGCGGCCCGTACAAGGGCGGCGTGCGCTACCACCCGAACGTCTCCCGCGACGAGGTGAAAGCCCTCTCCGGGTGGATGGTCTACAAGTGCGCCGTCGCCGACATCCCCTACGGCGGCGGGAAGGGCGGCATCGTCATCGACCCGCGGAACTACTCCGCGAGCGAACTCGAACGCGTCACGCGCTCCTTTGCCACCGAACTCCGACCCATCATCGGCGAGGACCGAGACATCCCCGCGCCCGACGTCAACACCGGCCAGCGCGAGATGAACTGGATCCGGGACACCTACGAGACCCTGGAGAACACCACCGCGCCCGGCGTCGTCACCGGGAAGAGCCTCTCGAACGGCGGGAGCGCGGGCCGCGTCGAGGCCACCGGCCGCTCCGTCATGCTCGCCTCCCGCGAAGTCTTCGACTACCTCGGCCGCGAACTCGAGGGCGCCACCGTCGCCGTCCAAGGCTACGGGAACGCCGGCTCCGTCGCCGCGCGCCTCCTCGACGCGGCCGGCGCCACCGTCGTCGCCGTCAGCGACTCCGCCGGCGCCATCCACAACCCCGAGGGCCTCGACACGGACGACGTCAAGGCCTTCAAGGACGACACCGGCACCGTCAGCGACTACGAGGGCGCCACGGAGGAGTTCACCAACGACGACCTGCTCACCCTCGACGTCGACCTGCTCGTCCCCGCCGCCCTCGAGAACGCCATCGACGGCGTCCTCGCCGAGGACGTCCGCGCCGACGTCGTCGTCGAAGCCGCGAACGGTCCGCTCACCCCCGACGCCGACGACGTCCTCACCGAGAAAGACGTCACCGTCGTCCCCGACATCCTCGCGAACGCCGGCGGCGTCACCGTCTCCTACTTCGAGTGGGTGCAGAACCGCCAGCGCTTCTCGTGGAGCGAAGAACGCGTCAACGACGAACTCGAAACCGTCATCACGAACGCCTTCGACGCCCTCGTCCGAACCCACGACGAGAACGACACCCCGAACCTCCGACAGGCCGCCTACGTCCTCGCCGTCCGCCGCGTCCTCGACGCCTACCGCGGCGCCGGCAACTGGCCGTGAAAAGAGAGCGCGACCCAGTCGCGCGTTAGCTTCGGTTCGTCAGGCTCTGCTCGAGGCTGTCGAGGTGCTCGCGGGCCTTCTGCAGGGCCTCGCGCTTCTTCCCGCTGGAGTCGCGTTCGGCGTCGTCGATGCGTTCGCGGAGTTCGTCGGTCGCGCGCTCGATGGCGTCCGTCGCGTACTCGCTCGTCTTCGAGTCGCTCGACATACACGGGAGACGTCGGCCGGATCGGCCAAGAAAGCGGTGGCCGACGGGGCACGGGCGGAAGGAACTATACGTCGCGAACGCCTCTCACGGCCCATGAGCATCCGGCGGTTCGTTCGCGGGACGGTCCCCTGGTCGGACCTCGAAGCGGTCGCGCGCGAACTCCGGGCGCGCGACGGCGCGGACGCCCTCCGCGTCGAGTTCCTGGAAGCGGACAACTGGTTCTCCACGCCGATGGTGGTGAACGACCACTGGTTCGTGAAGGTCGTCTCCCCCCAGAACGCGTTCGTCCACTCGCTCTTCACCGGGATGCGGAACCTCGGCGTCTTCTCCGCGGGCGCCGAGGGGTTCTTCGAGCCGTTCGACGACGCGGTGGCGATGGCGGAACACGAACTCGAAGCGACCGAGCGGATGCGCGCGGCGGGCCTGAACGCCCCGGAGCCCGTGGAGACGTTCGAGGTGGACGGCCTCGGCGTACTCGTCCTCGAATACCTCCCCGAGTTCGAGACGCTGGACGACCTGCCGCGGGACGAGATAGCGGCGCGCGCGCCCGAGTTGTTCGCGGCGCTTCGGACGATGCACGAGCACGGCCTCGCGCACGGCGACCTGCGCGCGGAGAACGTCATCGTGCACGGCGGCGAGTTCTACTACATCGACGCGACGAAAGTGCGCGAGGACGACGCAGCGCCCGCCGAGGACGCCGCCCGGCCCGCCCAAGCGTACGACCTCGCGTGCGCGCTCGCCGTGCTCGAACCGCTCGTCGGCGCGGACGCCGCCGTGCGCGCCGCGCGCGAGACGTTCGACGCGCGAGAGCTACTCGCCGCGCGCGAGTTCCTCGACTTCGTCGCCATCCGGCCCGACCACGACTTCGACGCGGCGGCGCTCCGCGGCGAACTCGAAGCCGCGGCGGGCGAGGACGCGGCGGCCTGATCGGGACCCATCCTTTTGCGCTCGTAGCGCCTACACCTACGTATGGCGTCGTACGGACACTACATCGACGGCGAGTGGCGGGCGGGCACGGGTGAGACGTTCGAGAGCCGCTCCCCGGCGACGCGGGAGGTCCTCGGGGAGTTCGCGCGCGGAACGCCCGCGGACGTCCGCGAGGCGGTCGCGGCCGCGCGGGACGCCCAATCGGGCTGGCGCGACCTCTCGTACGTCGAGCGCGCCGAGTACCTCTGGGAGATATACCACGAACTCCGCGACCGCCACGAGGAACTCGGACGGATCGTCTCGCGCGAGTGCGGGAAGGAGATATCGGAGGGGAAGGCGGACGTCACCGAGGCGTGGCACATGGTCGAGTGGGCGGCGGGGAACGCCCGCCACCCGCACGGCGACGTGGTCCCGTCCGAGATCGCGTCGAAGGACGCCTACATGCGCCGCAAACCGAAGGGCGTCGTGGGCTGTATCACGCCGTGGAACTTCCCGGTCGCCATCCCGTTCTGGCACATGGCCATCGCGCTCGTCGAAGGGAACACGGTCGTGTGGAAGCCCGCCGAGCAGACGCCGTACTGCGGACAGATCGTCGCGGAGATGTTCGACGACACCGGCATCCCGGACGGCGTCTTCAACCTCGTGCAGGGGTACGGCGACGCCGGGAACGCCATCGTCGAGGACGACGACGTCGACACCGTCCTCTTCACGGGGTCCGCGGAGGTCGGACACTCCATCGCCGAGAAGATCGCCGGCGTCCCCGGCCGCGACGTCGCCCTCGAGATGGGCGGGAAGAACGCCATCGTCGTCACCGAGCACGCCGACCTCGACATCGCCGTGCACGCCGCGGTGATGTCGTCGTTCAAGACGACCGGACAGCGCTGCGTCTCCTCGGAACGCCTCATCGTCCACGAGGACGTCCTCGACGAGTTCCGCGAGCGATTCGTGGACCTCGCCGCGGACGTCGCCGTCGGCGACCCGCTCTCCGAGGAGACGTTCATGGGCCCGCTCGTCGACAGCGACCAGGTCGAGAAGTTCGGCGAGTACAACGCGCTGGCGCGCGACGAGGGCGTCGAGGTGCTGGTTGACCGCGAAGAACTCGCTCCCGAGGAGATTCCCGAGGGCGGCGATGAGGGCTTCTGGGTCGGGCCGTTCGTCTACCAGACCGACTACGACCCCGAGACGCGCTGCATCCACGAGGAAGTGTTCGGCCCGCACGTCGCCATCATCCCCTACTCGGGCGGAATCGAGCGCGCCGTCGAGATACACAACGCGGTCGACTACGGTCTCGCGGGCGCGGTCATAAGCGAGGACTACCGACAGCTCAACTACTATCGGGACCGCGCGGAAGTCGGACTCTCCTACGGGAACCTGCCGTGTATCGGCGCGGAGATCCAGCTCCCGTTCGGCGGCGTGAAGAAGTCCGGGTCCGGCCCGGCGTCGGCGCGCGAGTCCATCGAAGCCGTCACCGAACGGACGGCGTGGACGCTCAACAACTCGCCCGAGATAGAGATGGCGCAGGGCCTCTCCGCCGACATCAAGACCGAGGACTAGGACGTCGGGTCGGCCGCCTCGTCCCCGTCGCCGTCGTCCGTCTCCGCTGTCTCGTCCGCACCCGCCTCGTCGTCGGGCGTGCGGAGGCGCTCCTGACAGGCGAGGACGAACCCGGTGAGCTGTTGGGCGGCCGAACGGTCGAGCGAGACGACGGTGCCGGACGTCTCGCTCTCCGGGAAGTGCATCACGATGGCGTTCTCGTGGACTTCCGTCGTCGCCTGCGTCGCCCCGAGCATCGGGAGGGAGTCGTCCGGGAAGAGCGATTGGCGCTGCTGAATCTGCTCGTACGCGCGCGACGCACCGCGCTCGAGCGCCCGTGTCCGCACGTCGTCGCGGACGTAAATCGCCTCCCAGCCGTCGTCGTCGTAGCGGAACGCGGACCGGTAGGCGTCCCCGGCGCGCTCTCGGAGGAAACTGTGGAGTTCGCGGTGGCGTCGGGCGGCCATGTCAGCGTAACTATCGCGCGAGAAGTTGTGTCTTCGGGTGCGCGGTGTGCGCGACGCTCAGAGTTCGCCCTCGGCTTTGAGCCCGGCGACGACGTCGTCGACGAGGGTCTCGACGTCCTCGTACGGGAAGTCCTGGTGGTCGGAGAGGAGTTTCGCCAGCTCCATCGCGGAGAACGTCCGGTCGCCCGCGCTGAACTTCGTCATCGGGCCGCGCGGGAGCTCCGGAACCAGACTGGTGAGGCTCGTGATCGGATAGTCCGCGTCCTCGAAGGCCGCCGTGAGCTCCTCGCGGAGTTCGGCTTCTGCGTCGCTCATGGGCGTTCCTCGCCGAGGTGCCGGAAAAGCGTTGCGCACGCGGACGAGCGAAGCGAGTCCGCGTACAGAGCGAGCGGCGAGAGCCGCGAGCCGCGCGACTCCGAAAACGTGAACCGCCCGAGCGAAGCGAGTCCGCGAATAGGGCGAGCGAGGGCGCGGTGAGAATGCAACTTTTTTGCTCGGCGGCGCGAATCGAGTTCTATGTCCGACCTGCTCGCCGGGTGGCGGCCCGCGGTCGACCGCGAGATCGAGCGCGTGCTCCCGCGCGACGTCTCCCGGGACTACCTCCGGTCGTTCTTCGGCGACGGCCGCTACGAGTACGACCCGGAGGCGATCGAGGCCGCGCTCTCGACGCCGGTCTGGGATCTCCTCGATCGGGGCGGGAAGCGCTGGCGCGCCGTCGTCTTCCTCGTCCTCGCGGAGGGATTGGGTGCGGACCCGGAGGACCTCCTGCCGTACGCGGTGATTCCGGAGATCCTGCACAACGGCACGATCATCGTGGACGACGTGGAGGACGGCGCGACGATGCGGCGTGGCGAGGAGGCGATCCACCACCGGTACGGGCAGGACGTCGCGCTGAACGCGGGGAACGCGCTCTACTTCGTCCCGCTGAAGATCGTGGAGCGCGACCCGGGCGACCTCGACGCGGAGACGCGTCTCGCGGTCTACGAGATGCTGACGTACGAGCTGAATCGCACGCACCTCGGGCAGGGGATGGACATCCACTGGCACAACACTGACGAGGTGTCGATGACGGAGGCGGAGTACATGGAGATGTGCGCGTGCAAGACGGGCTGTCTCGGCCGGATCGTCGGCCGACTCGCGGCGCTCGTCACCGACCAGGGCGACGACGTGGAGGCGGCGCTCGCGGACTTCATGGAGACGGTCTGCATCGCGTTCCAGATCGCGGACGACGTTCTCGACGTCGAGCACAGCCTCGACCGGGCCGGCGACTTCGGGAAGGCCGTTGGGAACGACGTGAAGGAGGGGAAGAAGACGCTCATCACGCTCCACGCCGTCCGGAACGCCGACGACGAGGACGCCGAGCGTCTCGAATCCATCCTCGCCGCGGACGACGTGAGCGACGCGGAGGCGATGGAGGCCATCGACATCATGACCGCGCAGGGGAGCGTCGAGTACGCGCGCCGGCGCGCGCTCGAACTCGTGGACGAGTCCATCGGCTACCTCGACGGCGTCCCCGTGGACGACGAGACGGCCGC
>JBDGUG010000075.1:8794-26454 GCA_042216135.1 Halarchaeum sp. | reverse complement strand
CGGTTACGGCCACCCGAAGGCCGAAGGATACCAAGCTACCCCACCGGCCCGCAGGTGAGACGAGGGCGCGGGCGCCTTTAACGCTTCCGAAAGGCCCTACGGAGCGCCTTCGGCGTGGCGGCGGGCGAGGGCTGGACGGGTCCGTGGCGGCGTCGGCGCGCGTCAGTACGTGGTGAAGCGGTCGGTGTCGAGGTAGTTGTGCGCGACGGTGACGGTGTGGTCGGCGTGGAGGACTTCGGGGCCGACGCGGACGCGTTCGTCGGCGCGGTCGGCGAGCAGGTCGGCTTCGTCGTCGGTGAACTCGTGGTGGTCGGAGAGGACGAAGACGGGGTCTTCGGGGGGTTCGACGTCGGGGAGGGGGTCGCCGTCCTCGTGGAGTTGGACGAGCGTGCCGTCGATATCGTCGAGGGTGGCCTCGAAGCCGCGTTTGGAGACGTAGACGCCGCTGGAGGGACTGGCTTCGCGGTGGCCGATGACGCGGTCGGTGGCGTCGAGGGCTTTGCGGAGCATCCCGGCGATGTTCCGCTCGTTCGGGTGGAGATACCGTATCTCGGCGCCGTCGAGGCGGACGGTGACGGCGTCGCTCATCACGAGGTGGACGCGGGTGTCGGTCCGCATCGCGTGCGAGAGGAAGAGCGCGCTGTTGACGCAGCGACAGAGGATGTCGAGTCGGCCGGCGCCGCCGGCGAGGTCGTCGAGGGAGAAGTCGCCCGTTGTGGGGGCGTCGTGGCCGTGGATGACGAACTGGCGCATACGTGACGCGGGCGTGACGCGCCCTTACGTCCACCGGAAGCCGCTCAGGCCGTCGCGTTCCCGGCGGCCGTCGCGTTCGCGGGCGCGTCGAGCCACGGGTCGAAGCGGACGTTCGAGACGCCCGCGTTCGCGCCTTCGGAGACCGTACTCCCGTTCCCGTCGGCGAGTTCGCCGGTGACCGGGTCGCTGAGCGGCGCGTCGGGGTCGTCCGGACTGGACGGCGCGCCGCCCCAGTCGTTGCGCGTGGCGTTCACCGTCGTGGCCGCGTCGTTCTCGACGCCGTAGTCGGTGTCGTTCGAGAGGTCGTTGCGGTGGAGTGCGACGCGGGCCGGTTCGCCGCAGACGCCGGTGTCCGCGGCGACGCGGACGCCGACCGAGTCGTTCGTGAGCGCGTTCGCGGTCACGGTCGCGCTGGAGTGGAGGCGAACGGCGGTCTGCGAGTCGGTGATGGCGTTGTGCGCGACCGTCACGTTCCGGCCGCTTCGGACGGTGACGCCCGGGACGTCGTCGCTCGCGCCGGTGATCGTGTTCTCGCGCACGAGGACGTTCGAGGCGGCGACGGCGACCTCCGAGCCGTCGGTGAACGTATTCTCGACGACGGCGGCGCGGCCGGGGCCGTCGGGCGCGTCGTTCTCGACGACTAGCCGGGACCCGTCGCGCAGGTGGTTCGCGGTGACGGTCGCACCGTCGCCGCCGACGGTGAGGGCGCCGCCGACGACGGTGTTGTTCGCGACGCGGGCGTCGTCGCCGTAGACGGTGAGGCCGCCGTCGGCGACGGCGTTGTCGACGACGGTCGCGTTCGTCGCGTCGGAGCGGACGGCGCCGTTGGTGACGGTGTTGTTCACGAGGCGCGCGTCCGCGACGCTATCGTGGAGGTGGACACCCCGCGACGTGAACGCGGAGAGGTCCGCGAACGTGTCGTTCGCGAAGGTCACGTCGGTCGTGTTGCGGACGGTGACGCCCTTCGCGTGCCCGACGATCGATCGGTAGTCGACGTGCGCGACGGTGGTGTTCCGAACGGCGACGTCGCGCGACTCGGCGATCCGAATCGGTGCGCCGAGCGTCGTCGCCTCGATGTCGCTGCCCCGGAGCGTGACGTCGCGCACGCCGTCGAGCGTGACGCCGTAGCCGACGTGCGTGGCGGCGTCGGGGCGCGGCGTGGCGACGGCGACGACGGCGCCGTGCGTGACGTTCGTCATCGAGACGAGCGTCCCCCAGCCGTGCCCGGTGACGTTCCGGACGGTGACGTTCGCGAGCGTACGGTCGGAATCGACGTCGACGCCGGTGCCGGTGATCAGGTCGAAGCTGGCGGGACGGGGCGGTTCGGCGGTGTCGATGGCGTGCCCGTTCCCGTCGAGGGTGACGTCGCTCGCGGTGACGGTGAGACAGGTCTGCGCGTCGGTTTCGAGGTCGCTCGTGAGCCGATACGTGCCCGGTTCGTCGATGGTGCGACACGAGTCGACGGTACTCGTGTGCTCGTCGGGGAGCGCCGCGGCCCCGAGCGGGACGACGCTGACGAGGACGAGGCCGACGAGGCCGAGCGCGAGCAGTCTGCGACGGGGCGTGACCATGGTCGGTCGAGGCGTCGGACCCCCGTCACTATCGGTGTGCTAACGGACGACAATGCCCGGTTACCGGGAGCGGCGCGGGACGGCCTAGGTCGCGTCCTCGTCGTCGCGACCGGTGGCGTCGACGGACTCGGGCGCGACCGAACCGGAGCCGTCGTCGCCGTCCGCGTCGTCACCGTCGCCGTCCGCGTCGTTCTCGCCCCCCTCTCCGGCCTCGTCGTCGTCGCGGACGTCGGCGCGGCGGTCGGGGATGAGGTCGAGTTCGGGGTCGGTGTCGCCGAGCAGGAGGAGGGCGTAGTAGCGGAGGTAGCTCTGGACGGGGACGGAGACGAGGCCGATGCCGAGGAGGAAGAGGAGGACGCCGAGGACGATGCCGACGGTGAGCCACGTCCACGCGAGCGCGCCGCTCGCGCCGGCGAGCGCGAACGGGAGGCCGAAGACGATACCGACGGGGACGACGACGGCGATGCCGACGACGGCGGCGGCGATGCCGAGCGCGATGCCGAGGATGATGATGAGGACGAAGTTCACGACGGCGAAGACGAGATATTCGAGGGGGTCGCCGGCGAGCACGGAGGCGAAGCGCCGCCACGCGGCGAGGACGCCCGCGTCCTCGGCGAGCATCACGGGCACGACGAACGCGCGCGTGAACCCGAGGACGAGCGCGACGAGCAGGGCGAGGAGGACGGCGACGGGGATGAGGAGCAGGAAGAGGGCACCGGCGGCGAGCCCGAGGAGGAGCGGGAGGATGGCGACTGCGAAGGTGGCGAGGACGACGACGCCGAGGACGAGGTTGAACAGGAAGAGCCGAACGCCCTTCCCCCAGTGGGCGGCGACGGTGCGCCGTATCTCGACGTCGCCGGTGCAGAGCGCCTCGACGAAGGTGAACTGGAGAATGGCGCCGAGGACGGCGAGGACGAGGCCGAGGAGGACGACGACGGCGACGACGCCCCAGACCCATCCGGGGAGCGTGGCGACGACGTGGCCGACGTCGGGCATCCCGGTGGCGGGCGTTCCGGATCCGCCGCCGAGGTTTCCGACGTTGCTCCCGCCGGACGTGGTGTTGCTCGCGCCGCCCGTGAGGAGGGCGACGACGGCGAGCAGGAGCCAGTCGCGCTTCGAGAGGCCGCGGAGAAAGTCGGTCGTGACGGGCAGTGCGTCAGAGACGTCGTCTATCGCGTGGAGGGCCATCGGGGGAGGGTTTCGCGTCTGACGTGAAAGGCGTTGTGCAGGTTTGCGGGGGGTGGGTGCGCGCGACGGGAACCGAAGGCTTCCTGCCGGCCCGGGACGAGTCGAGGGTATGAGCGTACTCGCTGACGCGCGCGCGGTCCTGGAGAACGGACCGGTCTGTGACGCGTGTCTCGGCCGGCAGTTCGCCGACCGGAGCTTCGGGCTGACGAACGCGGAGCGCGGACGGGCGCTGCGCGTGAGCGTCGAACTGGACGACGACGACCCGCACGAGTCGACGGACGCGGACGCGTGCTGGGTCTGCGAGGGACTGAGCGCGACGTTCGACGAGTGGGCCGAGCGCGCCGTCGCCGCCCTGGACGACGTCGAGTTCGCCACCTATCAGGTCGGGACGCGAGTCCCGCCGCTCGTCGAGGAGAACGAGGCGCTCCTCCGGGAGAGCGCGGGCGTAGAGGAGGGCGGGGAGTCGTTCAAGTCCGAGTTCAACCGCGAAGTCGGGAAGCGCGTCGGGCGACTGACGGACACGGAGGTGGACTTCGGGCGCCCGGACGTCCTGTTCGTCCTGGACCTCGCCGACGAGTCGGTGGACGCGCAGGTGAACCCGGCGTTCGTCTACGGCCGCTACCGGAAGCGTTCGCGCGAGATTCCGCAGACGGAGTGGCCGTGCCGGGAGTGCAACGGGACGGGGCGACGGGGCGGCGAGCGCTGCGAGCACTGCGGCGGGAGCGGCTACATGTACGAGGAGTCGGTCGAACAACTCGTCTCGCCGCCGATCCGGGAGGCGATGGGGGGCGAGGAGTCGTCGTTCCACGGCGCGGGCCGGGAGGACATCGACGCGGAGATGCTCGGGACGGGCCGGCCGTTCGTCGTGGAGGTGAAACGCCCCCGGCGTCGGTTCCCGGACGTCGAGGCGCTCGAATCCGAGATAAACGAGTTCGCGGACGGGACGGTCGAGGTGGAGGGCCTCCGTCTCGCGACGTACGAGATGGTCGAGCGCGTGAAGGAACTGGCCGCCTCGAAGACGTACCGGGCGCGCGTGACGTTCAACGGGCCCGTGAGCGAGGACGACTTCGCCGCCGCGCTCGACGAACTGGACGGCGCGACCATCGAGCAGAACACGCCCGAGCGCGTCTCGCATCGGCGCGCGGCGAAGACGCGCGTCCGCGAGGCCTACTCGGTGTCGGGCGAACTCGTCGACGACTCGCACGCGATAGTGGAGATTCACGGCGAGGGCGGCCTCTACATCAAGGAGCTCGTGTCGAGCGACGAGGGGCGCACGACGCCGTCGCTCGCGGGCCTGCTCGGCGTGCCGTGTCACGTCGCCGAACTGGACGTGCTCGCCGTCGAGGGCGAGGACGAACCGTTCGAGGACCCGGACTACTTCGTCGACGCGCCCGACGCCGAGGAATGACCCGTCGGTTCGGCGTGGACGAGGCGGGGAAGGGGCCGGTACTCGGGTCGATGTTCGCCGCCGCCGTCGTCTGCGACCCGGAGGCGCTCCCCGAGGGGGTGCGCGACTCGAAGCGCCTCGCGCCCGCGCGCCGCGAGGAACTGGACGAGCGGATCCGCGACGTCGCGGCCGTCGGCGTCGCCGAAATCGCCGTCGAGCGCATCGACGACCCCGAGACGGACATGAACGCGCTCACCGTCGCCGCGCAGGCCGAAGCGCTCGACGCGGTGGCGGCGGACGGCCTCGCCGGGACGGTGGACGCCGGGGACGTGGACGAAGCACGCTTCGGGCGGCGGGTCGCCGCGGACGTGGACGCGGACGTCGAACTCGTCGCGGAGCACGGCGCGGACGACGCCCACCCGCTCGTGAGCGCCGCGAGCGTCGTCGCGAAAGTCGCGCGGGACGCGCACGTGGACGCGCTCAGTGAGGAGTACGGGGCCGTCGGGAGCGGCTACCCGAGCGATCCGGCGACGCGCGACTTCCTCCGCGAGTACGTCCGCGAGCACGGCGAACTCCCCGCCTGCGCGCGGGCGTCGTGGGCGACGTCTCGCGACGTCCTCGCGGCCGCGGACCAGTCGAGCCTCGCGGACTTCTAGGCGGCGGGCGAGCGCAGGCGATTTGTGGGTCGCCCGCGTCGAGGGGGACGAATGGGAGTCGAGCGATACGACGCGCCGGACGCGGCGACGGTGGCCGAGGTGGTGAGAGCGGCGCTCCACGAGGGCGCCGTCGTCACCGCCGAGGTGGACTGCGAGGTGGAGTACGACGGGCGGACGAGCGGCTATCTCGGCCGCGGGGACCGCCTCGTCGTCGCGAAACCGGACGGGACGCTGCTCGTGCATCAGCCGACGAAGCACAAGCCCGTGAACTGGATGCCGTCGGGCGGAACGGTCGTCACGGACGTCGCGGAGGCGGCCGACCAACCGGTCATCGTCGCGCGGCGCTCGAACCCCCGCGAGCGCGTGGAGGTGCGCGTCCACGAGACGTACGGCCTCACGCGCTTCGACGCGGACGACGCCGCGGAGTACGAGGAGTCCGGGACGGAGGCGGAGATGCACGAGTACATCGAGGCGAACCCGGACTGCCTCGAAGACGGGATGCGTATCGTCGAACACGAGCGCGAGACGAAGTACGGCTTCGTGGACTTCTACGCCGTGGACGAGTCGGGGACGCCCGTCGTCGTCGAGGTGAAGCGCGTGCAGGCGACGCTCACGCACTTCGACCAGCTCCAGCGCTACGTCTCGCTCTACCGGGAGGACGGCGCGAAGCGCGGCGCGGACACCGACGCCGGGGACGTCCGGGGGATGCTCGTCGCGCCCTCGGCGTCGACGCGCGTGAAGCGCGCGTGCCGGGACGCCGGCCTCGAGTTCGTCGCGCTCCCCGAGTTCGAGACGGACGCGACGGACGTCACGGACGCGACGCTCGCGGACTTCGACTAGGCGGCGAACGCGAACGGGAGAACGAGAAAGAGAGAAGCCGCGCCGTCAGTTCTGGTCGGTGATGAGGTAGCGGAGGATGTCACCGTACGCGGGCCGCGTCAGCAGGACGCCGACGAGGACGCCGAGGATGGTGACGATGGCGAACCCGCGGAGGTCACCGAGCGAGAGGAACGCGAGCGGACTCATCGCGATGATGGTGGTGGCGGCCGCGCCGCCGATGACCCAGAATGCCTTGCGGAAGCGGCTCTGGAAGACGCGCTGTGAGGACACTTCGCGTCTCGTGACCTCGTCGGCGATGATGACGAGGTCGTCCACCCCCGTCCCGATCACGGCGATGAACCCGGCGATGTGCGAGAGGTTCAGCGAGAGGCCGACGAGCGAACTGAACCCGAGGAGGATGATGACCTCGCTCAGCGCCGTCACGACCATCGGCGCGGCGACGCGCACGCGGCCGTAGCGGAGGTAGACGACGAGGCTGACGACGAGCGTCGCGATGAGGCCCGTGATGAAGCTCAGGGGCTTGAAGCGCTGTGCGAGCGACGCGTCGATGTGATAGACGTCGTCCTTCTGCAGGTCGAGCGACGCGGGGAGCGCGCCGGCGCGCAGGTCGACGGCGACCTGACGGGCCTCGCTCATCGAGGACGTCTGGAGGACGAACGTCGGGTCCTTCTGGAAGTCGCCGTTCTCGAAGTCGTTCGCGAGGCCGCGCGCGACGCCCGCGGAGTAGACGACTTTGCCGTCCCGAACGGTGAGGAGGCAGTACTCGCTCCCGGGGGTGCCGCCCGGATACTGGCAGTTCGAGATGCCTTCCTCGCTCGTGTAGCCGTAGTCGCGCATGGCCTGCGAGAAGGACCGCGCGGCGTCGTCGGTGAGCGTGACGGGGACGACGGGGAAGCCCTGCTGGGTCGTCGGGTTACTGACCTGTGCGGCCTGTAGCTGTTCGTTCGTCAGGACCGTGTCGTTCACCTGTGCGCTGTCGTTCACCGGGTGGTACGCGTCGACGTGGACCTGTCCGCGGCTCCGGACGAGGTCGTACACCTCGGTGAGGTTCGTGTTCGGCGCCTCGATGACGATGTAGTGGGTGTCGCTCCCGATGGACGACTGCTGGCTGACGCGCGCGCCGGAGAAGCCGAGCGCGTTCACCTTCTGCGAGAGCGTGTCGACGATGTCGCTCCGGGTGGCCTCCGTGACGCCGTCCCGGACGGTGCCGCCGGAGACGCCGGCGGCGTCGAGCGCGTCGCGGAACGCGGGCTGGCTGACGTTCGAGAACACCTCGATGGTGTCCGTCGAGTCGGTGTAGATTCGGATCTTGACGTCCGTGGCGGACGTGTCGGTGAGGTTCGCGGCGATGCGCTGGCGGAGGGCTCTCTGGTCCTGGTCGGGGGATATCTGGAGGTCTTCGGCGGTGAGGCCGACGACGGGGGCGCGGACGCGCGTCCCGCCAGATAGCTGGAGGCCGTACTGGAGGTTCGTCGGGCCGGACGACGCGGCGGTGGCGTTCCCGCCGGCCGTCCCGGTGACGGGCGCGGCACCGGGGACGAAGAGCGCGCCGAGGCTACCGAGGAGGAGGACGATGAGGACGGCGACCCGCCAGTTCTCGCGGATGCTGGGCGCCATCTATCGGCTCACCCCCTCGTACTTGTACCAGCGGAGCAGGCTGAGGTTGAGCATGTACGTGTTGATCAGGTCGGTGGTGAGGCCGAAGACGAGGATGATGCCGATGCTCGTCAGGAGGCCGATGCCGAACAGGTAGGCGACGACGGTCATGACGGCCATCGCGGCGAGCGAGGTGACGGTCATCGTCACACCGGTCTGCATCGCGCGGTGGACGCTCTCGTAGAAGTCCCCGGAGCGCCGGAGGACGTGGTTGGTCAGGAGGATGTCGGAGTCGACGGAGTAGCCGATGAGCATCAGGAGCGCGGCGACGGTGCCGAGCGAGAGCTGGATGCCGAAGAGGTCCATGAGCGCGAGCGGGACGACGATGTCGCCGAACGCGGAGACGACGACGGCGGCGCTCGGGACGAACGTGCGGAAGAGCGCCAAGACGACGACGGCCATCCCGACGAAGGAGCCGACGAGGCCGAGCAGCGCGAAGCTCTGGGACTTCTGGCCGAACGTCGGGGAGGTCCCAGTGGTCGCGGTCACGTTGAATCCGGCGGCCTGCGCCTGATTCTGGAGGGCTGTCGCGTTCGTACCGGGTTCGAACGTGGCGATGAACGTGTCCGACTGGGAGGGGATGGAGCGCACGGAGAGCGGAGCGGTGGAGAAGGCCTGCCGGATCGTGTCCTGTGTCGGCGTCGCGGTTGCGGCGTGGAGCGTGAGTTCCGTCCCGCCCGTGAACTCGATGCCGAGCGAGACAGGTGTACCGTTGAGGAACCACCACACGGCGAGGACCAGCAGCGCGAGCGCGAGCAGTGCGAGCGGCACCGCTGCGAGCTGCCGGTTCGAGTACCGTGAGTAGTCCACCTCCGGAACGTCGAACGAAGGCATATGCCTTCGAGTAGCGACGGCGTTTCGGATAAGGGTTCGCTTATCTCGTCGGACTAACCACTGCGTCGAACCGGTCGCGCGTCCGCCACGTCCCCGCGCTACGCGATGTCCTCGACGAAGCGCGCGGGGACGTACGCGAGGACGGGCGCGGGGGTCGCGGCGACGAGGCGTTCGGCGAGCGCGACCATCGGCTTGCGGACGGCGGCGTAGCCGACGGAGACGACGACGGCGGCGAGGACGAGCGTTCGGAGCGCCCCGGAGACGGCGAGATACCCGGGGATAGCGAGCGCGAGGCCGACCAGGGCGTCCTCGGGCGCGCCGTCGTATCGGATCCAGCGTCGCGGGCGCCACCAGACGCCGTTGAAGTGGTCGTAGACGGCGCGCTCGCTCGTCCCCTCCCACGGGCGGAGTTCGAGGCCGCCGCCGAGGACGTCGCTGGCCGCGTGGAGCGCGGCGGCGAGCAGGAACACGGCGAGCGCGAGCGCGAGCGTCCCGCCGACGACGAGGTAGGCGCCGGCCCCGAGGACGCCCGCGAGCGCCCCGTAGACGGGAAAGTGCAGGGTCTTCCGGTGGCCGGCGTAGAGGTCGAAGTCGGGGAACAGCCCCCCGAACAGGCCCGCGGCGAACACGAGCGGGGCCGCGTCGCCGGTCACCGCGCTCGCGGCGGCGGCGACCAGGAGTCCCGCGAACGCGTGCGTCGTCGCCATCATGGTTAACGTCGGTTACGAGAGGTCAAAATAAAAGGTCGTCGGAGGTGTGCTACCACGACGCAAATAGACCCCATCGGCCGTCAGGGGAGGTATCGGACGTTCACGAGACCGGGTTCGCTTCGTACTTCGACGCGCCGCGCGCCCACGCGGGCCGCGCGCTCCACCGTCGCGTCGTCCGCGACGACGTCCGCGACGGCGTCCTCGGTGCGTCCCTCCGGCACCGCGAGGACGTGAATCTCGCCGTCCCCCGCGCGCTCCCGGGTCGCCACCTCGCCCTCCGGGAGGCCCTCACCGATGTCGCGCGCCTGCTGCGTCGGCGCCTCCTCGCTCGCGAACACCTCGATTTCGTAGCGCGCGTCCACCTCCACCACGGAGTACGTGACCTCCATCGGCGGGTCGGGCGCCACCGTCGCCTCCACCACTTCGCCCGCCTCGACGCCGGGATTGTCGGAGAGCGTGTGGACCTGCCCGCCGTGGACGTCCGAGAGCATCGCCGACCCGTCGTCGGCGTGCGTCACCACGAACGTGCTCGTCTTCGAATCGCTCATGGGCCCGTTAGGCGAGGTGTACTTTTCCGGGTTTCGCTGGCTGGCGACGCCGCAGGCGTCGCCGAACGGGCGAGCGGGGACGCAGGACCGGCGAGCCACGCGGAGCCGAACGAGCGGGCGTCGTGAGCGGGTAGGTTATGGTGAAGGCGCGAAACGAACGCGTATGGACGTCGACATCGGGAACGCGCTGGATTCGGTCGCGACGCCGGGCGTGCCCCGGAGCTATCTCGAACGGCTCGACGGGCGCGTCGCGGACGCGCACGAGCGTATCGCCGCGGGGATGGCGGACGGCGAGTTCGGGCACGCGGCGTTGAACCTCCCGGAGACGTGCGATCCGGCAGCGATCCGTGCGGCGGTCGAACCGCTCGCGGACGCGGAGACGGCGCTGACGGTCGGTATCGGCGGGAGCGCGCTGGGCGCGGCGACGCTCACGGACGCGCTCGCGGACGGCGACGCGCACTACCTCGACAACGTCGACCCGTCGCACACGGCGGCGCTCCTCGACTCGCTCGACCTCGAATCGACGGCGGTGAACGTCGTCTCGCGCTCGGGGACGACGGCGGAGACGCTCGCGAACTTCCTCGTCGTGCGGGAGGCGTACGAGGACGCGGGCGTGGACTGGACGGAGCGCACGCTCGTCACCACCGGAGAGGAAGGCAATCTCCGCGAACTCGCGGACGCGCACGACCTGCCGGCGCTGGACGTCCCGTCGGGCGTCCCGGGGCGGTTCTCCGTGCTCTCCACGGTGGGGCTCGCTCCCGCCGCCATCCTCGGCGTCGATATCGAGGCCGTGCTCGCCGGCGCGCGCGCCGAGCGCGACTCGCTCTCCGGGTCGCTGTTCGAGACGCCGGCGTACGCGTACGGCGCGCTGGCGTACGCGCTCGACGAGCGCGGCGCGAGCGCGAACGTGATGATGCCCTACCACGAGGCCCTGGAGACGTACGCGGAGTGGTACGCCCAGTTGCACGCGGAGAGCCTCGGGAAGGACGGCCTCGGGCAGACGCCGGTGCGCGCGCTCGGCGCGACCGACCAGCACAGCCAGCTCCAGCTCTACCGGGCCGGCCCGAACGACAAGGTCGTGACGTTCGTGCGCGCCCGCGAGACGCCGGACGTCGCCATCCCGAGCGCCGACTTGGACGGATTGGACTACCTCGACGGCGCGACGCTCGGCGGCCTCCGGGACGCCGAGTTCGAGGCGACGGAGGCGAGCCTCGCGGACGTCGGCCTGCCGACGCTCCGCGTCGAAATCGAGCGCGCGGACGCCGAATCGCTCGGCGGCCTCCTCTACGGGATGGAGGCCGCGACGGTGCTCGCGGGAGAACTCTACGACGTGGAGACGTTCGTTCAGCCCGCGGTCGAGTGGGGGAAGGAGGTGGCGCGCGGCATCCTCCGCGGCGAGGAGGCGCTCCCGGAGAAGGAGACGCTCCGGGTCGCGCGGGAATGAGCGCCGACGGTTCGGAGGAGGCGGCCACGGACGGCGAGCCACGCGAGAGCGACGACAGTCGCTGGCGACCGGGGAGTCTCGCGGCCGACCTCGGGTTCCTCGCGGCCGGTCTCGGCGTCGCGAGCGCGGGCCTCCCGTGGACGAGCGCGCTCCCGTTCGCGCCGGTCGCGAGCGTGCAACCGGAGCCGGCGGCGTTCGCGCTCGCGGCCACGGTCGCGTTCCTCGCGCGCCGTCGCGGCCTCGTGGACCGGCGCGGCGCGCTCGTCGCGGGCGCGTTCGCCGCCCTGTTCGGCGCGACGGCGTTCGCGGCGCTCGTCCTCCCGGCGGCCGCCGGGAGCGGTGCCGCCGTCGACGTCGGCGTTCCCGCGGGGTTCGCGCTCGCCGCGCTCGCGCTCGCGTTCGCCGTCGCGGACTACGCGAGCGTGGACGCGAACGGCCTCGGGGCGCGGGCGCGAACGACCGGGCTGGTGGTCGGCGTCGCGTTCGGCGGCCTCGTCGTCGCCGCGCTCGTCGCGTCGGTCGTTCGGGGCGCCATCGGCGTCCTCCCGGCGCCCGCGCTCGCGTCCACCGTCGCGGGACAGGCGGCGTCCGCGGTCGGTCTCGGCCTCGCCGCGCTCGCGTACGTCGCGCTGAGCGGGCGCGAGTGGACGTACCTCGACGTGCGCTTCGACCGGCGCGCGGCCGCGTGGACGGTCGGCGGCCTCGTCGGGATGTTCGTCGTGCTCGTCGCGGCGAGCGCGGCGACCCGAATGCTCGGCGTGTCGGGCGCGACGCACAGCACCGTCGAACAGATCCGGGCCGCGCCGCTGCTCGGCCTCGCGCTCGTACCCGTCTCGCTGCTCCTCGTCGGGCCGGGCGAGGAGCTCCTGATGCGGAACGTCGTCCAGAAGGGGCTCTACGAAGCGTTCTCGCGGCGCGGCGCCGTCGTGGTGGGCTGCGTCGTCTTCACGCTCGTCCACCTGCCCGCGTACGCGAGCACGGGCGGCGGGCCGGCGGCGGTCGGAACGACGCTCGCACGACTCTTCGCCGTCTCGCTCGTCCTCGCGGTGGTCTACGAGCGCACGGACAGCGTCGTCGCGGCGGCGCTCGCGCACGGCGGCTACGACGCCGTGCAGTTCGCGTGGGTCTACTTCGCCGTCTCGTCGCCCTAGCTCGGGTTCTTCCGCGCGAGGTCGGAGCCACAGATGGGGCAGCGCTCGCGGTTCTCGTCGAACTCGCGGCCGCAGCCCTGACACTGGAAGCGCCAGTCGCGGCGTTCGCTGATCCCGTCCTTGGAGACGACGTCGACGGCGAGGTCGAGGGCGTCGGCGACGTTCTGCATCGCGTAGTCGTCGGTGACGAGAGTGGCGTCGAGTTCGAGGGCGGCGGCGAGCACGCGCACGTCCGTCTCGGAGAGGACGTCCCGGTCGCCGGTGCGCTCGGCGGCGGCGCGGACGCGGCGCACGGAGACGTCGTCGGGGACGTGGACGCGCATCCCGCCGCCTTCGAGCGCGTCGAAGCGGTAGCTCGCGGCGTCCTCGAGCTCCTCGCGGACGGCGGGCACCGTCGCTGCGGGCCCGTCGACGTCGTACTCGTCGATGAACGCGGACGAGTCGAGGACGCGCACTATCGGGAGACGACGATGTAGTCCTTCACGGCCTGCACGCGCCCGACGGGGATGCGGTAGCGTCCGTTCTCGTCCGTCGGGAAGTCGAGCGCGATCTGATCGGTCTCCTCGGTCTGCTCGACGAGGAGGTCCGAGAGCGTCCCGCTCTTGAGGTTCATCGTGATGTTGTAGAGCATCCCGAGCTGCGTCCCGTCCGAGCCCATGACGGCCTTCCCGGAGAGGTTCTCGGCGAGGATGTCGGCCATACACCCATCTCGGCCCGCATCCCACTTAAACCGTCGGCTCGCGTCTGACGCTACGCCCGGCGGTAGCGCTCGACGAGGACGGTGCCGGCGCGGACGACGACGTAGAGGAGCGTCGTCGCGCCCGCGAGCGGGGTGACGAGCCCCCAGACGAGGCCGCCGCTCGCGAACTCGTAGAGGAGCCGGAACGCGCCGAGGTTCGCGAGTCGGAGGGCGACGCCGACGCCGCCGAGGACGAGCGTCAGCGCGACGCCGACGACGACCCAGAAGAGCGCGATGGTCAGGACGACGGTGCTCTCGCGGACGACCCAGCCGAGTCGGCCGCCGAACGAGTCGGGGAACGAGCGGGTCACGTCGGGAACCCACCGGCCGGCGGGGCATGGACGTGGCGGACGCCCAAACCGGCGTTTGAGTCTGGCGGCGCCGTCGCGCGCGCATTGCGGGGCGCGGGGACGACGAGCGGGGCGCGTCCGCGAGCGTTAACCGCCGCCGGCACGGACGTCGAGGGGAATGTCCGACGCCGTCATCGGCGCCGCCCTCGCCGTCCTCTCGGCGCTCTTCCTCGCCGCGCAGAGCCTGACGGTCCGGATCGGCACGAGAACGCATCGCGTCGCGGACGTCGTCGCCGTGATGTTCGCGACGAACCTGCTCGTCCTCGCGCCCGTCGCGGGCGTCACCGCGTATCCCGACTACGGGCTCACGCCGCGCGCGCTCGCGGCGTTCGCCGCGTCTGGCCTGCTCGGGTCGCTCCTCGCGCGCTTTTGTTACTTCCACGGCATCGCCCGCCTCGGCGCCAGCCGCGCCGAACCGCTGAAAGCACTCTTCCCCGTCTTCGCGACGGCCGTCGCGGTGGTCGTGCTCGGGGAGTCGGTCACGCTCGCGCTCGCCGCCGGCGTCGCCCTCCTCGTCCTCGGCGGCGCCGTCGTCGCCCTCGACTCGGCGCGCGAACCGACGACGGCGTCCGGGCGACGGCTCCTGCTCGACGTCTCGCTCCCGGTTGCGGCGGCGCTCTTCCTCGGCGTCGACCCCGTGTTCACGAAGCTGGGGTTGGCGGCGGGGACGCCGCCCCTCGTCGGCCTCACCGCGCGCGTCGCCGCGGCCGCGCTCGGGTTCGGCGGCTACCTCGCGTGGCGAGTGCGGGCGAGCGGGCGGGCGTGGCGGCCGCGCGTGAACCGGTGGCTGGTGGGGGCGAGCGTCGCGAACACCGGCTACCTCGTCACGTACTACGCGGCGCTCGACCGCGCGCCAGTGGCCGTCGTCACGCCGCTGCTCGGCGCGAGCACGCTGTTCGTCGTCGCCGGCGCGGCCGTCTTCCTCCGGCGCGACGAGCGCGTGACGTGGCGGCTCGCGGTCGCGTCGCTCCTCGTCGTCGTCGGGGCCGCGTTCGTCGTTCGGGGATGAGGGGGCGCGACGGGGCGGGCCGCGCTCGCGCGCGACGGGATTCGGGAGGTTTACCTGTCGTTGCCGCCTCCGTTCGGACAACCGCGGTTCTGGAGTGATTCTGGATGTCGGAGGACACACACACCGGGGGTCTCAGGACGCCCATCGTAGCCGTGCTCGGCCACGTCGACCACGGGAAGACCAGCCTGCTAGACAAGATCCGTGGCTCGACGGTTATCGAGGGGGAGGCGGGCGCCATCACCCAGCACATCGGCGCGACGGCCGTGCCGCTCGACGTCGTCGGCGAGGTGGCGGGGAGCCTCGTCGATCCGGCGGAGTTCGACCTTCCGGGCCTGCTGTTCATCGACACGCCCGGCCACCACTCGTTCACGACGCTGCGCTCGCGCGGCGGCGCGCTGGCGGACATCGCCATCCTCGTCGTGGACGTGAACGACGGCTTCCAGCCACAGACGGAGGAAGCGATCCGCATCCTCGCGGACTCGCAGACGCCGTTCGTCGTCGCGGCGAACAAGGTGGACACGATTCCGGGCTGGCAGGTCCACGAGGACGCGCCGATCCAGCAGACGGTCGCCGAGCAGTCGGATCGCGTGGAGACGGCGTTCAACGAGAAACTCTACGAGATCATCGGCGAACTCTCCGACGCCGGGTTCTCCTCCGACTTCTACTGGCGTGTGCAGGACTTCCGCTCGAACGTCGGCGTCGTCCCCGTCTCCGCGGAGACGGGCGAGGGCGTCCCGGACCTCCTCGCGGTCCTGATGGGCCTCGCGCAGCGCTACATGAAGGAGGACATGGAGATAGACGTGACGGGGCCGGGCGCCGGCACCGTCCTCGAAGTGAAGGAAGAACAGGGGTTCGGGACGACGCTGGACGTCATCCTCTACGACGGCACCGTTCGGGCGGACGATACTATCGTCGTCGGCGGGGTGAACGGCCCCATCGTGACGGACGTGCGCGCGCTCCTGAAGCCCCGGCCGCTCGCGGAGATACGCACGGAGAACCGCTTCGAGAAGGTGGACGAGATAGCGGCCGCGGCGGGCGTGAAGATTGCCGCGCCCGACCTCGACGACGCCATCGCGGGCGCGCCCGTCCGGGTCGTGCGGAACCGCGACCTCGACGACGTCATCGCGGACGTCCAGGAGGAACTCGCGGAGGTCGCCGTGGAGACGGGCGAGGAGGGTATCGTGGTGAAGGCGGACACGCTCGGGAGCTTAGAGGCGATGGCGAACGCGCTGGACGAGGCGGAGATTCCGATCATGCGCGCCGAGGTCGGTGACATCGCGCCGCGCGACGTCTCGATGGCGACCACCGTCGAGGAGGAGGAGCACCGCGTCATCCTCGGGTTCAACGTGGACGTGCTCGGCGACGCCGCGGGGCGCGCGGAACAGGACGACGTTCGGATCTTCGAGAGCGACGTCATCTATCAGCTCGTCGAGGAGTACGAGGGGTTCGTCGACGAGATAGAGCGCCGGCAGAAGGAAGCCGTCTTCGAGAACGTGATGCGGCCCGCGCGCTTCCTCATCCTCGACGACCACGTCTTCCGCCAGTCCGACCCCGCCGTCGTCGGCGTCGAAGTGATATCGGGGACCCTCAAGCGCAACACGCCGGTCGGCTACTTCGACGGGAACGAGATTCACCGCGTCGGCGTCGTGAAGGGCATCCAGGACCAGGGCGAGGACGTCGACGAAGTCCGCGCCGGCAACGAGGTGGCGGTCAGCATCGACGGCCCGACCATCGGCCGCGATATCGACGAGGGCGACGAACTCTGGGTGGACCTCCCGGAGAAGCACGCGAAAGTCCTCGAACAGGAACTCCTGGAGGAGATTCCGGCGGACGAGCGCGAGGCCCTCCACCAGTTCCTCGAGACCCAGCGCAAGCGCGACCCGTTCTGGGGGAAGTAAGCGACTCGACATAAGGAGAGGGTTTACCCGTCCCGGCCGCCTCGACCCGGTAGATGCGCGAGAGCGCGGCCAGGTCACGCGCCGGCTGGACGGTCATCGGCGGAGCGGCCGCGCTCTTCCTCGCGTACGCGCTCCTCCACGTCGTCGGCCAGCCCGACGAGGTGCACGAGGTGATCGACCTCCTCGGGGGGAGCGTCACGATGGTCTGCCTCCTCGGCATGGTCGCGTTCACGTACTACAGGGCCCGCGAGCGCGACCCCGGCGCGCGTTCCGGGTGGCTGCTCTGTCGGTGGTTCGCCGGCGGCGTCTTCGCGCTCGGAATCGCGGCCGCGATGACGTTCGTCTACCAGGAAGCGAAGGGGTCGGCGCTCGTCGAAGCCCAGTTCTCGATAGTGATGTGGGCGGCGGGCGGCGGCGCGACCGGTCTGCTCATCGGCCACGTGGACGCGCGACGGCGGGCCGCACAGGCGAGCGTGGAGGCCGCCCGCGAGGAGGCCGACAGGCTCGCACAGCGGCTCTCCGTCCTCAATCGCGTCCTCCGACACGACGTCCGCACCGACCTGAACGTGATCCTCGGCTGCGCCGACGAGGTCGGCGACCGATTCGAGACCGAACCCGAGGAGCTAGAACTGCTCCGGGCGCGCGCGAACCGCCTCGTGGACGTCGCGACGCGAGCGCGAGCCATCGAGGGACTGCTCGAGGACACGTCCACGGGACCGGTCCCGGTCGGCGACCGCCTCGCCGAACTCGTCGCCGAACTCGCCGAGGAACGACCGGGCGTCGACGTCACGGCGGACGTCGACGAGGACGCGGTGGCGTGCGCGCACCGCCTCGTCCGGGTGGCGCTCGGTGACCTCCTCGACGTCGCCCTCGGCGGGAACGTCTCGGCCCTCCGCGTGACGTGCCGGGTCGTCGACGGCGTCGTC
>JBDGUG010000075.1:0-8694 GCA_042216135.1 Halarchaeum sp. | reverse complement strand
CGGCGGGAACGTCTCGGCCCTCCGCGTGACGTGCCGGGTCGTCGACGGCGTCGTCGAAGTCGCGGTGACGGACGACGACCCGTCGATCGGCGGACAGGACCGGGTCGTCTTCGACGCGACGACGGAGACGGCGTTCGAGCACGCGAACGGCATCGCCCTCTGGACGGTGAAGTGGGCGGTGGAGGAGTCCGACGGGGAGTTCCGGTTCGAGGGCGACGACAGCGGCGACCGACTCGTCGTCAGACTCCCCGCGATAACGGCCTGAGATAATACTTCACACGCTCTCCGCTCGTCTCCGCCCGTAAAATTTTCTACGGTCGGGCGAGAAGTACGGGACGGTGAGGCATCGTGCGAGAGAACGATCAGCCAGTGGGACGGACCGCCCGCGAACCGAGCGCGACCCGCGCCGACGTCGTGCTCGCCGCGGTTCCGCTCGCCATCCTCGCCGGCGCGTGCGCGAGCGTCGCCGTCGGCGCGCCGCTCCGAACCGGCGTCACCGCCGGCGGCGTCGTCGCGATGGCGCTCATCAATTACGCGATGTTCGGCGACCCGCCCGGGCGCGGCGGGCGCACCGGCGTCTGATTACTTCGCGATCGGATCCTCGGAGCGCCCCTGGAACGCGCGCTTGACCTGGAGCGCCGCGGACGCCGCGAGACCCTGCGCGACCTCGTCGCGCTCGGACGCCGGCACGATGTCGGTGTCCTCCTCGTCGAACTCGGGCGTGAATCCCGCGCTCACGGCGTTCCCGACCGGCGGGCGCACCGCGACGGTCGCGCGCGTGCCGTCGTGGTTGCTCCCGATTTCGGCGCCGACGACGTACTCGTCCGGGAGGTAGTCGCGCGTGCGGGCCGCGATGCGAGCGAGGCTGTCGCGGAGCGCGCGGCGCTGCTCGGGCGTGAGCTCGACCTCGCTCGCCCCATCCACGTTCGGCCCGGCGTACGGGGTGTTCCCGTTCATACTCCCGTGTAGTCACTACGCGGTTGAAAGGTCTTCCTCCCCCGGCACTCAGATTATCGGCTCGCTCTCGCCGTAGCAGGCGACCACGACCGCGGACGCGTACTCGCCGCTGTCCGCCGCGACGGTCGTCGTCTCCACCTGCTCGCCGTCGAACGCCCAGTCGCGCAGTTCGCGGCCCGCGTCGAGGCCGGCGCGCACGCGCGCTTCGACGTCCTCGGGGTCGGTCTCGTCCGCCACCTCGTAGAAGAGCCCCGGCCCGTCGGGTTCCCGCGTCCACCCGAGGCCCGCGGAGAGGTGGCGCGGCCCCGCGGCGTTCGCGTGCGCCTCCACGACCGTGAGCCGGTTCCCCGCGGGGCCGAGGTCGGGCGCCGTCCCGACGGCCTCGACGGCCGCCGCCGCCGGAACGACGGAGGAGACGGTGACGAGGTTGTAGTCGTGGACGTTCGCGTCCGCGAGCGCGGCGTCGTACGCCGACATCGCGGTCGGCCCCGTCCCCGTCCCCCAGACGACACGGATCGTGCTCATAGTCGAACCTGCGGGGCGGCGCGCGCTAAGGGGTGTCGATACGGCGGCGAAAACGAGTGCGATCGCGAGTGCGAGCGCGGGTCAGCGGACGTAGCTCGCGTACGGCGGGAGCGAGCCGTCCTCGGCGTTCTCGACGATCTTCTCGTACGCGGCCTCGAAGTCCGCCATCGTGACCTCCGCGCGGTCGTCGCGGATCGCGAACATCCCCGCTTCGGTCGTGAGCGATTCGAGTTCCGCGCCGCTGAACCCCTCGGTCTTCGCCGCGAGCGACTGGTAGTCGACCGCTTCGGCGAGGTTCATCTCGCGCGTGTGGATCTCGATGATGCGCTCGCGGGCCTCCTGGTCGGGTTCGGGGACCTCGATGAGGCGGTCGAAGCGCCCGGGGCGGAGGATCGCCGAGTCGAGCATGTCGAAGCGGTTGGTGGCGGCGATGATGCGGACGTCCCCGCGCTCGTCGAAGCCGTCCATCTCGCTGAGGAGCTGCATCATCGTCCGCTGGACTTCCGCGTCCCCGGACGTCTTCGAGTCCGTGCGCTCGGCCGCGACGGCGTCTATCTCGTCGATGAAGAGGATCGCCGGCTCCTCCTGCGCGGCGAGGTCGAAGAGGTCACGAACCAGCCGCGAGCCCTCGCCGATGAACTTCTGGACGAGCTCGCTGCCGGCCATCTTGATGAACGTCGCGTCCGTCTCGTTCGCGACGGCCTTCGCCATCATCGTCTTCCCCGTGCCCGGCGGGCCGTGCAGGAGCACGCCGCTCGGCGGTTCGACGCCGACGGCCGCGAACTGCTCGGGGTTCACGAGCGGGTCCTCGACCGCCTCGCGGACCTCGCGCAGTTCCTCTTCGAGGCCGCCGATGTCCTCGTACTCGACGGAGGGCGACTGATCGACCTCCATCGCCTGCGCGCGGGCGTCCGTCTCCGCGTCGAGGACGTCCTGGATGCTGAACGAGTCGTTGATGGTGACTCGGTCACCGACCTCGATGCGTTCGCGCATCCGCTCGGAGACGTCGGTCAGGACTTCCTGGTTGTTCCCGTGCTGCTTCACGACCGCGCCGTCCTCGGAGAGGTCCTCGACCGTCGCGAGGTAGAGGGACGCCGTCTTCAGCGTCTCGTTCTCGCGCTGGAGGTCGTCGACCTCTTCGCGGAGGTCCGCGCGGTGGTCCCGAACCGCCGCGAGCTGGTCGTCGAGCTGCTCGTTCACGTCGACCAGCCGCCGCAGGTGCTCCCGGAGCGCCGCCAACCGCTCCTCCGGGCTCGACTCGGGGTCGAGGTCGAGCGTCGGACGGTCCGGTAGAGTAGGGCTACGAGACATCTGTTTGGCCGTGCTACGCCCCGGAGAAAGAAGTTCCTTTGGGTCGTCCTACGCGACCAGGTCCTCGGCCTCGTCGAGGTAGTCCCGATAGACGTCGATAGCGGCCTCGACGGGCGCCGGCGAGGACATGTCCACGCCCGCGCCGGACAGGAGTTCGAGCGGGTACTCCGTCGACCCGCTCTTCAGGAAGTCCACGTACGCCTCCGCGGCGTCCGCGTCGCCCTCCAGGATCCCCTGGGTGAGCGCGACGGCGGCGCTGATCCCCGTGCTGTACTGGTAGACGTAGTAGTTGTAGTAGAAGTGCGGGATGCGCATCCACTCGCGCGTCACGTGCTCGTCCACGTGCGCGTTCGCGTAGAACTCGCGCTTCAGGTCGCCGTACTCCCGGTCGAGGGCGTCCGGCGTGAGCGGCGTCCCCTCCTCCTCCATCGTGTGGATGGTGTGCTCGAAGTCCGCGAAGAGCGTCTGCCGGAAGAGCGTCGAGCGGAACCGCTCCAAGTACTGGTCGAGGACGTGCGCGCGGAGCGCGTCGTCGTCGAGGCGTTCGAGGAGGTGGTGGGTGAGCAGGCTCTCGTTCACCGTCGAGGCGACTTCGGCGACGAATATCTCGTAGTCGTTGTAGACGTACGGCTGGTGCTCGCTCGACAACTGGCTGTGCAGCGAGTGGCCGAGTTCGTGCGCGAGCGTGTACACCGACTCCAGGTCGTCCTGATAGTTCATCAGGATGAACGGCTGGGTGTCGTACGTCCCGCCGGAGTACGCGCCCGAACGCTTCCCCCTGTTCTCGTAGACGTCCACCCAGCCCGAATCGAGACCCTCGGCGACGCGCGACTGGTAGTCCTCGCCGAGCGGCGCAACGGCCTCGACGATGTAGTCGCAGGCCGTCCCGTAGTCGATGTCGGGGTCGTCGGCGTCCGTGATGGGCATGTAGACGTCCCACATCTCCAGCTCGTCGACGTCGAGCGCGCGCCGCTTCAGGTCGACGTGCCGGTGGAGCGCGTCGAGGTTCCCGCGCACCGTCTCCACGAGGTTGTCGTACACCTCCACGGGGACGTTCGGGCCGTCCATCGCCGCCTCGCGCGCCGTGTCGTAGCCGCGCGCGTTCGCGAGTTTCACGTCCGACTTCACCGAGTACTGCAGGGAGGAGCCGATGGTGTTCCGGACCTCCGAGAGGCGCTCGTAGAACGACTCGTGGACGCTCCGCCGGAACGCGCGGTCGCGCTCCTTCAAGAGCGTCGTGAAGTTCGACTGCGTGATCCGGACGTCCTCGCCGTCCGGGTCCTCGACCGTCGGGAACTCCAGGTCCGCGTTCGTCAACATCCCGTAGATGTCGCCGGGCGCGCCCAACACCTCGCCGAACTCGGAGATTAGCGACTCCACCTCCGCGGAGCGCGTGTGCTCCTTCATCCGGAAGACGTCGTCGAGGTAGTGCTCGTATCGGTCGAGGCCGTCCGTCGACGCGACCATCCCGTCGAGCGTCTCCCTGTCGAGCGACTGGAGTTCCGGTTCGAGGAACGCAGTCGCCGACGAGAGCCGCGACGCGAGCGCGGACCCGCGGGACTTCAACCCCTGCGCGTCCTGGTCGCGCGTGTCCTCGTCGGCGCGCATCCGCGCGTACGCCGCGAGCATCGACACCGTCCGCGCCACGTCCTCGTACTCCTCTAAGAACGCGAGGAGCGTCTCGCCGTCCTCCGTCACCCGCCCCTCGTACGATTCGAGGTCCTCGATGGCCGCCTTCGCCCGCTCGAAGTCGTCCTCCCACGCCTCGCGGGCGTCGTAGACGCTGTCGAGGTCCCACTTGTACGACTCCTCGATTTCGGATCGCTCCGGGACGCCACTCATTCGTCCGAAACGACGCGCCGCGGCGCTGTTAAGCGTTCCGCGCCCCACCGATGCCGTCCCGAACGGTCGCGTTCGCGCGGCCGAGCGCGCGATGCTGGGCGGCCGCGTCCGCGAAGAAATCGCGGGCGTCGCGCGCCGCGCGCCGGTCGGGAACGAAGTCGAGGTCGTAGTCGACGGCCGCGAGCACGAGCGGTCCCGGCGGGGCCTCTGGAACGCCCTCCGGGCCGGGGAGCGGGTCGGAGGCGAGGACGCGTTCGACCTTCGCGAGCGACGCGTCCCCGGTGGCGACGGCGCGCACGAGCGACGCGAGGCGGCGCACCAGGCCGCGCGGGAAGCCGCCGGCGCGCGCCCGCAGGCGGAGGAAGTCGCCCGCGTCGGCGACCGAGAGCGCGAGCGTTCGCACCGTCCCGTCCGGGTCAGTCGTGAGGTTGTGGAAGTCGTACTCGCCGGAGAGCGCCGCGGCGGCCTCCCGAGCGCGCGATCCGTCCGCGTCCGGCGCGTAGAGGTGGTAGACGTACTCGCGCGACGTCGCGTGGTGCGTCGCGTGGAACGCCGGCGGGGCGTCCGCGTGCGCCCACGCCCACACCGAATCGTGGAGTTCGGCGTTCAGCGCGCGCGGCGTCAACCACTCCGGGCAGTCGAACGCGACGGTCTGCGCGAGCGCCGACACCCCGGCGTCCGTGCGGCCCGCGGCCGCGTAGCCGTCCGGCACCGCACCGTCCGCGAGCAGGCCGTGCGCGCGGAGCGCGTCGAAGAGCGCGTCCTCAACCGTCGGAACGTCCGGCTGACGCTGGAAGCCGTGGAACGGCCGGCCGTCGTAGGCGACGCGGAACGCGCGACGGAGCACGCCCCCGGCTACGCGTCCCGCCGCCTTCTCTCGTTCGGCTCGCCGCGCGCTACGCGTAGACGACGACGGCGTCGGCGACGGCGACCGCCAGCCCCGTCGCGACGCCCATCACCACGGCGAGCGACGCGTTCCCGGCGCCCCAGACGAACTCGACCGCGTACGCCGTCACGAGCGTCGAGACGAGGTAGACGACCCATCGCGCCCAGGCGTTCGACGACGGCGCGCTCCGCTCGCGAGCGCGCGTCCGCGACTCCGACCGGGACTTCGACTCGGACTCGGACTCCCGCGAGCGCTGTTTCGTGGAACTCATCGCGAGCGAGAGTTCGCCCCCCACGCGGTTAGTTATATCTCAGCTTCGGGACGTAGAGCCGCCCTACTCCGCATCTAGGCGTAGTCGCGGTATCGCGGTTCGTCGTGTTCGCCGGGGAACGAATCGACGGGAACCTGAACCTGATCGCCGGAGTCCATGTCCTTCACGGTGACGTTGCCGTCCGCGAGGTCGCGTTCGCCGACGATGACGACCGTCTCGGCGTTCACGCCGTCCGCGTAGTTCATCTGCGAGCCGAACGAGCGGTCCGCGACGTCGGACTCGACGACGTGCCCGCGCTCGCGCAGGTCGCGCGCGACCCGCGAGGCGACGTCCCGAACGTCCCCGACGGAGAGGACGTAGTAGTCCGTGCGGACCTCCTCTTCGGGCCAGACGCCCGCGCGCTGGCAGAGCAGCGGGAGCGTCGAGTAGCCGACCGCGAACCCGACCGCGGGGGTGGGCTGACCGCCGAACGACTCGATGAGGTCGTCGTAGCGCCCGCCGCCGAAGACGGAGCGCCCGACCTCCCCGGTGGAGTCGAAGCACTCGAAGACGACGCCCGTGTAGTAGTCGAGGCCGCGCGCCGTCGTCAGCGACACCGTGAGGTAGTCCCGGACGCCGTAGTCCTCGGCCGCCGCGAGGACCGCGCGGAGGTTCGCGGCGGCGTCCGTGACGCGCTCGCTCTCCGCGAAGTCGACGAGTTCGTCCAGGTCGTTCGACGCGATTACGTCGTCGAACGCCTCCGCGTCCGCGACGGAGAGGCCCGTGCCCGCGAGACGGTCGATGTAGTCGTCGTAGTCGAGTTTCGAGCGCTTGTCCACGACGCGGATGGCGTCCCGCACCTGCACGTCCGCGTCGAAACTGTTCAGCACGCCGCCGAGGACGTCCCGGTGGCTCACGCGGAACTCGAAGTCGTCGCCCGTCAGCCCGAGCCCCGTCAGCGCGTCCGCCGCCGTCGCCAGCACCTCCGCGTCCGCCGTCGGCTCCGACGACCCGAACAGGTCCACGTTCGTCTGGTAGAACTCTCGATTTCGGCCCGACTGGGGCTCCTCGTAGCGCCAGAAGTCCCGCGTCGAGTACCACTTGATCGGCTTCGAGAGCGCCTGCCCGCGCGCCACCACCATCCGCGCGACCGTCGGCGTCAACTCCGGCGCGAGCGTGACGTGCCGGCCGCCCTGATCCTCGAAGTCGTAGAGTTCCGTGACGATGTCCCCGCCGGACTTGTCCGTCCACATCTCCGCGCGCTCCAGCGCCGGCGTCCCGATCTCGCGGAAGCCGTAGCGGCGGGCCGCGTCCTCCACGGCGTCCATCGTCCGCCGCCGGGCCCGCATCTCCCCCGGATAGAAGTCCCGGAAGCCCTTGAGTCGGTCGTACATACAGCGGCGTTCACGGCGGGCGCGCTTCAACCCTGTCCTTCTCACGCGGCGATGAGCGCGATACCGCCCACCGCGAGCGCCGCCGCCGCCAGCCGCGTGCGAAAGCCCTCCTCCGCGAGCACGACGCCGCCGAGCACCACCGCGACGACCGCCTGCGCGTTGACCACCGTCGCCGCGACGCTCGCCGTCGTCACCGAGAACGTCACCGCCGTGAGGACGCGCGCGACGGCGACGGCGGCCGCCGCGCCGACGAACAGCGGGAGGTCCGCGCGGATCCCGCCCTCCGGCCACGTCCGGTACGCGACCGGCGCGAGCAGCACGGCCGTCCCGAGGAGCGCGAGCGGGATCCAGACCGCCGTCGGAATGCCGATAGACTGCAGGACGACGCGCTTCCCGACGTCGCTCACCCCGTAGCACGCCGCGGAGAGCAACGCGAGTTGGACCGCGCGCGACGACGCGAGATTCCGGAGCGGGTCGACGAGGCCGCCGTCCTCGTAGTTCGCGAGATAGACCGCCGCCGTCACCACGCCCACGCCGAGGACCTGGAGCGGGCCGAACGACTGGTCGAGGAAGAGCACCTCCAGCGGGAGGACGAACACCGGCACGACCTTCGAGATCGGCGCGACCAGCGAGACGTCCCCCGCCGACAGCGCCACCATCAACACCACGAACCCCGCCGCGGCGAGCGCGATGGTGCCCGCCGTCACCGCCACGCCCCACGCGCCCACCGCCGGCACCGACGGCGCCCCGCCGAGATACGCGAGCGCCGGCGGGAGATACCACGCGCACGCGAGCGAGTTCACAACCACCGCAACCACCGCCCCCGAGTAGCCCGCGAACCGATGCTTCAGCAAGAAGAGGTAGCCGCCCCAGACGAGGGCGGCGCAGACCGCAGTCAGAATACCGGGGACCATACCCCGACGAGGCGGGGGACGTCCGAAAACCGTTCGATTACCGGCGCGTGATGTCGAACGACTTCGAGTCCGGCTTCAGCTCCCGCAGCAGCTCCTTCATCTGCTCCTCGTCCAGTTGGTCCTGCAGGCGCCCCGAGCGCCCGAGCGCCACCACCTGCTGCTCCGCGCGCTCCGCCAACTCGGGCTTGCTCATCTTCACCGAGTTCAGCCGGCGACGCGCCCCGTCCGAGAGGTACTGGCGCAGGAGCGCCTTCTTCTGCTGCTCCGCCTGCTGTTGGGCCTGCTGCTGGGCCTCCGCGCCCTCACCCGAGCCGCCGCCCTGCTGTTGCTGCTTGAGCTGTTCCATCTTCTTCTGTCGCAGCTCCTCCAGCCGCTCGTCGTCCGGGTTCTCACTCATGCGTACACGTTACCGTTCGAGAGGCAAAAAGCCTTCAGCTACCACCGTTTTCTCCGCCGGGTCCTACGTCCCCGCTCGCACTATTCTCGGCTCCGAGCGTAGTGAGGAGCCGCGTGGCTCGCGAACCCGAGAACGGTAATGGTGAAAACGCGGACTCGCCTCGAACCTCTTCCGTCGTCGGGGCCGCTCCGCGGCCCTCTCCTCGCAAAAGCTTCACC
>JBDGUG010000079.1:23077-26649 GCA_042216135.1 Halarchaeum sp. | reverse complement strand
CCGGGGCCTCTCCCATGCCAAGGGAGTGATCTACCACTGATCTACGAGCCCTCGTACGCACTCGTCCGTATCCGGGGGACGTAATTGAACCCTTCGATACGCGCCGGATGCGAGTGAAAACCCTTTAGACGGAGAGCGCCCGATGAGTTCGTAGGGAACTGCACGGCCGCATATCTGACTCGCCGTCCGCTTGGCCGGCTCGGGAGTGTGGCAGTGCTCGGGCGTCTCTGGCGCCCAGCGCCGCACAGCGGTTCGTGTCGTTCCAATCATAGACTATGGCACGAATGCACACCCGCCGTCGCGGCTCGTCCGGTTCGGACAAGCCGGCGGCAGACGAACCCCCGGAGTGGAGCGACGTCGAAGCGGACGCCGTCGAGGAGCGAGTCGTCGAACTGGCCGAGGAGGGGTACGACCCCAGCCAGATCGGCATGAAGCTTCGCGACGAGGGCGTCCAGGGGACGCCGGTCCCGGACGTGAAGCTCGCGACGGGGAAGAAGGTCACGGAGATTCTCGAGGAGAACGACGCGTCGCCGGAGCTTCCGGAGGACTTCCGGAACCTCCTGGAGAAGGCGGTTCGTCTCCGCGAGCACGTGGAATCGAACGGGCAGGACCACCAGAACCGGCGCGCGCTCCAGAACACGGAGTCGAAGATCCGCCGGCTGGCCGACTACTATCGCGGCGACGAACTCGACGAGGACTTCACGTACTCGTACGAGGTCGCGGTCGAACTCCTCGAATAACCTCGATGTCCACCACGGGCCGTTCCGAGTCGTCGACGGACGCGCCGACGATAGCGGCGCGTCTGCGCGAGGCGGCGTTCGTCCGCGTCGTCGCGCGGCCGGACGGTGACGCGCTCGCGGCCGCGGGCCTCCTGGGTCGGGCGTGCGCGGCGACGGACACGCCGTTCCAGGTGAGCGTCGCGGCGACTCGCGGCGCGGCGAGCGACCGGCTCGTCGCGGTCGGCGAGGACGACGACGCGGTCGCGGTCGGGTTCGCGGACGCGACGGCGGACGCGACGCTCACGGCGGGCGCGCTCTCGCGGACGGCGTTCGACGCCGTCTCCGACCTGCACGAGCCGGATCGGGCGCTCGCGCTCGCGGGCGTCCGTGCGTCCGGTGCGGTGCCGACGGACGCGCTCGCGGACGTCCCGCGCCGCCCCGGAGTCGGCGTTCCGGTCGCGGACCTCTCGGACGGGCTCGCGCACTCGACGCTGCTGCACGCGGCGTGGTCGGGGGACGACCGGCACGCGGGCGCGCTGCTCGCGGAGCTGGAGCTCCCGCCGGAGCTCGACGACGACGCGCACCGGCGGCTCGCGTCCCGCGTCGCGCTCGACGCGACCGAGGACGTGTCGTCGCGCGCGGTCGGGGCGCTCGAACGCGCGCTCCGCCCGCACGTCCCCGACGAGGGGGCGTTCGAGACGGCGGAGGGGTACGCGGACGTCCTCGACTGTCTCGCGGTGGCGGCGCCGGGCCTCGGCGTCGCGCTCGCGCTCGGTACGGGCGACCGCACGGCGGCGCTCGACGCGTGGCGTGCGCACGCGACAGCGACGCACGACGCGATGGCGCGCTGCGATCCGTCGCGCTATAGCGGCGTCGTCGTCGCGGAGGCGGACGCGCCCGCGTGGCCGCTCGCCCGACTCGTTCGCGACCTCCGCTCCCCGGAGCCGGCGGCGCTCGTCGTCGGCACCGACGGGGCGGCGCTCGCGACCACAGAGGATGGCCCGCACGCTCGCGAGACGCTCGCGGCCGCGCTCGGCGACGAGCACGTCGCCGGCTCCGCGAAGCGCGCGACCACCCCGGAGACAGATGGCGTCGCGGACGCCGTCAGGGAGGCGCTGTGAGCGACCGCGAGGCGACGGTTCGGACGGTCCACGCGGACCCCGACCTGGTCGCGGCGTGCGTCCGCCCGGACAATACCGAGTCGATGCGCACGACGGTCGAGGGCGATGCGGTCGTCACGACCATCGAGCGCGACGACACCGGTGGCTTGCGCGCGACGACGGACGACTACGTGGTGAACGTCACGGTGGCCGAGGAAGTGGCACAGGCAGGCGAACGACACCAGCAATCAGACACATGAGCGAACGTTCAGTATCCAAGCGGAACCAGCAGAAGCGATGGTACACCGTGCTCGCCCCGGAGCAGTTCGACCGGGCGGAGCTCGGTGAGACGCTCGCGGACGAGCCGGAGAAGGTCATCGACCGAACCATCGAGACGACGCTCGGCGACCTCACGGACGCCCAGGGCGGCGAGAACAACCTCAAGCTCACCTTCCAGGTGAACGACGTCGGCAGCGACTCGGCGTACACCGAGTTCGTCGAGGCGGCGCTGACGCGCGACTACCAGCGGAGTCTCGTGCGTCGCGGCTCCTCGAAGATCGCGGTGGTCGTCACGGTCCGCACGACCGACGACTACCGCGTTCGGCTTCAGCCGGTCGCGTACACGACGAAGAACGCGGACGAGAGCCAGGAGAAGGCGATCCGTCGGCTGATGATCGACCTCGTCGAGGACGCCGCGGAGGAGCGGACCTTCGAGGGCCTCATCGACTCGGTCGTCGAGGGCCGCCTCTCCAGTGCGATCTACACCGAGGCGAACACCGTCTACCCGCTCCGCCGGGTCGAGGTGGAGAAGACCACGCTCGAAGCGCACCCCGAGGAGGTCCACGAGGAGGAGGAGACCTCCGCCGTGGACACCGACGAAGCGTAAGACGGCCCCGCAGCGCTTTCTTTCGACGCCACGCCGCCGAGCGGCGGCGCCGTGTGATGCAACGATGTCGTACGCCGACACACGCTGGGCGCGCGCGACTCCCGGCGGGCGTCGTCGCCCAACGAAAACACGTAAGGACGCGCTCGCCGTCCCGTCGGGTATGTCAGCCGGGTCCGGGGACGAGCGGCGCGGTCTGCGCGCGCTCTGGCCCCGCTTCGCGGGTCGCCTCGGCGTCGCGGACGCGGCGACCGCGACGAACGCCGCGCTCGGCTTCTGCGCCGTCGCTGCGGCGACCGTCTCGCCGCAGTTGGCGGCGCGTCTCCTCCTGCTCGCCGCCATCGCGGACGCCGTCGACGGTATCCTCGCGCGCCGCTACGGCGGTACCGCGGTCGGCCCCTATCTCGACTCGCTCGCGGACGTCGCGTCCTTCGGCGTGGCGCCCGCGGCGCTCGCCGTCGCCGTCGCACGGCCCGCCGGCCAGACGGCGTTCGCGCTGGCGGTCGTCGCGGGCGCGTGCTTCGTCGCGCTCGCGGTGGTCCGCCTCGGCCTCTACACGGTGGACGACGTCGCGAACGCGCACACGCTCGGGGTGCCGACGACGCTCGCAGGGACGCTGCTCGCGGCGCTCGTGCTCGCCGGGTTCGACGCGCCGCTCGTCGTCGCCGCCGCGACGCTCGTGCTCGCCGCGGCGATGGTGACGCGCGTCCCCTATCCCGACCTGTTCGTGCGGGACGCGCTCGCGATGGGGGTCGTGCAGGCCGGGGCGCTCCTCGCGCCGCGCGCGTTCGGCCGCCTCCTCCCGCGCGTCCTCCTCGTCTTCGCGCTCGCGTACCTCCTCCTCGCGCCGCGGTTCTACTGGCGCGACGT
>JBDGUG010000079.1:0-22977 GCA_042216135.1 Halarchaeum sp. | reverse complement strand
TCGTCTTCGCGCTCGCGTACCTCCTCCTCGCGCCGCGGTTCTACTGGCGCGACGTTGGCGAAGGGAAACGCTCATAGGCGCGCTGGCGGAAGGACGAACCATGAGTGACGGGGACGAGGAGCCGGCGGATTCGGGCGACGAACCGGCCCCCGAGGCCGCCGACGCGACGGACGAGCAGCCCCCCGAGGACGCGTCCGACGCGGCCGAGGAAGAGACGGCCGACGAGGCGGAGACCGACGACGATACGGGCGAGAACGACGTTCGCGCCGCCGAACGCGAGCGCTACGAGACGATCATGGCTCGCCTGGAGTCGCTCGCGGACGCCCTCGAAGCCGCAGAGACGGAAGCGGACCTCGACGACATCGAGGCGGACCTCGACGACGCCGAGGCCGACATCGAGGCCGCGGACTTCACCGACCCCGAGGAGTTCCAGCCGGACGAGGAGGAACTCGACGAGGACGAGGAACCGGAGGAACTCCTCGACTTCGAGGACGAACTGACGAACGAGCTTCAGGACCTCGAGGACGAACTGGAGGAGCGGCGCGGCCCGTACGGCGAGGACGTCGTCTCCGAGATCGAGGGCGCGAAGTCCACCGTGGAGAGCACGCGCTGGACGGAGGCGGGCGACGAACAGGTCGCGGACGCCATCGAGTCGTTCGTCGCGCGCGTCGACGACCTGCTCGACGCGGCCCTCGTCGGTGATGACGTCGAGGCACTGGACGCGACGGTGGCGGCCGTCGAGGACGCCGGCCTCGACGCCGACGACGACGAGGACACCATCGCGGCCCTCCTCGACGCCACCGACGCCCTCCAGTCCGACGTGGACGACTCGCAGGCGTTTGCCGACCTCTCCTCGCGCGCGAAACTCGAATACGAGGGGTTCTACGACGTCCTCGGGAAGCACAAGGACTACCCGCCCGAGTGGTCCGCGCTGAAGGAGTGGACGAAGCGGAACGACGCCGAGATGGTCGCGCTCTGCATGGAGCACTTCACGTCCGACTACATGCAGGAGCACTGTCTCGACGCGTTCGTGAAGATGGGGAACCCGGAGGCTATCGACACCCTGAAGGGGAAGGCCCAGCGCCGCGAACTCCGCGCCGTCGAAGCGCTCGGGAAGACCGGCCACCCGGACGCCGTCGACGGCGTCGCGGACTACATCGACTCCGACTCGAACCCGCAACTCCAGCGCACCGCGCTCGAAGCGGTCGGCGAGCTCGGCGCGACCGAGTACACCCACGACGTCGCGCAGTGGCTCGTCGCGGACAACGAGGACGTCCGCAGTCAGGCCGCACGCACGCTCGGCCTACTCGGCGACACGCGCGCCGTCGACCCGCTCGGGGACGTGCTCGCGGACGACGAGGAGACGGAGAACGTGCGCGCGAGCGCCGCGTGGGCGCTCTACCAGATCGGAACCGAGGACGCGCTGGCGGCCGCCGCCGAACACGTCGACGAGCGCTCATTCCTCGTGCAGTCCGAGGCGGAGAAGGCGAGCGCCGCGCTCGACTAGAGGAAGAACGCGAGGAACTCGACGGCGAACCCGGCGGCGGCGAGGAGCGCGCCGATGCGACCGATCCACGTGTGTTCTCTGACGTCGCTCGGTGAGAGTTCGACGCTGTAGCTGTCGAACTCGGGGTCGTAGCTGATGTAGCTCGGCTGCTGGAAGAACTCGAGGAAGACGAGGAGCATGCCGAGCGTCGAGAGCGCGTAGCCGGCCATGCGGACGGAGTCGACGAGCGTGAACGCGACCATACGGCGCCCTCTGACTCCCGCGGGCTAAAACGTGCCGACCCGCGCCCGAGCCTTCTTATCGGATGCCGGGACCACCCCGGGCCGTGCGCCCCCGCCCTGTCGGTGTCGTCCGCGGCCTCGCCGTCGTCCTCCTCGCCGCGTCAGCCGTCGCCACGTTCGCCGTGCCTGTCGCGGCCGGCGGGACGCCGACCATCGTCGGTGTCTACGCGAACCCGGCCGCCCCGGAGGACGCGGGCGAGTTCGTCACCGTCGCCGTGCCCGACGCCGCGGGCGACTGTTCGCTCGCGGACGGCGAGGAGCGCGTCTCGCTCCCCGCGCACGCCGCGGGGCGCGTCACGTTCAGCGCGGCACCGAACCGCACGCGCGCGCTCGTCGACACGCCCGTCGTCGAGTCCGCGCTCCCGTCGCTCGCGAACGATGGTGAGTCCCTCGCGCTCGTCTGCGACGGCGCCGTCGTCGACGCCGCGACGTACGAGCGCGCGCCCGAAGGCGACGTCTACCGCGACGGTTCGTGGCGGCCGCTCGGCCGCACCGACTTCCCCGTATCGAGCGTCCGCGACGCGAACGCGACGGTGTTCGCGCTCCCCGACGCCCCCGAACCCGTCCTCGCGACGCTCCGGAACGCCTCACGGCGCGTCTACCTCGGCGGCTACACGTTCACGTCCGCGCGCGTCGCTCGCGCGCTCCGGAACGCCTCACGGCGCGGCGTCGACGTCCGCGTGCTCGTCGAGGGCGGCCCCGTCGGCGGCGTCTCCGCACGCGAGGCGCGCCTGCTCGACGCGCTCGACGACGCGAACGTCACCGTCACCGTCGTCGACGGCCCGCACGCGCGCTACCCGTTCCATCACGCCAAGTACGCCGTCGTGGACGAGTCGGCGCTCGTCACGTCGGAGAACTGGAAGCCGAGCGGCGTCGGCGGCCACGGCACCCACGGGTGGGGCGCCGTCGTCCGGAACGCGACGATCGCGAATCGCCTCGCCGCCGTCTACCGCGCCGATTCGACGTGGAGAGACGGCGTGCCGTGGCGGCGCTATCGCGCGAACGCGACCTTCCAGCCGCCCGACCCGGCGAACACGACGTATCCGTCGCGGTTCGCGCCACTCTCCACGGAGGCGGACCGCGTCTCGCTCGTCCTCTCGCCGGACACCTCACGCGACGCCCTCCTGCGGTTCGTGCGGGACGCGAACGAGAGCCTGCTCGTCGAACAGATGGATATCGGGACCGACACCCGCCTCCTGAACGCGACGGTCGCGGCCGCGGAGCGCGGCGTGCGCGTGCGCGTGCTCGTGAGCGGCGCGTGGTACGCCCGCGAGGAGAACGCCGCGCTCGTCGATAGGCTGAACGAGCGCGCGCGACGCGACGGCATCGACCTGCGCGCGCGCCTCGCCGACCCGCGCGGCCGCTACGGCCTCCTGCACGTCAAGGGCGCCGTCGCCGACGGCGAACGCGTCCTCGTCGGCAGCATCAACTGGAACGAGAACGCCGTCCGCAACAACCGGGAGGCGGAGCTCGTGCTCGCCGATCCGGTCGTCGGAGGCTACTACGCGCGCCTCTTCCGGGCGGACTGGCGCGGGGGCGTCTGGACGCTCCCGCTCGGTCTCGCGGCGCTCGCGCTCTGCGGCGTGCTCTGCGGGGCGTGGTACCTGAATCGAGAGGTCGCGTTCGGCGGCGAGGGCGAGGGGTGGTCGGGGGCGGAGTAGCTATCGCGTGAGCGAGGAGTGCAGTTCCTCGTCGATCTCGGCGTCCGCCATCTTCTCGACGAGCGCGTCGAGGACCTCCTCACGCATCCCGTTCACGAAGCGGATGGAGCCGACGACGAGGTGGCCGCCGCCGCTGACGCCGGCGCCGGGGAACTCGTCGTTCAGCTCGCTCACCATCTGCGGGATGTCCATGCGCACGCCGTCGCTGCGGAGGACGGCGAAGTCGGGACCGTAGCCGATGGTGATGACGGGTTCGCCCGTCTCACCGACCTTCCGGTCGTGGATCTCGCCGGTCGTTTTCCCGGGCGCGGGATACGTGAAGCGATGCGCGTAGTTCTCCACGTCGATCCGGTAGAGGTGCGCGCCCGAGTCGACCGTCTCGTGTTCGACGTGCGGCATCGCCGCGTCGAGTTGGAGGTCGACGTCGCGTTCGGCCCGTTCGGCGAGCCACGGGACGAGTTCGCGCTGGCGTTCCTCGTCGCCGCCGACGCCGAGCACGTCGTTGATGAGGTCGCGGCCCGCGCTGTAGCGCAGCCAGAACGCCTCGTAGTCGAGCGCTTCGCTGACGTCGTGGAGGAACTCCTCGTCGTAGCCGGCGTCGCGCGCGAGTTCGAGGTAGTCGCTCATCGCCTCGGCCTTCGAGCGATCCGAGATGCCGGCGACGGCGGGGACGTGGTCGAGTTCGTCGTCGAGGCTCGCGTCGATCATGCGCGCGAGTTCGACGCACATCATCCCGGTGGTGACCCGGTAGTCTTCGCCGTGGAGGTAGGGGTTGACGTGTTCGTCGACGAGCGGGTCGACCGCCTCGGGGTCGGGGTGGTGGTGGTCGACGACGACGATGGGGATGTCGTAGTGGGAGAGCGTCTCGTACGCGGGCGTGTCCTCCTCCGTGCTGCCGTTGTCGAGCATGAGGAGGAGCGGGAGCTTCTGCCCGTGCCGGACCTGGTCTTCGAGCGAGAAGTTCAGGTCGCGGGTCGCGTCCTCCATCTCGTAGTAGGGCGCCTTCGACGGGAGTCGCTTGAGGAGGTGGCGTTTCGCCTCGGGGTCCTCGTGGGTCGCGTCGACGAAGCGCTCGATGGCGAGCTGGACGGGAACGCTCGCGCACATCCCGTCGCCGTCGGCGTGGTGGCGCATCCGAATCGGCCGGGATTCGAGGACGGTCGCGCGGAGGCGGCGCGCGACCTCGCGGAGTTCGGGGTAGAGTTCGCGCATCGCCGGCCAGTCGACGAGCGGGTCGACGTCCGCGGGTTCGGCGCGCTCGGCGGTGCTGGCGGCGATGCGGTCGCGGACGTGCGCGGCCTCGCCCGCCTCGAACCGCTCGAGCGATCCGATTTCGACCTGGAGGCCGCCGTCGCGTTCCTCGACCTCGCCGGTGACGTGCACGACGTCCTCGATGTCGACTTCGGGGTAGGCGCGCACGCCCGCCTCCTCGAAGGCGGTGCAGGGGACGGATCCGGTCTCGTCGCGCACGCGGAAGATGGTCGGGCCGCCGGTCTGCTTGACCTGCACGACCTCGCCTTCGAGGTGGATCGTGTCGCCGACGCGGCCGGCGAGCGCGCCCGCGGCGGCGCGCTCGTAGGTGAACTCGCGTTCGACCTCCTCGTAGTCGTCGAAGTCGACGAGTTCGAACCCGAGGTCGCCGTTCTCGCGGATCTCGGTGAGTTCGACGATCAGTTCGTCGCCGACGTCGTAGTCGGCGCCGCCCGGGAGGACGGACTCGTGGAGGAGTCCCGAGACGTGCTCGGAGAGGTCGACGAAGACGCCGTAGTCAACCACGCCGTTCACGGTCGCGGCGTAGTACTCGCCCTCGTCGATGTCCTCGACGGTACACTCGGGGGCGAGCGCGTAGACGACGGGAGTGTCCCCGTCGGAAGAACCGTCAGTCATACACGCGGATTCGGTCCGTCCGCGTTTAAGGCTTTATTTGTCCGTTTCGGCGCCCGACGCGGGCGGCGAGCGCGCCCGGGGCGGTGCGTCCTCGAAAGGTTTAGCACGCGCGAGCGACCAGATTCGGACATGGCGTTTCGCTCGCGGTCGGTGCTCGGCATCGCCGAGGAGACCCTCGGGTTCGCCCTGGAGGCGGCCGAGGATTCGCACCCGAACGAGTATCTCGGCGTGCTCCGGGGGACGCCGGCCGCGGAGTTCGACCTGGCGGACGAGGGCGACCTGATCACGGACGTGCTCTTCATCCCGAAGACGACGTCCAGTCCGGTGCAGGCGACCCTCCAGTCCGATCTGGTGCCGAACGACAGTCACACGGTCGGCACGATTCACTCCCACCCGAACGGCGTGCTGCGGCCGAGCGATCAGGACAAGCAGATGTTCGGCCGCGGGGGCGTCCACGTCATCCTCGGCGCGCCCTACGACCGGGACTGCTGGCGGGCGTTCGACCGCGCGGGCGAACCGCGCTCGCTGGACGTCTACGACGTCGCGCTCCCCGATCCGGAGGACTTCTTCGACTTCACGCAGGCGGACATCGACGCGGAACTGGAGGAGGAGGAGCGATGACCGAGCGGGTCGTCGCGCAGGGCACCTTCGACCTCCTCCACCCCGGCCACGTCCACTATCTGGAGGAGGCGGCGGCGATGGGCGACGAACTGCACGTGATCGTCGCGCGGCGCGAGAACGTCACGCACAAGGAAGTGCCGATCCTGCCGAACCGCCAGCGCCGCGACGTGGTGGCGGCGCTCGACGCGGTGGACGAGGCGCGCGTCGGCCACCCCTCGGACATCTTCGCGCCCATCGAGGACATCGATCCGGCGGTCATCGCGCTCGGCTACGACCAGCATCACGACGCCGAGGCGATCGAGGCCCAGTTGCGCGAGCGCGGCCTCGACTGCGAGGTGCGGCGGGCGTCCGGGCGCGACCCGAAGTACGAGGGCGAACTCCTCTCGACGGGCGACATCATCGACCGCGTGCTCGCCCAGCGCGCGTCGACTCGCCAGTAGTCAGTCGTCGGTGACCGCCACCGCGCGGACGGGCGCGCCGTCCGCGTCGACACGGAGCGGGTACGCGTCGAGGCGGAAGCGCTCGGGAATTCCGGCGAGGTCTCTGAGGTTCTCGAAGACGAGCAGTCCGGCGTCGAAGAGCGCGCGGTGCGCCGGATAGACGTCCGGTTCCCCGCTCGCGTCGGCGTCGGCGGGGGGCGAGGGGTCGGGGCTGGCGGCGTCGAGCGCGAGGTGTTGGCCGCGGCGCGCGAGGCGTTCGGCCGTCTCCGGGGCGAGATATGGGTGGTCGCGATAGCGCGCGCTCCCCCAGTGGGCGTCGTAGCCCGTTCTGAGGACGACGACGTCCGCGTCGGCGTCGTCGGGGAGGACGTCCGGTCCGATGGGTTCGCGGGCGTCGGCGTCCGCGTCGACGAGGCGGGCGTCGAGCGAGAACGCGTCTATGGGGTAGTCGCCGAGCGTCGCGCCGTCGGCGAGGAGGTGGCTGGGCGCGTCGACGTGCGTGCCGGCGTGCGTGGAGAGCGAGAGGCGGGTGACGCGGTAGCCGTCCGCGTCCATCGTCGCCGCGGGCGATACCGAGACGGGCGGGTCGCCGGGATAGACGGGGGTGTCGTCGCGGAGTCGATGCGTGAGGTCGTGGCGCACACCGACGAGTGGCGTGCGAGGGCGAAAACGCTTCGGCCGGGGGCGCCGTCAGGCGGCGCTCGCGTCGCGGCGTTCGACGAACTGGCCCCAGACGACCATGACGGACGGCGTGACGATGACCGACATCAGGTAGGAGAGGAGGATGCTGAGGCCGGTGACGGCGCCGAACTGCCCGAGGATGGGCGTGATTGCGAGCACGAGCACGCCGATGCCGGTGACGGTGGTGAGCATGCTCCCGGTGAGCGACCCGCCGGTGCCCCGGACCGCCACTTCGATGGCGTCGTAGAGGTCGCGCTTGCGGTACTCGTCGCCGAAGCGGTGGACGATGTGCGCGGAGTAGTCGACGCCGAGGCCGATGCTGATGGAGAGGATGGTCGCGGTGAGCGCGTTGAACGGGATGTCGAAGTAGCGCATCGCCGCGGCGATGAACGCGACGGTCAACACGATGGGGAAGAGGTTGACGATGCCGAGCGTCGGCCGGCGCTCGAAGAGCCAGTAGCAGAAGAGCAAGAAGAGCCCGGTCAGGAGGAGCGCGACGGCGAGGCTGGTGAGCGCGGACTTGAGGATGCTGTCCGTTATCGCCTGGAAGACGACGGCCTGGCCGGTGGCGGTCGCGGTGAGGCGATAGCGGTCCTCGACGGTCTTGGCGTCCGCGACGACGTCGCCCTGGCTCGCGCTCGCCTCCGCGGAGTAGACGACTTTCGTGCCGCGCTGGTCGCGCGAGAGGTACTGGCGCGCCTGATCGTGGTAGGGAGAGTCGAGCAGACGGTCGTAGATGACGCCGAGGTTGTCGTCGGGGATACCGTCGTCGTCGACGTCGTTGCGCGCGACGAGCGCCGCGAACTCGGGGTTCTGATCGGCGTACGCGTGGATGACGCCGACGATGCTCTGCGTGTCGGCGTATCGGCTGCCGTCCTCTCGGATGAACGAGTCCGGCGGTTCGTAGGCGGCCCGCCGGACGGATTCGAGCGCGTAATCCTCGCGCAACGGTCCTCTCACGTACATCGTCACCGAACTCCCGCCGACCGAGTTGAAGTTGTCTTCGAGGTAGTTCAGCGTGGCCGTGACGTGGTACTCGTGGGGCGCGAACGGCTCGGGGAGGTCGTTGAGCCACGCGGGGGTGTGTTCGGGCGGGAGGAAGTCCTCCTGGTTGAACGAGGTGTTGACGCCGGTGCCGTAGCCGGCGGCGACGGTGGTCGAGAGGATCATCACGACGAGGAAGACGTAGGGGGCCTTCTTCGCGATGAGCACGGGATAGCCGAGGAGTTTGCCGGTGAGCGAGCCCTCGCCGCCGAGCGGTTGCGAGCCGAACTGGCGGATGCCGCGCTTCTCGCGCCAGAGGTCGACGTACACCTTCGCGGCGGGCAGGAAGATGCCGAAGATGAAGACGGTGAACGTGATGCCGATGGCGGCGACGACGCCGAAGTCGCGGATGGGGCCGAGACTGCTCGTGAGATTCGCGAGAAATCCCAGGACGGTCGTGCCGGTGACGATGAAGAACGCGACGAGCAACTGGTCGGTCGCTATCTCCATGGACTCGACGACGTCGTAGCCCTCCGCGCGCTCCTCGCGATAGCGGTTGACGGCGTGGATGCCGAAGTCGATGCCGACCGCGAGCAACAGCGGCGGGACGGCGATGAGCATCTGGCTGAACGGGATGCCGGCGACGCCCATGAACCCGAACGTCCAGACGATGGCCATGACGAGCGACGCGATGCCGAGCAGGAGGTCGAAGGGGTCCCGGTAGCTGAAGACGAGGAAGATGAGGATGAGGAGCGCGGCGGCGGGGACGACGATGAGCAGCGAGTCGAGGATGACGTTCCCGAACTCGCTGGAGAGGATGCCGCTCCCGAACACCGTGATGTCGTCGGCGCCCTGCCGGTCGAGCGTCGACTGGACGCGCTGCTGGATGGTGGAGACGGGACTGGACCCGCCGGAGGTGCCGGCGGAGGACCCACCGGCGCCCGGCACCTGGTGGGTGACGACGCCGACGGTGCCGCTCGCGCTCGCGGCCTGCGCGTTGAAGTCGTCGCTGAGCGAGGACGCGAACCCGGGCGTGTCGGCGGCCTGCCGGACGGCCGCGTCGATTTCCGTGGGCGTGGCGTCCTCGACGGCGGTTATCTTCTTCGCGGGCGTCGACGCCTGCGGGTCGAGCAGGAGCGCGACGGTGTCGGCGACGCTGGACGTGCTCGCGACGTGCAGCGACTCGCGTTGTTTCAACTCCTGTTCGGCCCGGAGCATCCGCAACAGCGCTGGTTTCGCGAGCACGTTCTGGTCGCGCTGGATGAGCTGTGTGCTCGCGGTGTCCGAGGAGAACGACGTCCCGAAGACTCGGTCGACGGCGTCGAGGGCGTCCTGTGCGGGGCTGTTGTCGGTGAACTGGCTCGTCCCCGACTGCGTGGAGATGTTCCCGAGGCCGGTGGCGAACAGCGCCGTCACGAGGAGGAACGCGACGATGACGGTCCCCGGACGCTCCCCGATGAGGCGGTCGATCCGGTCGATGACGTCCTGGTAGTCCATCACTGGCGTCTGTAGTAGTAGTAGTAGCCGCCCGCGGCGACGAGCAGCAGGACGACCACGACGATGGGCACTATCGGGAGGCCGCCCTGGCCGCTGGGCTCCGTCACCCGGAGGGGGACGCGGTAGTAGTCGGAGAGCTTCGTCTCACCGTCGCTGTCGTACTGGAAGTCCATCTTCACCGGATAGGTCTTCGCGAGCGCGCTCCCGGACGCGGAGAGCTGTACGGTGACGTTCTTCGTCTCGCCGGGCGCGAGCGACGGGACGAACGCCTGGTCGTCGCCCGCGGAGATTGGCGAGTCCGCGTACACCTTCGCGTCGACGTTCGTCACGGTGGAGTCGCCGTTGTTCGTGAGGTGGAACGTGACGGTGCGGCCGCCGCCGGCGGTGAGCGTCGAGTCGACGGGCGTGACGACGAACTGGTCGCGCTCGGGTGCGACGTCGACGTCGACGGGGATGTCGTCGCTCGTTCGGGCGTCGCCCGCGGGGTTCCAGTAGTTCACCGCGAACTGGAGCTGTCGCGGACCGTCGCTGGCGCTGTCGGTGACCTCGACGGGGAAGGAGACGTCCGCGGCGTCGCCGGGCGCGAGCGTGCCGACGGCGAACTCGGTGCGCTTCGGGGTGACCTTCGAACTGGACGCGGCGAGCGTGACGACGGCGTTCGTGACGGTCGTCGGGCCGTCGTTGGTGACGGTGGCGTTCAGGTCGCCGTCCTCGCCGACGCGGAGCGTGCTCTGGACGCCGCTGACGGCGAAGGTCTGTTCGGCGAGCGGGGCGACGGCAGTGGTGAGGCTACGGCCCTGCTCGCGCACGCCGTTCGCGTTCTCGTAGGACGCCTGCACGCCGACCGTGTAGTTCTCGGCCTCGGCGTCCGCGGCGACGCTGCTCGCGACGGTGACGGTGCGGTTCGCGTCCGTCGCCCAGTCGCCGACCGCGACGGTGACGGGGTTCCCGCCGTTCACGACGAACTGCGATCCCTGCGGGCTGACGGTGACGTACGCGTCGTTCGCGGGCTCTGAACCGACGTTCTGGAGGGTGAGCGTCGTGTTCCCGCTGTCGCCGACGCCGGCGGTCGTCGCGGTGTCGACGACTTCGAAGCGCGGGGCGTCCTCGACGTGGAGGGTGACGTAGAGCGTCTCCTCGCGCGTCTTGTCGTCCCGGACGCCGCCGCTCCCGACCGTGTAGTCGTACTCGGCGTGGATGGGGACGCGGTAGTCGCCGGGCTCGATGCCGTCCTTCACCTCGACGTCGAAGGTGGCGGGGAGCGTCGTCCCGGTCTGCATGTTCGAACTCCCGCCCGCGGAGAGCGTCTGCGTGGCCGTCTTGACGTCGATGGGGACGTCGTCGTCCTCCATCGTGAGGCGGACGTTGCGCGCCGTGGTCGACGGGTCGGACGGGTCGTAGCTGTCGGAGTAGACGTTCGGGCTGTTGGTGACGTCGACGGTGAGCGTCGTCTCCTGGCCGGGCGTGACGGTGTCGTTCGCGAGCGTCGCGGAGAGGTCGGGGTTGCTGGCCGCGAGCCCGACGCTCGGCGTCACGAGGACGACGACGAGGAGGGCCGCGAGGAGTTTCCGGTTCATGGATTCGAGGGTCTCTGGGCGCGAGTTGTACGGGACGGCACATAAGCGGTGTCCAACGAGCGGAAACTCTCGGAGAGTTTCTCCCTCAGGGCGCGGGTCGCGCGTTCGACGGGAGCGCGTCGATGGCCCGGTCGACGAGCGTCGGATCGTAGGTCAGCACGCCGTAGAAGCGGCCCTCGTCGCGCTCCTCGGCGATGAGCGCCGACTTCTGGGTGTCGTCGGGGCCGCCGTCGTAGATGGCGAACCACGTCTCCGCGATGTCGGCCGCCGTGCTCGGGTGCGTGGTCGCGCCGTCGATGACGGGCGGCGTGACGTCGGGAACGCCGTAGACGTGGATGTCGAGGTCGGTGGTGGCGAGGCGCTCGTACGTCGCCGACTCCTCGGCGAATATCGAGAAGCGCTGGAAGCCCGCGTGGAGCGATCCGACGCCGATGCGCCACGCGCGGTCCTCGACCTCGCGAGTGGCGTGGAGCATCTGCCGGCGATCGTACGAGGTGAACGTGGCGCCGTCGAGGCGTTCGAGCACGTCCCGGTAGGGCGCGTCCGCGCCGACTCGCTCCGGGGACGTGTCGCCGTCGACGAGGACGGCGATGTCGTCGAGCGAGACGTCGACGACGACGCCGTCGTCCTCCGCGAGTTCGACGCGTTCGCGCGCGCCGCCGGTGACGGGCCGGTACGTGACGGTGACGTTCTGGGAGGCGAAGTAGTCCCGGAGTTCGTGGACGAGCGCGTCGCTCTCCGCGTGCACGATCAGGCGCTTCTCGTGGCTCCGGACGGTGTCCAGAACGTCTCGCAGTCCCACGCGCGGCCGTTCCTGCCGGAAGACCATATAGGTACGCCTCGGCGGGGAGCGGTGAACCTATGCGGGCCGCCGGCCTACGCCGCGGTATGCGAACGCGACGCGAACTCCTCGCGGCGACGGGTGCGGTCGGCGCGGCGCTCCTCGCCGGGTGCGGCGGCACGTCCGAGTCAGGCGCGAGCGGGTCCGACAGCGGCGGCGACACGCCGTCGAACCTCACGCACGTGGACGTGACGACGCCCGTGGACGACGCCTCGGTCGACTCGATGCCGACGCCCGTTCGGGGCGACCCGAACGCCGACGTGACGCTGCGGGTGTTCGAGGACTACGCGTGCCCGCACTGCGCGCACTACGCGACGGAGATAGCGCCGCGCGTCGTCGAGAACTACGCGGCCCCCGGAGAGATCCGCTACGAGCACCACGACTTCCCGATTCCGGTGAGCGAGGAGTGGTCGTGGGCGGGCGCGAACGCCGCGCGCGCGGTGCAGGACGGCGCGGGGGACGAGGCGTTCTTCGAGTACACGCACCTGCTCTTCGAGAACCAGAGCGCGTACGTGGGCGCGGGCGAGACGGGATACGACGTGCTCGCGACGTACGCCGAGCGCGTGGGCGCCGACCCCGTTGAGGCGGTGCGGGCCGCGAAGGGCGGGACGTACGACGAGGTGCTGAAGGCGAACCGCCAGGCGGGCATCGACGACGGCGTGCAGGGGACGCCGACGGTGTTCGTGAACGGCGAGAAACTCGACTCGTTCGGCTACGACGCGATCAGTAGCGCGCTCGACGACGCCCTCTCCGGGTAGGCGACCGATACGGTTTTTCACCGGGTAGCGGCTACGGCCGGTATGCAGCGACGACAGTACCTCGCGGCGTGTTCCGCTATCGGGGCGAGCGCGCTCGCGGGCTGTGGCGGCGGCGCCGACCGGGCCTCGACGACGGAGACGTCGCTCCCGCCCGACACGGTCCGGGTGGACCTCGTGGACTACGCGTTCCGGCCGGGAACGGACGAGACGCTCGTCGTCGACCCGGGGACGACGGTCCACTTCGTCTGGAAGACCGGCGGGCACGACATCGTCCCGCGGGACGTCCCGGACGACTCGGACTGGACGGGAGAGGAAGAGATCACGGGACGTGGATACACCTACGACTACACGTTCACGGTGCCGGGGAAGTACCACTACGTCTGCACGCCCCACGAGAGCCTCGGAATGGTCGGGGACATCTACGTGAAGGACGAGGCGACGTCGAGCGAGGAGTCGAGTTCGGCGGCGAACGAGACGGCCGGTTCGGCCGCGAACGACTCCGCGTGAGACGCGTCGCGCGGCCTGCCCCGCGCGGACGCGCGAGTGGTTAGCGTGACAACCGGTTCCGCGGGTAGCGGCCCCGTGGACCGGCTCAATGCCGAAAGAATACTATGGCGGGCCGGGCAAAGGGCTTAAATCTATCGGTGTACTTGGTGCAGTTACATGGTACGCCCCAGCCGCCAGCAGGAGCGAGACGTCGAGGCGGAGACGACCGACGCGGAGGAGGGGACTCGCACGTGTCCGGAGTGCGACTCGGAGAACCTCTCGGTGAGCGCGGACCAGGGGGAGCTCATCTGCGAGGACTGCGGTCTGGTTCTGGAGGAGGACAACGTCGACCGCGGCCCCGAGTGGCGGGCGTTCAACCACTCCGAACGCCAGCAGAAGTCCCGCGTGGGCGCGCCGACCACGCAGACGATGCACGACAAGGGGCTGACGACCCAGATCGACTGGAAGGACAAGGACGCCTACGGCCGCTCTATCTCCTCGAAGAAGCGCTCCCAGATGCATCGCCTGCGCAAGTGGCAGGAGCGCATCCGCACGAAGGACGCCGGCGAGCGCAACCTCCAGTTCGCCCTCTCCGAGATCGACCGCATGGCGTCCGCGCTCGGCGTCCCGCGCTCGGTCCGAGAGGTCGCGTCCGTCATCTATCGACGCGCGCTCAAGGAGGACCTCATCCGCGGGCGCTCCATCGAGGGCGTCGCCACCTCCTGTCTCTACGCCGCCTGCCGCAAGGAGGGCATCCCGCGCTCGCTCGAAGAGGTCGCGGAAGTCTCCCGCGTCGACCAGAAGGAGATCGGGCGCACCTATCGCTACGTCGCCCAGGAACTCAGCCTCGAAATGGAGCCCGTGGACCCCAAGCAGTTCGTCCCGCGCTTCGCCTCCGAACTCGGCCTCAACGAGGAGACGATCGCGAAAGCCAACGAGATCATCGACATCTCCGCCGAACAGGGCCTCCTCTCCGGGAAATCCCCGACCGGCTTCGCCGCCGCCGCCATCTACGCCGCCTCCCTGCTCTGCAACGAGAAGAAGACCCAGCGCGAAGTCGCGGACGTCGCGCAGGTCACCGAAGTCACCATCCGCAACCGCTACCAGGAACAGATCGAAGCGATGGGGTTCGAGTAGTCCGAGCCGACGGCTCGGACGAAAACACGAGCGCTGAGCGAAGCGATGCGCGAGTGATGCGATTCTGAGAACGACGAGAGCGCCGAACGCGAGACGCTTACGCGTCGAACTCGCTCTCGACGCGAACGACCTGTTTGCCGATGTTCTCGCCTTCGAAGAGTCCGATGAAGGCGTCCGGTGCGTTTTCGAGGCCGTCGGTGACGGTCTCGCGGAACTCGACGTCGCCGTTCTGCACCCAGCGGACGAGGCGTTCGGTCGCTTCGTCGAATCGCGCGGCGTAGTCGCCGACGAGGAGGCCCTGGACGGTGGCGCGCTTCTGGAGGACCGTGGTGAGCTTGCGCGGGCCGACGGGGAGGTCCTCCTCGTTGTAGAGTGCGATCTGTCCGCAGACGGCGACGGAGGCGCGGACGTTCAGGTGCGCGAAGACGGCGTCCGTTATCTCGCCGCCGACGTTGTCGAAGTAGCCGTCGACGCCGTGCGGGGCGGCGTCGCCGAGTCGCTCGCGGACGTCCTCGGTGCTGTAGTTGATGGCGGCGTCGAAGCCGAGTTCGTCGGTGAGGTAGTCGGTCTTCTCGTCGCTCCCGGCGATGCCGACGACGCGACAGCCGCCGAGCTTCGCGAGTTGGCCGACGACGCTGCCGACGGCGCCCGCGGCGGCGGAGACGACGACGGTGTCGCCGGAGCTGGGTTCGAGGACGTCGGTGACGCCGAAGTAGGCGGTGCGGCCGGGCATCCCGAGGACGCCGAGCGCGGCGGAATCGCTGACCGCGCCGGTCTGGACGCGCGTGAGGCTGTCGCCGTCCGCGACGGCGTAGTCCGCCCAGTGGAGTTCGCCGGTGACGGTGTCGCCCTCGGCGTAGTCGGGATGGTTCGATTCGACGACGGTGCCGACGACGGCGCCGCGGAGGACGTCACCGACGTCCCACGGTTCGGCGTAGGATTCGGCGTCGCGCATCCGGCCGCGCATGTACGGGTCGACGCTGAGGTAGCGCGTGCGGACGAGCACTTCGCGGGGGCCGGGGTCGGGGACGTCGGCCTCCACGAGGTCGAAGTCGTCGTCGGTCGGTTTCCCCTCGGGGCGTCGGGCGAGGACGAACTGGCGATTGGTGGGCACGCCCGAGTTAGGGGGGCTGTCCGGACGTCCCTTTCGCCCGCCGCGAGCAGTGCCGCTAGGGGGCGACGCGCTCGCCCGTCTCGGCGGCCTCGTAGAGCGCGTCGATGACGCGCATGTTCCGCACCGCCGCCTCGCCGTCGGTTCGGGGGGTCCGACCCGTCGCGACGCAGTCCGCGAAGTACTCGGCCTCGCGGGCGTAGTGGTCGACCGATTCGAAGGACTCGGTGACGGTGCGGCCGTCGACGTGGTAGCGGAGTTCGGTCTCGCCCTCGACGTCGAACGCCGGCGCGACTTCGACCCAGCCGTCGGTGGTGTCGACCCGGTAGCGCTGGTGTCCGGGGGCGTCGAACCAGGAGCGGATCGTCGCGCGCGCGCCGCCGTCGTACTCGAGGGTGCCGACGAGGCGGGTGTCGACGCCGCAGTCGCGGCTGTCGTACGTGCTCGCGGTGACGGCGTCGGGTTCGCCGACGAACGTCCGCATGGCGTTGACGGGATAGCAGCCGACGTCCATCAGCGACCCGCCGGCGAGGTCCGGGGAGAGCCGAACGTCGTCGGGGTTCCCGCGGAGGGGGAAGCCGAAGGAGGCTTCGGCGGCGACGACGGGCCCCATGTCGTCGAGGAGTTCGACGACGCGCTCCGTTCGCGGATGGTAGCGGTACATGAACGCCTCCATCAGCGTGACGTCGGCGTCGGCGCAGTGCTCGGTGACGTCGCGCGCCTCGCTCGCGTCGCGCGTGAGCGGCTTCTCGCAGAGGACGTCGAGGCCGCTGTCGGCGGCGCGCTTCGTCCACTCGGCGTGCAGGCCGTTCGGCAGCGGATTGTAGACGGCGTCGATGTCCGCGTCGAAGAGCGCCTCGTAGCTCCCGTAGGACTCGGGGATGTCGTGTTCGGCGGCCGCGGCGGCGGCGCGCTCGCCGTCGCGCGAGGCGATGGCGGCGACCTCGTGGTCGGTGCGGGCGACGCCGGGAACGAAGGAGTCGAGGGCGATGTGAGCCGTGCTGATGATGCCGAATCGCATACGCTCGCACGGTCGTGCGCCCCGCACGAAAAGCTACTCGTCCGCGACGAGCGGGCCGTTCCAGGCGTCGATGCCGCCGGCGACGCTGTACACGTCGTCCGTGTCCCCGTACTGTTCGACGAACGCCGCGGCCTGCTTCGAGGACTTCCCGACGTAGCACATGAACGCGACGGTGTCGGTCCAGTCGCGCTCTCGCACGACCTGCTGGAGTTCGCGCGTGGTGAGGTGTTCTGCGCCGGGAACGTGGCCGTCGGCGTAGCTCCGAGCGTCCCGGATGTCGACGAGCGTGAACGCGTCGTCGTCGAGCCGTTCGCTGACGTCGTCGGGGGTGAGTTCGGCGGGCATACGTGGCGGAACGCGCCCGGACCGTGTCGGTCTGTCGGTTCCGGCGCGGCCATCGGACTTAACCGAGGTTCAGTTCTGATGAGAAAATAGAATGTTCGACCTCACCGGGTTCCAGCGAGACCTCCTCTTCGTCACCGCGGGCCTCGACGCGCCGAACGGGCTCGACGTCAAGGACGAACTCGAGGAGTACTACGGAACGCCGATCAACCACGGGCGGCTCTACCCGAACCTCGACACGCTCGTCGACAAGGGCCTCGTCGACAAGCGCAAGCGCGACCAGCGAACCAACGCCTACTCGCTCACCGCTCGCGGACGCCGAGAGATACTCGACCGGGAGAGCTGGGAACACCAGTACGTCGAAGAACTGGTCGAAGAGGAAGCCGAGAGCGTCCGCTAGAGGCGCTCCGCCGCGCGCTCGAGGTCGGCGCGCGTGTTCACGTTCTCGAACGCTCCCGGTGCGGCGTGCGTCTCCACCTCCGCGTCGGTGACCGTCGCGCACGAGAGGTCTGCGAGCGCGGCGTCCGCCCGCTGTCGACCCGCGTCGAGCGCTCGCTCGCACGCCCGGACCGCGGGCGACACCCGGTAGACGGCGTGCAGCGGCTCCCGATACCCGTCACGTCTCGGGACCGCGGCGTCGTGCGCTCGCGCCCGATCGAAGAGGTATCTGACGAATCCGGGGTCGGCGAACGGCGCGTCGCACGCCACGACGAACGCGAACGGCGCGTCCGTCGCGCGCAGGCCCGCGCGCATCCCCGCGAGCGGGCCCCGATCCGGTTCGTCGTCGAGCGCGTACGTCACCGGGAGCGGCACGCCCGCCAGCGCGTCCGCGATGGCGTCCCGCTGGCCCGCCCGACAGTTCACGACGAGTTCGTCGAGCGGCCCCGCGAGTCGGTCGGCGACCCGGCGGATGAGCGGCGTGCCGGCGAGCGACGCCACCGCCTTGTCCGCGTCCCCGAAGCGCTCGCTCCGCCCGCCCGCCACCACGACTCCAGCGCGCATACCACTCGATGGGCGCGCCGCGCACAAGAACGCTCGCCCGCCGCGACGGCGCGGGGGCAGGGTTAACTGCCCGTCACACCAACGTCGCGGATATGTACGACGAGGCCGACGCGTTCGTCGACGAGCTCCGCGAGGCCGACATCGCGCGCATGCGCCGCGCGATCGTCTACGAGGCCGACGAGTACGAGGACCACCACGTCCGCGAGGACGTCGAGGCGTCCTACACGCCCGAGGAGTTCGACGAGCAGGCGAAACAGCTCGTCCTGAAAGCGCTCGACGACGAGGTCGAACAGCCGGAGTTCGCCCGCTTCGGCCACCTCGACATGACCGTCCGCTGGTTCCACGACGTCGTCGTCCTCCAAGTCCCCCTCGGCGAGTGGGGCGGTGTCATCGTCACCTTCGACCGCGACAGCGTCGTCGACACCGGGGCGTTCACCGACATCGCGCTCGACTACATCGACGACGAGTCCAGCGAGATTCGGGACGTCGACGGCGCGGACGAATCGTTCGACGACGCCGTCGAGGACGCCTTCTCCGGTCAGTAGCGAACCCAGTCTGTCGGTGAGTCCACGACGCCGACGACCCGCAGTTCGCGATCGTCGCCGTCGTTCAGACGCGTCTGCACCATCCCGTCGAAGAGCGGCGCGAACGTATCGAACGCCTCCCGGTCGCCGAGCTGCATCACCCCGAGGCCGAGGAGGTCGCCCGCCTGAACGCGGCCCGTGTAGACGTGGAGGAAGCGGAAGAGTCGGCGCGGTTCGACGTACATCAGCATCGTCGACAGGGAGACGAAGCCGGCGCGGACGCGCTCGACGCCGCGCTCGTCGAGCGCGTGCAGGAGGCCGGCGGTCCGGATGCCGACGTCGGTCACGTCGCCCGGCGAGGAGACGTAGCGCTTCCACGTCGTCTCGCGGGGGTCGTCGCCCCGCTCGCGAGTGACGCAGTCCACGATGCCCGCGCGCCCCTCCGCGACGGCGTCCGCGAGCGCGGTCGTCCGGGCGAGCAGGCGGTCGGCGTCGTCCCGCGTGGTGACGACGACGGCGCCCTCGTCGCGCGGACAGCCGTCCGCGATCAGCGAGAGCGCGAGCGCGGCTTTCCCGGTCATCGGTGGGCCGCCGATCAGGAGGTTCGTGCCGGCCGGCACGGACTCGACCGGGAGGACGTCACCGACGTCGTAGTCGTCCGCCATCGACGGAGTCGTTCGGTCGGGCGGATGTAAAGCGTTCTGACCGGTCAGCGTTCCGCGCCGACGGCCGCGACTAACTGCTCCGCGGCGCGTCGCACCGCCTCGTCGCTCGACTGCGACGGCTCCCAGCCGAGCGCCGCGAGCTTCTCGATGGAGAGACGCATCTTCGGGACGTCGCCCGTCCAGCCGCGGTCGCCGCCCGTGTACTCGTAGTCGGGGTCGAGGTCCATCGCGTCCGCGACGATGTCCGCGATTCGGGTCACGGACGTCGTCGTGCGCGTCCCGAGGTTGAAGGTGTTCATCGCGCCGTCCGCGTGCTCGACGACGTGACACATCGCGTCCACGCACTCCTCGACGTGCATGTAGGATTTCTCCTGGCGGCCGTCGCCGAGGATGGTGAGCGTCTCCGGGTCGTCGTCGAGTTTCTCCACGAAGTCCGGGACGACGCCCGCGCCGAAGCGCGGCCCGACGATGTTCGCGAACCGGAGGTTCCACACGGTGAAGTCGTGGCTGTGCGCGTACACCGAGAGGAGCGCCTCCTCGGAGAGTTTCGTCGCGCCGTAGACGCTGATCGGTTCGAGGGGCGCGTAGTCCTCCGGCGTCGGCCGCGGCGCCTCGCCGTACACCGTCGAGGAGGACGTGAAGAGTATCCGGTCGACGCCCGCGTCCGCCATCGCGTCGAGGACGTTGTACGTGAGGTCGTGGTTCGCCTCGAACTGCTTCCGGGGCTGCGCCGAGTTCACGTACTTGTCCGCGGCGGCGAGGTGGAAGACGGCGTCCAACTCCTCCGTCACCGCCTCCGCGGCGACGGCCGCGTCGGTGAGGTCGCCCTCGACGACGTCGACGCCCTCGGGCGCCTGCCCCGGGTCGCTGTTGGAGAAGTCGTCGACGATCCGAACGTCGTTCTCCGCGGCGAGTCGGTCGACGAGCGCGCTCCCGATGAGACCCGCGCCGCCCGTGACGAGGACGCGCTTGCCGGTGAGGTTCATACGAGGGAGCGCGGGAGGCGCGGGCAAATGCGTTCTGGTGTCCGTCGAGACCGCACTACGCGGTCAGCGCCTCGGAGAGCGACCACACGCGCTCGGCCAGCGTCTCGTCGCGCGCCGCCGCGCTCGGGTCGCCGACGGCGCAGTCGCGATAGTACGCGCCGCGTTCGAGTTCGTCGACGGCCGCGAGATAGGTCGGGGTGGCCGCGGCCGCCGCCGCGGTGTCGACGAACCGGCCGACGAGCGCCCGCGGGAGGGCGTCGAGGACGCGGACGCCGAGCGACACGGGGTGCCCCGCGGTCCGCCAGAGGCCGCTCCCGGGGACGAAGCCCGGATGGCAGGACGCGACGTCGATATCGTCGGCGCGTGCGGCGAGCGCGCGCGCCCAGAGCGCGTTCGCGAGCTTCGAACGGGCGTACGCGTCGAAGCCGCCGTAGCCGTCGAGGGTCGTCACCGCCTCGCGCGTGAGGTCGTCGGGGCCGGCGCGCCGATGGACCTCGGAGGAGACGACGACCACGCGCTCGGGAGAGAGACGCTCGCGGAGCGCTTCGGTGAGCGCGAACGGCGCGAGCTGATTCACGGCGAACGTCCGCTCGACGCCGCCGTCGTAGGACGCGAGTCCGGGCGTGCGGAAGTGTGCGCCGGCGGCGTGAACGACGACGTCGAGGCGGTCGGTGCGCTCCGCGAACCGTTCGGCGAGCGCGGCCGGGGTCGAGGGGTCGGCGAAGTCCCCCGCGACGAACACCGGGTCGGCGCCGTGCTCGTCGAGTTCGGCCGCGACCGCACGGCCCCGCTCGTGGTCGCGGCCGTGAACGAACACGCGCGCGCCGAGGCGGCCGAGCGCGAGCGCGACTTCCCGCCCGATTCCGCTGGTCGCGCCGGTGACGAGCGCCGTCTTCCCGCGCAGGTCCGCGTCGGCGAGGCCGGCTTCGACCTCCGCGCGCTGACTCATGCGCGTTGCGTACGCTGGCGACCGTCAAAAGGGCTGGCAGGCGACGCCCGCGCTCGCCGTCGTCTCACGGCGCTCCCCGCTCGCCGTCGTCGCGGGCGCGCGTTCGCGTCGGCCGATGGCGTCGCCGTTCCGCTGCGGGTCGGCCGACGTGACTCTCACGTCACGGCCCGCGGTGGTCGCGTCCTCGTATTTGAACGCTCGGGCGCGTTCCGTAACACCCTATCCGGCGCGGCGACTCGACTGGCGTATGCAGGACGCTCCCGAAGTCGTCGTCTGCCGTCTCGGCCACCGGCCGGGCCGCGACGAGCGGATGACGACCCACGTCGGCCTCACGGCGCGCGCGCTCGGCGCGGACCGCGTCGTCCTCCCCGCGAACGCCGGACAGTCGCTCGAGACGGTGCGGGACATAACGTCGAGGTTCGGCGGGCCGTTCGAGGCCGAACTCGACGACGAGCAGCACGCGCTCATCCGCGACTGGGACGGCCGCGTCGTCCACCTCACGATGTACGGCGAGCGCGTGCAGGACGTCGAGGGCGAGGTGCGCGCGGCGCACGCGGACGACCCCCTGCTCGTCGTCGTCGGCGGCGAGAAGGTCTCCTTCGAGGTGTACGACGAGGCGGACTGGAACGTCGCCGTGACGAACCAGCCCCACTCCGAAGTCGCGGGCCTCGCCGTCTTCCTCGATAGGCTCTTCGAGGGCCGCGAGCTGGAACGGGAGTGGGACGACGCCGAGCAGGTCGTCGTGCCGGAGGAGACCGGGAAGACCGTCGTCTCACCCGACGAGGCCGAGGACGCGTAACGGCTCGACGACGCGCTTCCCGAGGCGCGCCGCGAACGCGAGTGCGTCCGGCGTGGCGTCCGCCGCGACCCGATAGCGACCCTCGCCGTCGCGCGCGAGCGGGCCGTCCGCCGCGAGCGCCGCACACGCGCGTTCGATTCGCGCCGCGTCACCGTCCAGCGCGTCCGCGAGCGCGGCCGGCGAGCGCGGGCCGTCACGGAGTTCGCGCAGGAGTTCGCCCGCGAGGTCCGCCTCGACCGCGCTCGCCGCCGAATTCGGGCGCGCGTCGTCGTCCGTGCGCCGGGCCGCGAGCGCGTCCACGAGGAACCAGGCGGCGAGCGGGCCCGCGAAAATCACTATCCACGGGGCGCCGCGCGAGACGGCGAACGCCCCGGCTACGACGAGCGCGAGCGCGCACGCGACGTCCCGCACCGACACCCGGTGGCCGTAGCGCGCGCCCGCGAGTTCCGCGACGCTCACGCCGAGCGCGAGCAGGCCGAGCGCCACCGCGACCCCCGGACCGAGCCCGACCGCGTACGCGAACGCCGCGAGCAGCGCCGCCTCGGCGGCGCGCCAGCCGACCGAACGCGTCGGTGTCACGGGCGGGCTTCGGGCTATCGAGCGAAAAGCACCGCGGTCACGCAGCGACCGGTCGAGCGCGGGCCGCGCGAACGACCGCTGCGGCGCCGAGGAGCACCAGTATCGCGGACGCGACCGCTGGGCCGACCCCGGCTCCCCCCGCGCCGACGTAGAAGGCGCCGGCCCCGAGGCCGATCACGCAGACGCCCAGGACGACCTGTCGGACCCACGCGGGGACGCCGAGCGCGACGGCCGCGACGAAGGCGAGTTCGACGGCGAGCATCACGGCGTAACAGAGCACGAACCCGACCGGTGACCAGTCGTTGACGACCGTGAAGACGAGCGCGACGACCGCCCAGACGAGGGCGTGCCGGCGGAACTCCCGCTCGCGGGCGGCCGCGCGGACGGCGTGGAGGGCCATGCGTCGAACGTGCCACCGCCAGCGTATCAGGCTTCTCCGAACGCGTTTGGGAGGTTCCGCGCCTGGCGACTCGACCTGCGCGGCTCACGGGTCGCTGTCGTCGTGCGGGCGACCCGCGAGTCGCCCGCACGGACACGCGGGACCGCGGTCCCGCGTGGCTCCGCGTTCGCTCGACACGAGGCGCTTCGCACGGCTCACGGGTCGCTTCGCTCCCCGTTCGCGCTGAACGCGGCGTCACCGG
>JBDGUG010000087.1:0-27139 GCA_042216135.1 Halarchaeum sp. | reverse complement strand
TAGCGGTGGCGATGCGGGCGAGCGGGGGCGACGCGGGCGCGTTCCGCCACGCTTAGGAGCGCCGCGGCGAGGGGTGGCGTATGGGCGTGCGCTCCGACCGCGGCGTCTCGCCGACGGTCGGTGTGGTGATACTGGTCGCGGTGACGGTCGGCGTCGCAGTCGTCGTCGGGACGGTGGCGTTCGGTCTCGGGTCGGCGGGCGCGGCGGCGGCGCCCGCGTCGGTGTCGTACGACGCGGCGAACGAGACGGTGACGGTGACGGCGATGGCGAACGGAACGCGGGCGGTGGCGTGTTCGGCGGGTGGCGGGCGGGCGGCGCGCGTCGACGCGTCGTTCGAGTGTCCGTCCGGGTCGAACGTCGTCGCCCTCGGCGCGGGCGGGAATCAGACGGTGGTTCGATCGGACCTCCCGCGGGCGTAGCTTTAGGGGGTGGGCGGGCGAACGTGCGGATATGAGAGTCCTCGTGACTGGCGGGACTGGCTTCATCGGCACGCATCTCTGCCGGGAACTCGACGAGCGGGGCCACGACGTGACCGCGCTGTCTCGGTCGCCGGACGGCGGGGACCTCCCGTCGGCGGTGGCGACGGCGACGGGGGACGTGACGGCGTACGACTCGATGGCGGGCGCGTTCGAGGACCAGGACGCGGTCGTCCACCTGGTCGCGCTCTCCCCGCTGTTCAAGCCGCGCGGTGGGAACGACCGGCACTTCGAGGTGCACGTGGAGGGGACGCGGAACGCGGTGCGCGCGGCGGAGGAGCACGACGTGCGGAAGTTCGTCCAGCTATCGGCGCTCGGCGCGGACCCGGACGGGGAGACGGCGTACGTGCGGGCGAAGGGGCAGGCGGAGGACGTCGTGCGGGAGTCGGATCTCGCGTGGACGATCCTGCGGCCGTCGGTCGTGTTCGGTGACGGCGGCGAGTTCGTCTCGTTCACGAAGGCGTTGACGACGCCGTACGTGACCGCGCTCCCGGGGGGCGGGCGGACGCGCTTCCAGCCAATTTGGGTGGGCGACCTGGTTGAGGTGATCGCGGAGTCGCTGGACGAGGCCCACGACGGGGGGACGTACGAACTCGGCGGCCCGGAGGTGTTGACGCTCGCGGACGTCGCGCGCGCCATCTACGAGTCGGAGGGGAAGTCGCTCTCCGTGGTGTCGGTGCCGATGGGGTTGGCGGGCGTGGGGATGTCGCTCGCGGACCCGCTGCCGTTCGTGCCGTTCGGGAGCGACCAGTACCGGTCGCTGCGCTTCGACAACACCGTCGCGGAGAACGACGTGACTGCGTTCGGGCGCGACCCGGACGAGCTCGCGCGCTTCGAGGCGTACCTGCGCGGCCGAGTTGGCTTATAAACTTGGCGACCACTGGGTCAGTCGGCGCGTTCGCGGGGACCGGGGAACGGAGCCCGAAACCGTCGAAATCGTCAAGTGTGTGGACGCGACGAAACGCGAGCCATAACAACACTTATCCGTGTGATGGCTCTGAACTGTGACCAACGAGCACCACCATGAAACTCGCAATGATCGGCTTCGGGCAGGCCGGGGGGAAGATTCTCGACCGGTTCCTAGAACACGACAAGAGAACCGGGAGCAGCGTCGTCCGCGCCGCCGTCGCCGTCAACACGGCGAAGGCGGATCTGATGGGGCTGGAGAACGTCCCGAAGGAGAACCGCGTGCTCATCGGGCAGTCGCGCGTGAAGGGGCACGGCGTCGGCGCGGACAACGAACTCGGCGCCGAAATCGCGGAGGAGGACATCGACGAGGTGCAGGGCGCCATCGACAGCATCCCGGTCCACGAGGTCGACGCGTTCCTCGTCATCGCGGGCCTCGGCGGCGGCACCGGGTCCGGCGGGTCGCCGGTCATCGCGCGCCACCTCAAGCGCATCTACACCGAACCCGTCTACGGTCTCGGCGTCCTCCCGGCGGGGGACGAGGGCGGCATCTACACGCTGAACGCGGCGCGCTCCTTCCAGACGTTCGTCCGCGAGGTCGACAACCTCCTCGTCTTCGACAACGACGCGTGGCGGAAGACGGGCGAGTCGATGCAGAGCGGCTACGACAAGATCAACGACGAGATCGTCACGCGCTTCAGCATCCTCTTCGGCGCGGGCGAGGTGAATCCGGGGAGCGAGGTCGGGGAGTCCGTCGTGGACTCCTCCGAGATAATCAACACGCTCGGCGGCGGCGGCGTCTCCACGGTCGGCTACGCCGCGGAGTCCGTCGCGGAGGAGAAGTCGGGCGGCGGCGGCCTGCTCTCGCGGTTCACCGGCGGCGACGAACCCGAGCTCGACTCGGCGAACACGACGAACCGCATCACGTCGCTCGTGCGGAAGGCGGCGCTCGGACGACTCACCCTCCCCTGTGAGATCGACGGCGCGGAGCGCGCGCTCCTCGTCACTGCCGGCCCGTCGAAGTTCCTGAACCGGAAGGGCATCGAGCGCGGGCGGAAGTGGCTCGAAGAGCAGACCGGCTCCATGGAGGTCCGGGGCGGCGACTACCCCGTCGAGTCCTCCGGGCAGGTCGCGGCGGTCGTGCTGCTCAGCGGCGTCTCGAACGTCCCGCGCATCAAGGAACTCCAGCAGATCGCGGTCGAGGCGCAGGACAACATCGACGACATCAAACAGGAGAGCGAGGAGAACCTCCAGGACCTCGTCGAGGACGACGACGATGAACTCGAGCCGCTGTTCTAAGCTGGCGGTCGCCGCGCTCCTCGTCTGCGCGGTGTTCGCCGGGTCGGCAGCGGCGGTCAGCCTCGACGGGGACGCCCCGAACAGCGCGCACGTCGGCGTCCAGCAGGAGAGCGAGTTCACCATCACAGAGCCGTTCTCCGGGGAGTACAACCAGTGGACGCTCCGCGGGCAGACCGAGTTGACGAACGTCTCGTGGGTGGTGACGACGTACGACAACACGGGCGCGCAGATAGACCGGAAGGTGCTGAACGGCCAGACGTTCGGGTACGACCTCGACGCGGCCGACGGCGTGACGAAGGTCACCGTCCACCTGACGGGGACGACGCCCGACGTCGCGGACGACGCGTGGAGCTACGATCCGCCGCAGACGTTCGACTACGCGACGTTCGTTCGCGCGCAGGACGGCGGGTCCTCGAAGGTCATCGAGTCCATCGACGACGTCCGCCCGTACAGCGATCAGAGCGAGGAGGCGCGCACGCAGATTCGGCAGGCCGAGAAGGCCATCGAGCGGGCGCAGAGCGCGGGCGCGGACACGTCCGAGATGGAGAAGCGCCTCCAGAACGCCGTCTCCGCGTACGGTGCGGGGAACTTCGGGAACGCGATAGACATCGCGACCCAGGTGCAGGACGAGGCCGGGTCGGCCGCGTCCTCCCAGCAGACCCAGCAGTGGCTGCTCATCGGCGGGGTCATCGTGGTGGTGCTCCTCCTCCTCGCCGGCGGCGTCTGGTGGTACCTGAACCAGCGCGACACCTACGACCGCCTCGGGTAGCGCTCCGCGGCCGCCGCGGATAGCGGTCCTTTTCTACGCGCCCCCGGTTAGGCAGAGTCGATGCGGACGCTCGTCCCGTTCGACGCGACGGATCCGAAGACGCGCCTCGAGCCGTTGCTGTCGGCCGACGAGCGCCGCGCGTTCGCGCGCGTCCTCCTCGGGGACGTGCTCGACGCGGTCCGCGCCGCCGGCGGCGACCCCGTGGTGGTGGCGAACGCCGACGTGGACGTCGACGCGCGCGTCGCGGTGGACGACCGCGCGTTGAGCGACGCGGTGAACGCCCGCCTGAACGCAGGAACGGCGGTGGTGATGGCGGACCTCGCGCTCGCGACGCCCCGAGGCCTCGGCGCGCTCTTCGACGCGTCGGGCGACGTGGTGCTCGTACCGGGCGTGGGCGGCGGGACGAACGCGCTGGTGGCGCGCGACGACGCCTTTCGCGTGGACTATCACGGCGCGTCCTATCGGGACCATCTGCGTGTCGCTCGCGAGGCGGGCTTATCGGTGCGCGAGTTCGAGCACGGACGGCTGACGCTGGACGTGGACGAACCGGCGGACGTCGCGGACGTCCTCGTGCGCGGGGAGGGCGACGCGCCCCGATGGCTCCGCGAGGCGGGCGTGCGTCTCGACCCGTCGGGCGGGCGCACGGGCGTTTCTCGCGACTAGCGCGGCGCAGCCGTCCCGCGTCGACGGTCTAGGAGAGGTCGAACATCTCGGCGGCCTGCTCCATGTCCTTGTCGCCGCGCCCGGAGAGGTTCACGAGGATGGTGTCGTGCTCGCCGTCTTCGGCGAGGTGTTTGGCGAGCGCGAGGCCGTGACTGGATTCGAGCGCGGGGATGATGCCCTCGGATTCGCTGAGTTCGCGGAAGGCGGCGAGGGCGTCGTCGTCGTCGATGCCGACGTACTCGGCGCGGCCGACTTCGCGGAACATCGCGTGCTCGGGGCCGACGCCGGGGTAGTCGAGGCCGGCGGAGACGGAGTGGACTTCGACGTCCTCGTCGATGACGCGCGTCTTCATCCCGTGGATGACGCCCTCCTTCCCGGCGGCGAGCGGGGCGGCGTGGCGCTTCGACTCCGCGCCCTCGCCGCCGCCCTCCGCGCCGTAGAATTCGACGTCGTCGTCGCGGAAGGCGTGGAAGAGCCCCATCGCGTTCGACCCGCCGCCGACGCACGCGACGGCGGCGTCGGGGAGTTCGCCCGTGCGCTCGCGGAACTGCTCGCGCGCTTCCCGGCCGAGGACGCTCTGGAAGTCTCGGACCATCCGCGGGAAGGGGTCGGGGCCGACGACGGACCCGACGAGGTAGTGGGTGTCGTCGATGTTGTGCGCGAAGTCCTCCAGGGCGGCGTCGACGGCGTCCGCGAGGCCGGCGTCGCCGCGCGTCACCTCGTTGACTTCGGCGCCCATGAGGCGCATGCGGAAGACGTTCATCTTCTGACGCTCGACGTCTTTCTCGCCCATGTATATCTCTGTCTTGAGGTCGAGGAGCGCGCCGACCATCGCCGTCGCGGTGCCGTGCTGGCCCGCACCGGTCTCCGCGATGAGCCGATCCTTCCCGGCGTGCTTCGCGAGCAGTCCCTGTCCGAGCGCGTTGTTGATCTTGTGCGCGCCGCCGTGCAGGAGGTCCTCGCGCTTGAGGTATATCTCGGCGCCGTACGCCTCCGAGAGGCTCTCGGCGTGATAGAGTGGGGTGGGTCGTCCGGCGAAGTCGCGCAGGAGCGCGTCGAGTTCCTCCCGGAACGCGGGGTCGTCCTTGATGTCGTCGTACGCCGCGGCGAGTTGCGCGAGCGGTTCTTCGAGCGGTTCGGGGACGTGTCGGCCGCCGTAGCCTTCGAACTCTCCGTCTGACATACGGTGAGAGAGCCGTTCGCGATGTATAAAGGGTACGCCGTGACGGATGGAACGAGACGGGGCAGAACAAAGGGGGGGTGGAGCGGAGACGACGGACGTACGCGGCGCGGAGCGCCGCGTTTCCCCGAGCGACGGAGTCGCTCGGCGTGTTTTTCACCCATGTTTTTGCGAGCGGGGGTTCGCGGAGCGAACCTCTCGAAGTAAAAAGATGGAGCAATCCTTTTCGGCGACGACGGAGTAGCGGGGGGCGTGTTCCCCGGGGTCGAGGCGTACGACGTGGACGTGACGGTGCGGGAGGCGGACGTGGAGCGCGCGCTCTCGGTGCGGCCGGACGACGTCGACGCGGCGGACGAGCTGTCGTTCGCGCGGAACGTCTTCCTGCCGTTGACGACGGCGTGCCGCTACACGTGCACGTACTGTACGTACTACGACCCGCCGGGGCAGGCGTCGCTGATGACGCCCGAGGAGATCCGGGAGACGTGCCGGGAGGGAGCGGCGATGGGGTGTACGGAGGCGCTGTTCACGTTCGGGGACGACCCGGACGACCGATACGAGGCGGTCCACGCGGAACTCGCAGAGATGGGGCACGACTCCATCCACGACTACCTGCGGCGGGCGTGCGAGATAGCCCTGGAGGAGGGGCTGTTACCGCACTCGAATCCGGGCGATCAGACGTACGAGGAGATGGCGGCGGTGGCGGACGTGAACGCCTCGATGGGCGTGATGTTGGAGACGACCGCCGAGGTGCGCGCGCACGCCGGGCCGCGGGGGAAGTCGCCGGGCCAGCGGCTGAACACCATCGCGAACGCGGGGAGGCTCGGGGTGCCGTTCACGACGGGGATACTCGTTGGGATCGGTGAGACGTGGCGCGACCGGGCGGAGAGCCTGCTGGCGATCCGGGACCTGCACGAGCGCCACGGGCACGTTCAGGAGGTCATCGTTCAGCCGGTGTCGGACAACGAGCGCTGGCGCGAGGGGTCGCCGTCGCTGGCGACGATGCGCCGCGTCGTCGCGATGGCGCGCGCGGTGCTGCCGGACGAGGTGTCGGTGCAGGTGCCGCCGAACCTCTTCGACGCCCGCGAGGTGGTGGACTGCGGCGTGGACGACCTCGGGGGGGTGTCGCCGGTGACGGACGACCACGTGAACCCGGACTACGCGTGGCCGGCGCTCCGAGAGCTAGAGGACGTCGCGGAGCACGCGGGGGTTCCGCTGACGGAGCGGTTGCCGACGTACGAGCGGTATCTGACGCCGGAGTGGACGTCCGAGCGGATCCGCGCGGCGCTGTCGGCGGACGACGCGGCGGGCGAGCGGTACCGCGCCGTCCGCGCCGATTGAGGAATTTGTTGCCGATACCTACGACCCGGGTTCGCCGAGCGTGCGCCCGGGGACGCACTCTTTCGCGCCCGCGCGGGCCGCCTACCCGAACATCTCCGACTCGGGCCCGGACCGGGCGGTGTCACGAGCGCGGGCGAGTCCCGTGACTATCCGGGAGCCCCGACAGCGTTTGCAGGCATACGCAGAAAGAGGTGCGCGCGCGTGTAGGGACTAGCCAGTGAGTCTCAACACGACCGAACAGTGGAAACAGGAGAAACACCCCCTCGACGTCGTGGACGACCTCCGCGAGTACGCCGAGGAGGAGCTCGGCTTCGACGAGATCGAGGAGCGAGCGGGCGGCGGCGAGTGGGAGCGCCTGAAGTGGGCGGGGACGTACACGCAGAAGCAGGACGGCTACTTCATGATGCGGACGAAGGTGCCGGGCGGACACCTCACGCCCGAGCAGGCCGAGGTCATCGGCGAGGTCGCGCGCGACTACGCCGTCCAGCCCGAAGAGGAGTACGAGGAGGTCAACGACGAGTTCTGGGGCGACGCCTACCTCGACATCACGACGCGCCAGGACGTCCAGATGCACTGGATCGAAGTGGAGGACGTCCTCGACATCTGGGACAAGTACGACGAGGTCGGCCTCACGACCATCCAGGGCTGCGGGGACTCCGCCCGGAACGTCCTCGGCTGCCCCGCCGCGGGCCTCGACGACCACGAGTGCTTCGACGCCCAGCCGGTCATCGACGCCGTCTCCGACTACTTCACCGGGAACCGCGAGTACGGGAACCTCCCGCGGAAGTTCAAGATGACCATCACGGGCTGCAAGCACGACTGCGCGCAGTCCCAGATCAACGACGTCGGCCTCGTCCCCGCGAAGAAGGACCTCGACGACGGCCCGACGTACGGCTTCCACGCGCGCGTCGGCGGCGGCCTCTCCGACGGCCCGCGGATGGCGTCGGACCTGGACGTCTTCGTGCGCCCCGAGCACGCCGTCGAGTTCTGCCGCGCCATCGCGCAGACGTTCAAGGAGCTCGGCGACCGGAACAACCGCGGCGTCTGCCGGATGCGCTACCTCGTCCAGCAGATGGGCGCGGAGAAGTTCGAGGAGGCCGTCAGGGACCGCTGCGACGTCGACCTCCCGAACGCCGGCGTCGACCTCACCGAGGGATACACCGGCGACCACGTCGGCGTCCACGACCAGAAGCAGGACGGCCTGAAGTACGTCGGGTTCAACGTCATCTCCGGCCGCGTCGGCGGCGAGGAGTTCATCGAGGCCGCGCGCGCCGCGAGGGAGTACGGCACCGAGGAATCCACGATCCGTCTCGCGACGGACCAGAACTTCCTCATCACGCACGTCCCCGAGGAGAACGTCGAGGACCTGCTGAACGAGTCGTTCGCGGCGGACTACCAGCCCAACCCCGGCCCGTTCTCGCGCGGCGCCGTCGCCTGCACGGGCACGGAGTACTGCAAGTACGCGATCATCGAGACGAAGGCGCGCACGAAGCAGTGGGCGCGCGAGCTCGACGAACAGATCGACACGCCCGACGACCTCGACGTCGTCCGCATGCACATGTCCGGCTGTTCGGCCTCGTGCGCGCAGCCCCAGATCGCGGACGTCGGCTTCCGCGGCGAGACGGTGAAGGTCGAGACGGAGGACAACTCCGCCGACGACATCGTCGAGGGCATGGACTTCGGCCTCGGCGGGAGTCTCGGCGCGGACAACGCCTTCCTCGACTGGGTGGAGACCGCCGTCCCCGCGGGCGCGGTCACCGGTGCCTTAGAGGAACTGTTCGCCGCCTACACGGAGGAGCGCACGGAGGGCGAGCGCTTCTACGAGTGGACGCGCCGCGTGGACAACGACCGCCTGCGCTCCGTGATGCAGCGTGCGGACGCCCCGGTCTCCCAGGGGGTGGCGCACGGTGACTGACGGAACGCCCGGCGTCCCGAACGTCGGCGGGTCGAGCGACGAGAGCTGCGGCGACGACTGCGGCTGCGGCGCGTCGAGCAAGGAAGTGCGCGCGGACGGCGGTGAGGGCTCCGTCGGAGCGCGAGGAACGTCGGAGCTCCGCTCCGACGGCGGAGGGGCCGTGAACGTCGACGAGAACGGCCAGCTCGGTGACATCGAGTTCACCGAGCCGTCCGTCGGGAAGAGCCAGGACGTCGACTCGCCGGGCGCGGATCCGACCGAGCGCGTCGGCGTCCCCGACGGCGTCGACCTCGACACGCCGACGTACTCCATCCGCTCGGAGATGAACGACATCGAGACGCCCGACGAGAAGACGTGGTTCATGGAGCTCGACGAGGCCGTCATCGACGCGGACCGCTGTATCCAGTGCGGTACCTGCGTCGCCGCGTGCCCGTCGGACTCCATCGGCGTCGGCGACGACGGGAAGCCCGAACTCGTGAAGATGTGTACGGGCTGCTCGATGTGCTGGGACTTCTGCCCGCGCGGCGGGATGCGCTACGAGCGCCAGTGGAAGATCACCGGCGGCGAGGACAACGTCAGCGGCGCCGGCGACCCCATCACGGAGTTCACGGCGAAGGTCCGGGACGACTGGCACGAGGACGCGCAGGACGGCGGCGTCGTCACCGCGATGCTCTCCACGCTCCTCGAAGACGGCGAAATCGACGGCGCGCTCGTCGCCACCGAGTCCGACGAGGAGCCGTGGAAGGCCGAGTCCTTCCTCGCGACCAGCCACGAGGACCTCGTGGAGAACGCCGGGTCGTTCTACAATCAGACGATGGCGCTCGGCAACCTCTCGCTCGACCAGTGGGAGCACAAGCTCCCCGAGAAGGACCCCGAGGACCTCAGTCTCGCGCTCGTCGGCACGCCCTGCGAGATAGAGGGCGTCCGCGCCCTCCAGGACTTCGACTGGTCGAAGGGCGCCCAGGACGAACTCCTCAACGCCGTCGAGTACCGCATCTCCCTGATGTGTACGAAGAACTTCAACTACGAGCGCCTCATCGGCGAACAGCTCGCCGAGAAGCGCGACATCTACCCGGAGGACATCGGGAAGATGGACGTCATCGAGGGCGAGATGCGCGTCTACGGGAAGGACGGCGAGCAGATCATCGCCGAGGACGTCGGCGAGTTCCACGACGCCACCCTGAAGGGCTGTGACGAGTGCGCGGACTTCACCGGCCTCACCTCCGACGTCACCGTCGGCTCCGTCGGCTCCGCGGACGGCTACTCCTCCGTCATCGTCCGCACCGACGCGGGCATGGAGGCGTGGGAGGCCACCGAACCCCACCTCGAACACCGCGACCTGGACTCCCGGAAGGCCGTCGGGAAACTGCAGGGCTGGGACAAGAAGAAGGCGTTCGAGTCCCTCGAGCGCCCGTTCGACCCGGACGCCCCGCGTTTCATCAGCTACACCGACCACGCCGAGTACTACGGCACCGAAGTCGCCCCGCACGACCGCGGGCACTAGATCGGTCTCCCGGTTTTTTCTCCCTGCGCGTTCGACGCTCGCGCGTGCCGCTCCTCCAGTTCGACACGACGCTGACGCTCGACGACGCCGAGCGGGGTTCGTTCGCCGCGTTCGTCCGCGAGACGTACGCCGAACGGATGCACACCGGAACCGACCACGTCGCGGTGGTCGTCCGCGAACACGACCAGTCGGCGCTCTCCATCGGACGCGGCGTCGACGGCGACCTGCTCTTCCTCGACGCCGAGGTTCGGCGGGGCCGGGCCGACGGGACGAAGCGCGCGTTCGCGCTCGCCGTGATGGAGCGCGTCCGTGAGGAGTTCGGCGTGCCGACGCCGAACCTGAAGGTCGTCTTCACCGAGCACGACGGGCCGTCGATGATGGGGTACGACCGCGTCGGCGGCGAATGGACGCGAGAGGAGGGCTGACTACTCGACGAGCCACGGCGCCGCCTCGGGGAGGCGCTTTCTGAGGAGCGTATAGGCGACGGAGACGGGGAGCGTCGCGACGAGGAGCCATCGGAGCGGGCCGTCGAACGCGACGACGGCGACGAGCGTGCACGCGCCGCAGAGCGCGAGGTCCTCGGGCGCGCCGTCCCAGCGAATCCAGTGGCGCGGGTGTATCCAGCGCCCCCGGACGCGACAGTAGACGCCGCGGTGGTCGTCCCGGATCCACGGGCGCGCGCCGAGGCCGCCGCCGAACGCGTCCGCGAGCGAGTGGAGGGCGGCGCTCGCGACGGCGGCCGCGAACGCGACGGCGACGGCCGAGCGAGTGAGCGCGGCGACGGCGGCGAGCGGGACGGCGAGGAGCGCGTAGTAGTCGGGATAGTGGAGCGTGCGACGGTGCTCGCCGACGAGGAGGTCGACGTCGGGGAGGACGCCCCCGAGAAAGGCTGCGAGCGCGGCCACGGCGGCGAGGCGGGGCGAGACGGGGCGGAGGAGCGCGGCGAGCGCCGCGCCCATCGCCGCGTGCGTCGTGGCCATCACGGCCGAACCTAGAGGAGCGGCGTCCCGTCGGCCCGCGGTCCGAGTTCGGGACCGATGACGTCCGCGTCCGGGTCGACGGAGCGGCGCTCCGTGTAGTCGGTGTTGCGCTCCACGGGCGGACGGCCGATGGCGGTCAGCATCTCCGCGTAGTCCCGGAAGGAGCGGAACTCGCCGTACTCGCCGCCCGCGCGCTTCGTTATCTCCTCGGAGAGGATGGTGCCCATGAAGTCGTCCGCGCCGCAGTTCAGCAACTTGAGACCGAACTCGTCGCCGTACTTCACCCACGAGGACTGGACGTGCTCGACGTTGTCGAGGAAGAGGCGCGCGACGGCGATGAGGAGTTCGTCCTCGGCCCGTGAGGCGCCGGACTCGACGACGCCGTGCTCGTGGAGCGGCGTGTCCTGGTGGATGAAGGAGAGCGGGACGAACTCCGTGATGTTCCCCGTGCGGTCCTGGAGGTCCCGGAGCACCTTCAGGTGCTGGACGCGGTGGGCTTCGTTCTCGACGTGCCCGTACATCATCGTCGCCGTCATCGGAAGCCCGACTTCGGCGGCAGCCTCCATCGAGTCGACCCACTCCTGGGTGGTGATCTTCCCCGGACAGATGACGTCGCGCACCTCGTCGACGAGGATTTCGGCGGCGGTCCCGGGCACCGTCTTCAGGCCCGCGTCCGCGAGTTCGTGGTAGACGTGCTCGTAGCCCCAGTTCGCGCCGCGCTGGGCGTGATCGACCTCCTCGGGCGTCATCGAGTGGACGTGCGCGCCCGTCGACGCCATCGCCTCGATCTGTTCGCGATACGTCGTCGGGTCCGTGTCGTACGCTTCCGCGGGCGTGTAGTTCACCTCGGGGTCGTCCGGGTCGAGGAGTTCGCGGTGCTCCTCGTCGAGTCCGAGCGCCGGATGGAGTCCCGAGACCGACGTGACCTCGTAGACGCCCCGGTCGACGGCGTCCCCGACGATAGCCTTCGACTCCGCCGGCGTCTTCGTGAACCCGCCGTGCTCCTGCTGGTACTCCGTCTCGAACTGGTGAGCGGTGTCCTTGAAGTTGCAGAAGAGACAGCCGGTGTTACAGGCCGTCGTGACGTTGTTGTTGACGTTCGCGATGAACGTCACCTCGTCGCCGACGACGTCCGCGCGCCGGCGGTCCGCGGCTTCGAGGACGAGCTCCTTGCGCCGCGAATCGATCCCCGCGACGTCCGTGCCCGTGGTGATCAGCTCGATGCCGTCGTCGACGGTGAGCCGGTCGCCCGCGCGGGCCTTCGCGAGCGCGTTCTCGAAGGATTGGTCGCTCGTCGGGACGACCTCGAAGCCGAACTCGTCGGCGTTGAGCGAGGACGCCCGCTCGTCGATCCAAGACATGCCCCGTCGTTTCGCGTCGAACCTCAAAAGCGAGTGGGTCCCCGCCGAGACGGGCCGGTATCTCGGACGCCCTACGCCAGCCGCGTCGACCGGCCCGTGACGCGCTCGTAGACCGCCGCGACGACCGCCGCGACGCCGACCAGCGCGAACAGCGCCGGGAGGACCGCGACCCCCTCCGCCGCGAGTCGGGCGACGCCGAGAGCGCCGAGACAGACGGCGAAAACCCGATCGTACTCGGGGACCGCCGCGCGCGACGCGACGGGCACACCGACCGCGGCGGCGACGGCGAGGAGCGCGAACGCGAACGCCTCCACGGCCGGGGGCGACCCGAAGACGAGCGTGCCGACCCCGGCGAGCGCGACGATAGCGTAGAGCGCGCTTCGCCAGTCGAACGCGTCACGGAGAGCCATACGCACCGAGACGGCCGACCACCGGAAAAACGTATCGCGGGCGACGGATGGCTCTGCTCGCGGCTATCGCCGCTCACCGATTCGTCGCCCCTGCGGGCCGCCCTAGTCCGAACCGCGTCTGCTCACGGCTCGCTTCATTCACTCCCGCTCGCGTCTCCGTGGACCCTCGTGCTACTCGGCCCCACGTCCCGCTTCCACGGCCTGGACGAGGTCCTCGGCGTTCTGCGTGATGACGTCGTAGTCGCCGGCGTCGATGGCGTCCTGATCGGTGAGCGCGCCGCCCGCGCCGACGGCGACGGCGCCGGCTTCGATGTACTCCTGGGCGTTCGACGGGCCGACGCCGCCGGTGGGGACGATGTCGAGTTGGCCGAGCGGGCCCTTGAGCGCGCCAATATGCGCGGGAGCGACGGTCTTCGCGGGGAAGACCTTCACCGCGGACGCGCCGGCCTCGATGGCGTCGACGGCTTCGGTGGGCGTCATGATGCCGGGGAAGGAGGCGATGCCGTAGCGGTTGCACGTCTCGATGACCTCCTCGTGGAGCGAGGGAGAGACGACGAACTCCGCGCCGGCGCGGACGGCGGCGTTCGCCGTCTCCTCGTCGATGACGGTGCCGGCGCCGACGTGGACGTCGTCGCCGTCGAAGTGGTCGGCGAGTTCGTCGATGCCGTCGATGGCGCCGGGGGAGTCGGCGGTGACTTCGATGGTGGTGACGCCGCCGGCGACGAGCGCTTCGCCCGTCTCGACGAGCGTCGCGGGGTCGAGGCCGCGGAGGACGGCGACGACGCCGCACTCCGTGAGTTCCTGGACGGTCGGGTGTTCTGCCATACGTGCCCGTCGCGCCCGCCGCGGCATAAATGGCGGTGACGTGCCCGCGGACGCCACGGACGTGCACAACTCGACTCGAAACCAGGAGGTGTTGGGCACGTCGATGGAAACTCCTTAGTCGCGGGCGCGCCGAGTAGCCGTACATGACGAGCGTCAAGGACCTCCGGGTCGACGAAGCGCCGACCGCGGAGGCCCCCGGGGCGGGTCGCTTCGCGTTCACCGACGACTACAGCGTCTTCGACTGGGGGAAGATGCCGGACGCCATCCCCCGGAAGGGCGCGTCGCTCTGCACGATGGGCGCGTTCAACTTCGAACTGCTCGAAGCCGAGGGCGTCCCGACGCACTATCGGGGCGTCACGTCAGGCGACGGTCAATCGCCGAACGGACGAGCGGGGAGCACCGCGACCCGCGAGAGCGGCGACGTCGTCGCCCTCGACGACGCCGACGAAGCGCCGACCGAGATGGCCGTGGACCTCGTCAACGTCCCCGACCTCCCGTTCGCCGACGGCTCGTACGACTACGACGCCTTCTACGCCGACGCCGGGACGAACTACGTCGTCCCGCTCGAAATCGTCTTCCGGAACACCGTCCCGGTCGGCTCCAGCCTCCGGAGTCGCGGCGCGCCCGCCGACTACGGCCTCGACGCCGAGGAGTGGCCGGACGAACCGGTCGCGCTCGACGACCCCGTGGTCGAGTTCTCCACGAAGTTCGAGGAGCAGGACCGCTACCTCACCCGGTCGGAGGCCGACCGCATCGCGGGCGACGCGGACGTCGACGCCCTCGAATCGCTCGCGCTCGACGTGAACCGCGTCGTCACCGACCGCGCCGAGGAGGCCGGCTTCGCCCACCAGGACGGGAAGATAGAGTGCGCCGCCATCGGCGGCGACCTCGTCGTCGCGGACGTCGTCGGCACCTTCGACGAGAACCGCTTCTCCTACGACGGCCAGCAGGTCTCGAAGGAGGTCGTCCGCCAGTACTACAAGCGACACGACCCCGCGTGGGTCGACGCCGTGAGCGCCGCGAAAGCCGACGCGGACGAGCGGGGCGTCGCGGACTGGCGCGACCTCTGCGAAGAAGCCCCCGACCCGCTCCCCGGCGACGTCGTCGCCGCCGTCGCGGAGATGTACCAGGCCGGGACGAACGCCTACACCGACGGCGAGTGGTTCGACGCGCCCGCCATCGCCGACGCCGTCGACGCCGTACGCGACCTCTGAGAGATCAGGCACGGGACGGAGTTCTTTATACTCGGCACGCCTCTCCTCAGTATGATCGTCACGGAGTCCGCCGGCCGCTACCGATTCGTCACGCAACCGGCGCACGCGGCGCTCTCCGGGCGCTTCGCGCGCCACTGGGGCGGCTCGATCCCCGCGCCCGACGCGCGTCACGCGACCGTCGTCGCCGCGGAGACGCACGACCAGGGCTGGAGCGACTACGACTGTCGGCCGCGTCTCGCCGACGGCGACCCCGTCGGGTTCGTCGACGCCGACGGCGAGGACTGGGTGGAGTTCTACGAGCGAGGCGTCGACGTCGCCGAAGCCATCGACCCGTACGCCGGCCTGCTCGTCTCGATGCACGCCGCCGGCCTCCGACGCGGCGGCTACGGCGTCCGCGACGCCATCCTCGACCTGAGCGACCGACCCCCGTTCGCCGCGTTCGTCGACGCACAGGAGACCAGACAGGACGAACTCGCCGCCCGCCTCGTCGACGCCGGCCGCCTCGACGAAGCAGACATCGACCTGCTCGCCGACCTGCACGCCGACGGCACCGCCCCGATGGGCGCGCTCCGCCGCCCGCTCTGGCGCGACTACCTCCTCCTGCAAGCGCTCGACTCGCTCTCCCTCTACGCCTGCAACAGCGCGCGCTTCGAGGACGCGACAGTCGGCCCCGTTCCCGCCGGCGACGACGACACCGTCTCGATCAGTCTCTCGCCCGTCGGCCCCGCCACCCTCCGACTCGACCCCTACCCGTTCGACGTCCCCGCGCTCTCCGTCTCCATCCCGCGCCGCGTCGTCCCCACCGACGCCGACGACATCGTCACCGCGTACTACGACGCCGACGTGCGGCGCACCGAGGTGTCGTTCGTCGGCTGAGCCGCCTACGCGTAGCGCTCGCGCAGGTCGCGCTCTTCCGAGATGAGTTCGGCGACGCCGTGCGTCATGATCGCTTCGCCGAGCGCCGTCGCCTCGTAGTACGAGTAGAGGCCGTCGTCGCCGCGGTCCTTTCGCTTGCGGTTCTGCACGAGGCCGACGTCGACGAGTTCGTCGAGGTGGTAGTGGAGGCGATTCGAGGGGACGTCGAGCGCGTCCGCGAGTTCGCTCGCGCTCCGTTCGCCCTCCCGGAGGAGCGCGTGCAGGATCCGATAGCGCGTCTCCTGGCCGATGGCTCGCTGCATGTCGAGGTACTCGCCGAGGGAGAGCAGGCCGTCCTCGGGCAGGCCGGGCAGGTCGGGGTGGAGCGCGTTGGACATGGTGAGCGGATACGGTTACGAATACGCCCAACGGTCGTATAACGCTTCTTGAGTCAAGAACCGCTGAAAACGCCCCTGTTTAAGTAATCGGGGCGCGCGTCTCCACGGGAACGAGATGCGCGAGCGAATCCTCGACGCCCTCGCGCCGACGACGTATCGGCGCTTCCTCGTCTACGTGATGGGGCCGTACAAGGCCCACGACCGGCCGGACGGGGAGATGTTCCGGTTCCTCGCGGGCGTGCGCGACGGCCTGCGCGAGGCGGGGTTGAACGCCTTCCTCGCGACGGACGTCGGCGTCGAACTCGACGAGATGGACGCGGGGACGCAGAGCATCGAGTTCGCGCGGGCGAGCAACGCCGTCGTCTTCGTCGTGCCGTCCGGCGGGAAGAACCTCGGGGTCGGTATCGAGACGGGCGCGGTGCTCGAAGACCTGCGCGAGCGAGCGCCAGAACGCGTGCTCGTCGTCCACGAGGCGGACGTGCGGAGCGCGATGCTCGGCGCGGTGGCGGACCGCTGGGACGCCGCGATACGGAGCTACGAGACGCGCGAGGAGCTGACGCGGGCGGTTCGGCTGTTCGCGCGGGACGTGATGCGCCGCGAGGGCGACGGCGAACTGGAGCGCCCGTAGCCGGGCGCGCGTGCCGGGAGACTGTCCCGAACCGGCCGACGCCCCGCGCGTGCCGCACGTTCGTGTAACACCCCGGTGTTTCAGAAGGCTTTTTGACCACGGACACGCACCCTCATCCGATGACCGCCTACACCGCGACGGTGACCGTCCGACTGAAGCGCGGCGTGCTCGACCCCGAGGCCGAGACCACGAAGCAGGCCCTCGAACGCCTCGGGTTCGAGCTGGAGGCGCTTCGCTCCGCGGACCGCTTCGAGGTCGACCTCGACGCCGCAGACGCCGACGCGGCGGCGGAGCGCGCGGACGAGATGGCGGAGCGCCTGCTCGCGAACCCGACCATCCACGACTACGACGTCACGGTCGAGGAGCGATGATCTCGGTCGTCCGCTTCGGCGGGTCGAACTGCGACCGGGACGCCGTGCGCGCGCTCGACGCGGTCGGCGCCGACGCGGAGATCGTCTGGCACGAGGACGGCCTCCCCGCGGACACGGACGGCGTCGTCCTCCCCGGCGGCTTCTCCTACGGCGACTACCTCCGCGCGGGCGCGATGGCGGCGCGCTCGCCCATCGTCGAGGACGTCCGGGACGCCGCCGAACGAGGCGTGCCCGTCCTCGGCATCTGCAACGGCGCGCAGATCGGCTGCGAGGCCGGCCTCACCCCGGGCGCGTTCACGACGAACCGCTCCGCGCGCTTCCAGTGCGAGCACGTCCACCTCCGCGTCGAGCGCGCCGACACCCCGTGGACCGCCGCCTACGACGAGGGCGACGTCGTCGAGTTCCCCATCGCCCACGGCGAGGGGCGCTTCGAGATCCCCGACGACGAACTCGCGGCGATAGAGGACGACGACCGCGTCATCCTCCGCTACTGCGACGCCGACGGGAACGTAACTGAAAAATCGAACCCGAACGGGTCGAAGCACAACGTCGCGGGCGTACTCGGCGACGACGAGACGGTCGCCGTGATGATGCCCCACCCCGAGCGCGCCGCCCTCCCCCTCCTCGGCGGTACGGACGGCCGGGGCGTCCTGGAAGCGTTCGCGTAATCGCCAGAGGCGAGTCGGCGAGCGGGTCACGTCCGTTCCCCGCTCGGGTGTCCGGTCGCTCCCTCCGATAGCGACCTATTCCTCGCGCCTCGCGTCGCTCAGCGCTCGGTGGTCCGTCGTTCCTAACGGAACGACGCTATTCCTCACGGCTCCCTCCGGTCGCCGTTCGGGTGTTCGCGACGGCAGGCCGTCGCGTTATTCCGCCAGCGGGAGGTTGTAGCTCGCTTCTCGCTCGCAGACGACCGCGTGAGTCGTCTCGCACTCACAGGACACCTCGTCGAAGACGCTGGGGTCCTGGCGGAGGTCGAAGTCCTTGATGGCTTCGTAGACGAGGTCGTCGCACTCGCCGCAGTTGTGCGGGCCGCGGTCGGAGCCGTTACCCACGGGGTCGGAGACGACGATGACGTCCTCGTCGGCGGTCTCCTCTAAGACTTCGGCGACGGACCAGAGCCAGGGCGGCCGGTAGCCGCCGCGGAAGTGGAGGTCGTCGACCATCGTGTAGCGCTGGACGTTCGTGGGGTTCATCGAGACGGTGTGGCAGCCGTCGACGTCGGCGCACCGCGCGATGGAGTCCTTCATGTCGTCGATGGCCTCGCCCTCGGAGAGGAAGGGCGGTTTCATCAGGAGGTAGGCCTTGATGCCGGCGCCGACGGAGCGCGCCTCACTGGCGGCGTCCTCGAAGTCCGCGAAGTCGAAGTACTTGTTCACGCAGTCGTGGCGCACGCGGTCGGTGGCGGTCTCCAGGCCGATTGCGACGTCGGTTTCGAGGCCGACGTCGGTGAAGTCGGAGACGCGTTCGGCGTCGACGAAGTCCGGGAGGCTCTCGACGACGATGCGCTCGCGGTCCTCGAAGACGTCCGCGATCGCCTGCCGGGTCTCGGCGGGCACCTCTCGCTCGTCGAGGAACGAGCCGGACGTGTATATCTTCACGAGCCCCGAGTCCTCGTCCGCTTCCTCGGCCTCGTGGTCGAGGCAGGCATCTATCTGGTCCAGGAGGGCGTCGTGGCCGACGCTCCCTCCCTCGACGGACTCGGCGACGTAGCCGCACATCGTACAGCCGCCGGCGCGCGCCCAGCGACAGCCGCCGGTGTTGAGGATGATGGTGAGGCTCTGATAGACGCCGTCGGGCGTGTTGTCCTCGTCCAGCCAGACCCGCGTGGGTTCGTGCGGGTCGTACTCCTTCGTGCCCTTCTCGGCGCGGCGCTCGCGCATCACCTGGTTGTGCGCGTCCATCCCGCGCCCCTGCTCGTACACTTCGGGGGACGGCTTGCTCATACGGTGTGAGAGCGGCGCAGCGCGTAAAACCTCCGCGGTGCGTCGGCGGGAACGCTTACCCGTGCGCGCGCCGCGTGAGGGGGTATGCACGCGCCCGTCGCGGTCACGGTCGAGCGCGAGTTCGACGCGCGCCCGCGAGCGGTCTGGACGGCGCTCACGGACCCCGTGACCGTCGCGGACGCCCTCCCCGCGAGCGCGACGCTGGCCGACGATACGGCGCGGCCGCGCGGGTCGCTCGCCCGCCTGCTCGCGGCGGACGCGGAGACGACGCGGGCGCGAACGGTCGACGCGGACGAGGCCTTCGACGCGACGGCGACGGCGCGCGTCCGCGGCGTCGAGACCAGTCTGGACGTCTCGCTGACTGTGGAGACGTGTACGTACCCGGAGCTCGCGCTCGCGGGCGAGGCGCGCGGGGACGACGCGTCGGTCGAGTTCGCGGCGCGCGCGACGGTGGCGGAGACGGGGACGGGCGCGCGCGTCACCGCGGCGGCGCACGCGGACGTGACGGGCGCGCTCGCGATGCACGGCCGGCGGAGCGTCGAGACCGCGGCGGCGCGCGGCGCGAACGGATTTCTCGACAGACTCGCGGGCCTGCTCGCCGCGACGGCCGGTCCGGAGAGCGAGCGCGCGGTCAAGGATCCCGACTGGCGCTGAGGCGGACGGCGAGCGCCGCGAGCGCGGCCCCGGCGGCGTCCGCGAGGGCGTCGAGGGCCGAGGGGTCGCGACTGGGGACGAGCGACTGGGCGGCCTCGATGCCGACGCCGAGGAGCGTCGCCGCGACGGCGAGGGCGAGGAGGACGCGGCCGGGCGGCGCGCCTACGGGGAGCGTGCGGAAGCGGCCGCGGTGAGCGGCGAGCGACCGGGCGTCGCGACGACGAACTGCCCACGCGCCCGCGAGGACGAGCGCGGCGCCGCCCGTGGCGTGCAGGAGGAGGTCCCAGCGGAGGCCGCCGGCCGCCGGGGCGTGCGCGCCCGGGAGGAGCGATGCGGCCGTAATGGCGACTGCGACGGCGAGCGGGAGGAGGAGTCTGCGGACGCGCACTCAGACCACCACCGGGAGGACGAATCGGAGCGTCCAGAGTGCGGCCATGCCGGCGGCGATGGTCGCGAGGACGTTCTCGGTGCGCCACGCGACGACGGCCGCGGCGGCGGCCGCGACGGTGCGGTCGTCGGTGAGCGTTCCGGTGACGGTGGGCCGGACGGTGACGACGGCGGGGACGACGAGCGCGGCGAAGACGGCCACGGGGACGAACCCGAGCGCGCGCTCCGCCCACGGGGGGACGTCGCCGAACCGGCCGAGCAGGCCGACGAAGGAGAAGCGAACGAGGAACGTGAGGACGCCGACGGCGGCGACGAGCGCCCAGACGGTCGTCGCGTCGTACGTCGTCATCGCCGGACCGCCTCCGCGAGCAGGCCGGCGATGACGCCGACGGCGGTGCCGACGAGCAGGCCCAGGTTGAACGGCCAGCCGGCGCCGTAGACGGCGACGGCGGCCGCGGCGACGGCGGCGAGGAGGTGCGGCGCGGACCGGATGGCGGGAACGAGGAGGCCGAGGAAGACGAGCGGCACGGCGAACTCGAGACCCCACGCGTCCGGGACGCCGGTGCCGAGGAGGACGCCGAGGACGGTGGTGACCTGCCACGTCGCCCAGAGCGCGCCCGCGGCGCCGAGGTAGTACCAGCGCGGGTCGACGTCGCGCTCGCGGTAGGCGGTGAGCGCGAGCGCGAACGCCTCGTCGATGAGGAGGTAGGAGAGGAGGGCGCGCCAGCGCGTCGCGTACTCGCGGAAGTGCGGGGCGATGGTGGCCGAGTAGAGGCCCATCCGGAGGTTGATTGCGAGCGCGGTGGCGACGACGGCGACGAACGGCGCGCCGCGCTCGACGAGCGAGAGCGTCGCGAGCTGGGCGGCGCCCGCGAAGACGAAGACGGAGAGCCCGACGGCCTGCGGGAGGGAGAAGCCGGCGTCGACGGCGGCGACGCCCGCGACGAGGCCGAACGGGACGATGCCGAAGACGACGGGGAGGGCGTCCCGCACGCCGCTCCCGAACGCGGTGCGGTCCATGGACGGGAGTGGGGCGTCACCGACGAAAGCCCCGTCGAAGTCGCGGGACTACTCGATGCGGTCGGCGAGCGCGGCGTGCTCCTCGCGCGTGCCGACGGTGACGAGGATGTCGCCGGGTCGGAGGACGAAGTCGGGGCCGGGGTTCGATATCGTCTCGTCGGCGCGCTGGACGGCGATGACGGAGACGCCCGTCTCGCGCCGGACGTTCGCGTCCGCGAGGGTTTCGCCGGCGAGCGGGGAGTCCTCGGTGACGTCCACCCACTCGAGGATGGCGTCGCCGAGCGGGACGGTGAGTTCGTCGACGTCCACGGCCTCGAAGTACGCGCCTTCGAGGATGGAGCCGAGCTTGTTCGCCTGCTCGCCGGAGAGGTCGAGGATTCGCTCGCCGTCGGCGTCCTCGCCCTCGCGCGAGAAGAGCTCGCAGCGGCCGTCGTGGTGGACGACGACGACGAGGCGCGCGCCGCCCGAGAGCTCCATCTCGAAGCGGCGGCCGACGCCGGGGATGTCCGTCTCGTAGACGCTCATGCGCGTCGCGTTCGCGGGCCGCCGAGAAAAGGACTAGGGAAGGCGGCGTTCGATGACGGCGGCGTACTGCATCAGCGCGGTGCCGAGGACGCTCATGACGAGCACGTAGCCGACGGCGAGCGCGTAGATGTCCTCCGCGGCGGCGACGTCGAGGGCGGCGCCCGCGCCGGCGAGCGCGGTGGCGGCGACGATGAGGGAGAACTCGCCGCGCGTCACCATCCCGAGGCCGACTCGAAGAGCGCGCCGGTCGTCGAGGCCGTAGACGCGCCCGCCGTAGAAGCCGCTGAGGAGCTTCGTCGGGACGCTGACGGCGACGGCGGCGGCGAGCGGGACGAGGACGTCGAGGACGGCGAACGGGTCGGTGACGAGTCCGATCCAGAAGAAGAACACGGCGGCGAAGACGTCCCGGAGGGGGGAGAGCGTCTCCTCGAGTTCGTGCACGGCGGACGTCGAGGAGAACGCCATGCCGACGAAGAACGCGGCGACGGCCTCGCTCACGCCGAGGGAGAGCGCGGCGCCGGCGACGAGGACGGTGGTGCCGACGGCGCGCAGGACGAAGTACTCCGTGGAGGTGGTCGCGAGCATCCGTTCGAGCGCGCGCGTGCCGAGGTAGACGAAGAGCGCGAGCAGGAGGAGGAAGCCGACGGCGACGGCGACGGGGCGCGCGGCGGCGCCGAGCGAGCCGCCGCCGAGGACGGCCGCGGAGAGGACGGCGAGGTAGACGGCGACGACGAGGTCCTCGGCGACGAGCGTCCCGAGGATGGGCGCGCTCTCCGGGTTCGCGATCCAGCCGACGTCGAGCATCGTCTTCGTGATGACCGCGCTGGAGGAGACGTAGACGACGCCGGCGACGACGACGCCGGCGGCGACGCTCCCGAAGAGGAGGTAGCCGAGGGCGAGGCCGACGCCGAAGTTCACGGCGAAGTCGACGGCGGCGGCGCCGAGGCGCGCGCGGTCCGCGATCAGGCGCTCGGGGTCGAACTCGATGCCGAGGAAGAAGAGCAGGAAGACGATGCCGAGTTCCGCGCCGAGGGAGACGAACGCGGTGTCGGTGACGTGCGGGAGGCCGGCCCGCCCGAGGACGAACTCGTTCAGGGCGACGCCGGCGAGGATGTAGAAGGGGATGGGGGAGACGTCGAGGCGCGCGGCGGCGAAGCTGACGGCCGCGATGGCCGCGAACATCACGCCGGCTTCGAGGAGGAGGGCGTCCGCCATCGTTCCGTCACTCGCTCGCCCGACCCACTTAAGCTATGCCGGCTAGCCGAGGACGACGGCGGTCCGTATTTCGAGCGCGCTCGCGAACTCGGCGCCGCGCGACGTCTCGACGCCGGCGAGGCGGAGCGTCGACTCGTGCGCCCGGCGCACCGCCGCCGTCTCCGCCTCCGTGTAGCCGAGCGCGTCCCCGGTGCGCGCCCAGAAGTCGGTGTCGGCGAGCAGGACGTCGCCGTCGTCGGCGGAGACGACCGTCTCGTATCGGCGGCGGAGCGCGCGCTCCTTGCCCGCGAAGTAGGTGGCGACGCGCGCGCAGAGCGCGTCGAGGGCGTCCGGGTCGATAGCGTCCGCGGCGCGCTCTATCGCGCCCGCGGGGAGGGGGTGGGTCACGTCTCCTCGCTGTGCCTGACGTCCACGGCGACGCCGCGCGTCATGTCGGCCATCGCGGCGCCGTGCACGGCGGCGCGTCCGACGGCGAACGCCTCGGGCCCCTCGACGACGACTTCGTCGCCGGGCCGGATGGCGTCGTCCGCGTCGACGACGCCGGGCGCGAGGACGTTCCCGCGCGGGACGAACGCGTCTATCTCGACGCGCTTCGTCGGCACGTCGCTCGCCGCCCACGCGCGAGCGCCGGCGAGCGAGAGCGAGAGCGTGCCGTACTGCGGGACGAGCGCGGCGAGTTGTTCGCCGTCGCCGTCGAGCGCCTGCAGTTTCGGGTAGCGGCCCTGCAGTTCGAAGTCGTCGTCGGGGAAGAGCAGGCCCCCGGCGCCGTCCCCGAACTGGTAGTCCGCGACGGCGCGCAGGGTCGCGGCCTCGCGCTCCTGCACCCAGATCTGGTCCTCGCCGGCGAGCGCGGCGTTCAACTCGCCGAGCGACTCGTCCGTCGTCGGGTGGTCCACGACGGTGAACTCGACGGGGATGTCGCGCTCGGCGGTCGCGCGCCGAACGATCTCCTCGTAGCCCTCGCCGGGGACGTGCGCGACGACGCGCGGGTAGTCCGTGCGGTCGAGGTAACGACCGAGGATCTCCGCGACGAACTGGATCTCGTTCTCCGTCCAGCGGCCCGTGACGACCGAATCGTAGTGCTGGGCGGGGTAGGTGAGTTCGAGTTCGGTCGGGACGACGCCGATGGGTGACGTCATCGAGACGACGTGGCCGCGATAGTTCGCGGCGTCCTGGAACTGGCGGTGGCTCTGGGAGTCCGAGTAGGGTTTGCGCGCCGAACACGGCACGAGGAGGAGCGGATAGTCGTCGAGGCGGGGCGTGTAGCGGGAGGTGACGCGGTCCGCGAAGCGCTGGATCTCGACGCGCCGCAGGGCGTCCTCGCTCGCGGCGAGCAGGAGGTCGTCGCGCTCTATCGGCGTGCGCGCCTCCACGTACCCCCACTGCTGGTCGAACTCGCGGAACGCGGCTGTCGTCCACGCGGCGTGCCGGGCCTGCCCCTCGACGTAGTCGCGCAGGCGGCCGTCGCGGATGCGCCCGCGGACGCGCGCGAGTTCGGCTTCGAGCGCGTTCACGTTGTGCTCGACGCAGTCCTCGCGGTCGAACTCGTCGACGGGCCCCCGGCACGCCGGACACGCGCAGGGGAGTTCGTCCAACTCGTCGAGGTCGTACGCGCCCTCGGTGGTGAGGTAGCGCCCCTGCGTCCCGCGGACGACGGCGCGGTCGGCGTCCACGAGGTCGACGCCGGCGTAGACGAGCGTCGCGACGTTCCGCGGCGTCGCGACCCCGGAGAGGTAGAGCGCGGTGTCCTCGGGAGTCGCCTCGCGGACGTCCACGACGGCGTCCCGAAAGCTGCTCGCGTGCCCGACGAACCCGGGCGCGCCCGAGACGACGTAGACGTCAGCGCCGTGGTCGGCGGCCGTCTCCGGGGTGACGACGACGCCGCTCGGATAGTCCACGTCCGGGTAGTCGACGGCGAACGACTCCTGGACGCGCCGATCAGTCCCGCTCGGGAACCCGCGGTGCGGGAGAATCGTCACTCGCGCGTCGTCGCCCTCGGGGAGTTCGCGGCTCGTATGCCAGAGGCTCCCCGCGTCCGTCACGACGTCGTCCGCGAGGCGCGGCGTGCGCGCGGACTCCGCGAGGCGGAGTTCGCCGAGGCGGGCCGCGGCGTCCCGGTCGTGGACCTCGAAGTAGTCGGTCATTGGCGGGACTGGGGGACGCGGAGAGAAGGGTCTTACCTTAGCCGTCGGTGCGGGGCCGCCGGACGCGCGGCGCGACCCTAGTCGCGCCGGCGGGCGAGGAGGGCGGCGCCGGCGAGCGCGACGAGCGCGAGCGCCACGCCGAACCCGGGCGAACTACCGGAGGACGTCGAGGAACTGGTCGTCGACGAACTCGAACTGCTCGTCATCGTCGAGGACGTGGTGGACGCGCCCTCGACGGTGTAGGCGGCGGTGGTGAGGACGGGCGCGCCGTTCGCGACGTACGGGCCGTCGCTGTCGCCCATCGAGTCCGCGAAGTCGTACGTCTCGTTCCCGTTGGTGTCCCGGTGCGCCATCGGGACGAGCGTTCCGTCGCTCTCGTAGGGCCGGTCGAGGCCGATTTCGACGTTCTCGTGCGTGCCCGGCGAGAGGTAGGCGGAGGTGCCGCGGATGGAGTCGAACACCTTCCCGTCCGTCACGGAGGCGTCGTGAATCGTCACGAACCCGCCGTCGGCGAGCGTGACGGAGTCGACGGTGACGGTCGTCCCGTCGCCGGACTGGTCGCTCGCGGCGACGTAGGCGTTCACGTCGGTCTGCGCGCCGGCGAGGACGGGCGCGCCGTTCGCGACGTACGGGCCGTCGTCCGCGCCGTCGCTGGAGACGAAGTCGTACGTCTCGTCGCCGGTCGTCTCGCGGTGCGCCATCGCGGTGAGGGCGCGCGTCGAGCGAACGGGCGAGTCGAGCGCGACGGTGACGTCGTGGTGGACGCCGGGCGCGAGGTAGTCGGTGGTGCCGAGGACGCTCCCGAGGGCGTCGCCGGCGCCGAGCGACGGGCCGTGAATCGTCACGTAGCCGCCCTCGGAGAGGTCGACGCGCGGGACGGTGACGGTGTGGCCGTCGGACGCGGTCGGGGCGTACGCGACGGACGCGGAGACGGTGACGTCGCCGGTGTCGACGACGGCCGAGCCATCACTCGTGTACGGGCCGTCGCTGTCGCCCATCGAGTCCGCGAAGTCGTACGTCTCGTCGTCGTTCGTGTCCTTGTGCGCCATCGGCACCAGCGTCGTGTCGTTCGTCACCGGGTCGTCGAGGGTGACGGCGACGTTCCGGTGGAGGCCGGGCGCGAGGTACGCGGAGGTGCCGCGGATGGAGTCGAACGTCTTCCCCTGCGTCACCGAGGCGTCGTGGACGGTGACGAACCCACCCTCAGGAAGGTAGGCGGAGTCAACGGTCACGACGTGGCCGCCCGTCGCGCCGCCGGCGTAGGCGACCATCGCGGGCTGGCCGACCGTGACCGCGGCCGTGTCGACGACGGCGGAGCCGTCAGCGGTGTACGGGCCGTCGCTGTCGCCCATCGAGTCCGCGAAGTCGTACGCCTCGTTATCGTTCGTGTCCCTGTGCGCCATCGGCACCAGCGTCGCGTTCTCGGTGACGGGGTCGTCGAGCGAGACGCGGACGTCGTGGTGGACGCCGGCGCGCAGGTAGTCGGAGGTGCCCCGGATGGAGTCGAAGACATCGCCGTCCGTCACCGAGGCGTCGTGCACCGTCACGAACCCGCCCTGCGCGAGTTCGACGCGGTCCACGACGACGCTCGCGCCGTCGGTCGGCTGATCGCTCATCGAGACGGTCGCGGAGACGTCGACGCTCGCGGCGTCGACGACGGCGGACCCATCACTCGTGTACGGGCCGTCGGTCTCGCCGTTCGACGCGACGAACGCGTACGCGCGGTCCCCGTTCGTGTCCTTGTGTGGCATCGCGACGAGCGTCTGCGCGCCGAGGTCGGATAGCGGTTCGTCGAGGCGGACGGTCACGTTCTCGTGCGTGCCAGCGTCGAGGTACGCGGAGGTACCGACGACGCTCCCGAGGACGTTCCCGTCGGTGACGGACGCGTCGTGGATGGCGACGAACCCGCCGTCGGGGAGCGTCACCGAGTCCACGGTGACCGTCGTGCCGCCGGACGTCTGGTTCGCGAACGTCACGGACGCCATCGCGGTGTCGTTCGCGCCTGTCGATGCCGTGTCCGCCGCGGCCGCGCCCGCCGGCACCGCGCCGACGAGCACCACCGCGACGACCAGTACGGATGCGAGTTGTCGTCGCATACCCACGACGTATGTGTTTACCCCGAGGACGCAACAGCGGGCACAGCCTGAGTTCGTGAAATC
>JBDGUG010000064.1:0-27700 GCA_042216135.1 Halarchaeum sp. | reverse complement strand
CTCCTCGACGGGAGTTTCGCGGACTGGACGGGCCGCGGCGGCGGCGTGGACGCCGACGGCCACCGGAAGAACCGGCGCGGATAGCGGCGTTCAGACGCGCTCGCGGACTCGTTCGGCGAGCGCGCCCGCGTCGTCGTCGAGCGTCGACCGTTCGAGCGCGAGGTGGACGTCGTCCCCCCGGTCGCGCGGGAGGACGTGGACGTGCGGGTGCGTGACGTCACCGACGAGCGTCGGCGTCGTGTAGAAGGCGCTGACGCCGTCGCAGCCGAGCACCGTTTCGAGCGCGCGTGCGACCCGCCGCGTCGCCGCCGCGACGGCGTCCCCCGCGCCGTCGAGCGCGTCGGCGTCGTGGTCGCGCGGGGCGACGAGCGCGTGCCCGTGCACCGCCGGGTTCTCATCGAGGAACGCGATCACGTCCTCGCCCTCGTAGACGCGGTGCGCGTCGGCGTCGCCCGCGACGATGGCGCAGAGCGAACACGACATACGAGCACGACGGGCGAGCGGGTACAGAAAGCTTCCCGCCGACGCGGCTGGAATGCGGCGGGCGCCGCAGAACGGCGGTCCGTACCGCGAGCCTCCGGCTCGCGGCCTTTTTAGTGGAGGTTTTTGCGACGAGCGGGTCGCGGAGCGACCCCGAGGAGGAAAAAAGTCCTACAGCAGGTCGTCGACGTCCTGGTGGCCGACGATTTCGACGTTGTCCTCGGTGATCTTGGTGAGGTGGATGCCGTTGCCGGAGGCGGTGTCGCGTTCGCTGGCGGCCTGGATGGCTTTCGCGCCGATCTCTTCGGCCTCGCTCATGGTGAGGTCGTCGCGGTAGTTGTTCTCGAGGGTGCCGAGCGCGTACGGCATCCCGGAGCCCTGCGCGGTGTACTTATCGGCGAGGGAGGAGCCGCTGGGGTCGAGGCTGTAGACGTGCGAGCCGTCCTCGTCGACGCCGCCGAGGATGGGGACGACCATGAAGAACGGACCGCCGCGGAGGAGGTTGGAGGCCATGGTGGCGAGCGCGTTGATGGACATGCGTTCGCCGCGACGGGCCTCGTAGAGGTTGGATTCGGCCTTCAGCGTGCGGATGAAGGACTGGGCGCCGCCGACGCTGCCGGAGATGGAGAGCGCGGCGTTCTCCTGGATCTTCTCGACCTTCTGGACGTTCTTGTTGGAGACGACGCGGCCGCCGAGGCTGGCGCGCATGTCGGATGCCATGAGGACGCCGTCCTGGGTGGTGATGCCGACGATGGTGGTGCCGGTCTTGTTGATGTTGTCGGTGTCCTGCTGGCTCAGGTTGTTCTGGGGCATCTCGCCGACTTCGGGCTTGTAGGGGTTGGCGGGCCCGTTGGGGAGTCGCTGGGCGTTCCGGGAGAACTCGGAACTCTGACTCGGATCGTACATGTGTGCGAGGTAGTCGCGCGCGACGTATAAAAGCCACCCTTCCGGTGGTTTCGCGTTCGATCAGCGGGCGTTCCGGTAGGCGGTGCGGGAGCGTTCGAGGAGTCGGTGGACGGGGAGGTGCACGCCGATGCGGCTGGCGAGCGTCGCGATGGGGAGCAGCAGGAGTGCGACGCCGAGGGTGACCTGGTACTGGAGTGCGGTGGTGAGACGGGCGAGCCGTGCGATCATCTGCGTGCTCGCGGATCAAGCGGTCGGGGTATAAGTAGTTTTCCCGTCGTCGGAACCGCGAAACTCACCGCAGTCTTGCGATTAGCTCGCGGGAGACGCGCGCCGGGGCGTCGAGCGCGCCCGGGGGCGTGCGACCCGTGGCGGAGGGCGTGCCTACACCGTCGATTCGCATACGTTATACGGATTATCCGGATCACGTCCGCGCGGCGGCGGCCAACCGCAAGACACGACTATCCTGGGTGCCTGCGTTCGCCCATGAGCAACTACGTCGTGGCGATGGAAGCCGCGTGGCTGGTTCGTGACGTCGCCGAGTCGGACGACGCAATCGGCGTCGCCGTCAGCGAGGCGGGACGCCGACTGAACGATCAGGACCTCGACTACGTCGAGGTGAACGCGGGCGTGACCGCGTGCCCGGCCTGCGGGGAGCCGCTCGACGCGGCGTTCCTCGCGGCGGAGACGGCGCTCGTCGGGCTGGAGCTCCAGCTCACCGTGTTCAACGCGGACTCCGACGAGCACGCCTCGCGCATCGCGAAGAGCGAAGTCGGCGGGGCGCTCCGAGACGTCCCGCTCGAAGTCATCGAAGTCGTCGAGGAGCCCGAAGAGGCGTAACCGCCCAACCTTTATCTATAACCGGTAGTTATAGCGGGTATGTATCTCCCGACGCGCCAGGACCTGCGGGAGCGCCGGAACGCGCTCGCCCTCACGCAGAGCGAACTCGCGGAGCGCGCCGGGGTGTCTCAGCCGCTCATCGCGCGCATCGAGGGCGGGGACGTGGACCCGCGCCTCTCCACCCTGCGCCGCATCGTCGAAGCGCTCGACGAGGCGGAAGGCGACGTCGTCCGCGCGCGCGACCTGATGGCGAGCGAGGTGGTGAGCGTCGCGCCGAGCGACCGCGTCCGCACCGCCGTCGACCGCATGCAGGACGCGGGCTACTCCCAGTTGCCCGTCATCGCGGACGGCGTCCCCGTCGGCTCCATCAGCGAGAGCGACGTCGTCCACGCCGGCGAGGACGTCGGCGACGACCCCGTGCGCTCGGTGATGAGCGAGTCGTTCCCCACCGTCTCGCCCGACGCCACCCTCGAAGAGGTGTCGAGCCTCCTCGATCACTACACCGCCGTCATCGTGACGGAGGACGGAGGGACGATGGGGATCATCACGCAGGCGGACGTGGCGGCGCGAGTGCGGTGAGGCCGCCGAGTAATCACGCAGGCGGACGTGGCGGCGCGAGTGCGGTGAGGCCGCCGGCTGAGCTCGCGCGCGTAGGCGCGCGTGTGCGAGGCTTTATATCATCGGGCGCGCTAGGATGATTCAATTCCTATGGCAGACTCAGGCGAGTACGGAGCCGGGCAGATCCAGGTGCTGGAAGGACTGGAGGCGGTCCGGAAGCGCCCGGCGATGTACATCGGCTCGACGGATTCGCGAGGGCTCCACCACCTCGTCTACGAGGTCGTGGACAACTCCATCGACGAGGCGCTCGCAGGCCACTGCGACGAGATCACCGTCACGCTCCACGATGACGGGTCGGTGAGCGTCGAGGACGACGGTCGGGGCATCCCGGTGGACACGCACGCGGAGTACGACCGGCCCGCGGTCGAGGTCATCCTCACCGTCCTGCACGCCGGCGGGAAGTTCGACAACAAGTCCTATCAGGTCAGTGGGGGCCTGCACGGCGTCGGCGTCTCCGTGGTGAACGCGCTCTCCGAGCGCCTCGCCGTCGTGGTGGACCGCGAGGGCGCGCGCTGGCGCGAGCGCTTCGAGCGCGGCGAACCCGTCACGGACTTGGAGTGCGTGGAGGACGTGGACGACGAGCAGACGGGGACGCTCATCCGGTTCACGCCCGACAGCGACATCTTCGAGACGACGGAGTTCTCCTTCGAGACGCTGGAGAGCCGGCTCCGCGAGCTCGCATTCCTCAACAGCGGCGTGACGATCACGCTCCAGGACGAGCGCGACGAGGAGGGGCGCGAGACGTCGTTCCACTACGAGGGCGGGATTCGGGAGTTCGTCCGCTACCTCAACGAGTCCCGGACGCCGCTGCACGAGGACGTCGTCTACCTCACGGGCGAGGATCAGGACGTGCAGGTGGAGATAGCGATGCAGGCGACCGACGACCTGCAGTCGTCGACGCACGCGTTCGCGAACAACATCAACACCCGCGAGGGCGGGACGCACCTCACCGGGTTCAAGACGGCGCTCACGCGCGTGGTGAACGATTACGCGAACGAGCACGGCCTGCTCGCCGACCTGGACGGTGACAACCTGAAGGGCGAGGACATCCGCGAGGGGCTGACCGCCGTCGTCTCCATCAAGCACCCCGACCCCCAGTTCGAGGGGCAGACGAAGACGAAACTCGGCAACTCGGAGGTGCGGGGTATCGTCGAGTCGACGGTCCACGAGGGCCTCGGCACCTACCTCGAAGAGCACCCGGACACGGCGGAGTCGGTCGTCGGGAAGGCCGTGGAGGCCGCGAAGGCGCGGAAGGCCGCGCAGAAGGCCGAGGAGCTGACGCGCCGGAAGAACGCGCTCGAATCGGGCGCGCTCCCGGGGAAGCTCGCGGACTGTCAGACCCGCGAACCGGAGGACGCCGAACTGTTCATCGTGGAGGGCGACTCCGCGGGCGGGTCGGCCAAGCAGGCCCGCGATAGGGAGTTTCAGGCCGTTCTCCCGATCAAGGGAAAGATCCTGAACGTCGAGAAGCACCGGCTCGACCGCGTGCTGGAGAACGACGAGATTCGCGCGCTCATCACCGCCGCCGGCACCGGCATCGGCGAGGAGTTCGACATCGACGAACTCCGCTACGACAAGATCATCTTCGCGACGGACGCGGACGTGGACGGCGCGCACATCCGAACGCTCCTCCTGACGTTCTTCTACCGCCACATGCGGCCGCTGCTGGAGGGCGGGCACGTCTACGCGATTCAGCCGCCGCTCTATCGGGTCCGCTATCGCGGGGAGACCTTTGATGCGATGACCGAGGAGGACCGCGACCGAATCATCGAGGAGAAGTGCGACGGGAACCCGACGCAGGTCCAGCGGTTCAAGGGCCTCGGGGAGATGAACCCCGAACAGCTCTGGGACACGTCGATGAACCCGGAGAATCGGGTGTTGAAGCAGTTCTCCGTCGAGGACGCGGCGGAGGCCGACCGGATGTTCTCGGTGCTGATGGGTGACGCGGTCGAACCGCGCAAGCGCTTCATCCAGGAGCACGCCACCGAAGCGGAGTGGGTGGACATATGAGTTCGGACGCCTCCGACCTCCCCGACGACGTCGCCCAGCGCGTGAACAGCGTGCGCGTCGAGGACGAGATGGAGCAGTCCTACATCGACTACGCGATGAGCGTCATCGCGGGCCGCGCCCTCCCGGACGTCCGGGACGGCCTGAAGCCCGTGCATCGCCGCATCCTCTACGCGATGCACGAGGCGGGCGTCTCGAGCGGGAGCGCCCACCGGAAGAGTTCGAGCATCGTCGGGGAGACGATGGGTGACTACCACCCGCACGGCGATTCCGCCATCTACGACACGCTCGTGCGTATGGCTCAGCCGTTCTCGATGCGCGAACCCCTCGTGGACGGGCAGGGGAACTTCGGGAGCATCGACGGGGATCCGCCGGCGGCGATGCGCTACACGGAGGCGCGGATGTCGCCCATCGCCGAAGAACTGCTCTCGGACATCGAGATGGACACGGTGGACTTCGAGGGGAACTACGACGGCCGCCTCGAAGAGCCGTCGGTGCTGCCCGCGGCGTTCCCGAACCTCCTCGTGAACGGGAGTTCGGGCATCGCCGTCGGCATGTCCACGAACGTCCCGCCGCACAACCTCGGGGAGGTCATCGACGCGACCATCCACCTCGTCGAGAACCCGGACTGTACGATTCCGGACCTGATGGAGCACGTGCCCGCGCCGGACTTCCCGACGGGCGCGAACATCGTCGGCCGGAACGAGATCCGAAAGGCGTACCAGACTGGGCGCGGGCGCCTCCGGGTGCGCGCGGAGTACCACGTCGAGGAGAACGACCGGGGGAGCGACTCCATCGTCGTCACGGAACTCCCCTACCAGCAGAACAAGTCGCGTCTCGTCGAGCGCATCGCGGAGGACGTGAACGACGGGAAACTCGAGGGCGTCCGGGACCTGCGCGACGAGTCCGACCGGGACGGCATCCGCGTCGTCGTCGAGTTGAAGTCGAACGCGAACGCGGACATCGTCGAGAACCACCTGCTCGAATCCCACTTCGAGCGGACGTTCGGCGTGATCAACCTCGCGCTCGTGGACGGCCAGCCGGAAGTCCTGTCGCTGAAGGAGATGCTCCGGCACTACCTCGACCACCGCAAGGAGGTCGTGCGCCGGCGCTCCGAGCACGAACTCGCCGAGGCCGAGGACCGCGCGCACATCCTCGAAGGCCGACTGAAGGCGCTCGACAACGCGGAGGACGTCGTCGAGACGATCCGGAACGCCGAGGACCGGGACGCGGCGCGGGCCGCGCTCCGAGAGACCTTCGACTTCAGCGAGGCGCAGGCCGCGCACATCGTCCGGATGCAACTCGGCAGTCTCACTTCGATGGAGGCCGCCGAGATAGAGGACGAGTACGAGGAGGTCACCGCGCGCATCGAGCGCCTCGAGGAGATTCTCTCCGAGGAGTCCGAGTTGCTCGGCGTCATCGTCGAGGAACTCCGCGAGATCCGCGAGGAGTACGCGAACGAGCGGCGGACGCGCGTCATCGAGAGCACGGGCGAGGTGACGGACGAGGACCTCATCCCGGAGGAGGACGTCGTCGTCGTTCTCTCCGAGGAGGACTACATCAAGCGCACGCCCGTGGAGACGTTCCGCACGCAGCATCGCGGCGGGAAGGGGATCATCGGCGCGGACCTGAAGGAGGGTGATCGGGTCTCGACGGTGTTCACCGCGTCCACGCACGACTACCTCCTCTGCTTTACGAACCAGGGGAAGGTCTACCAGCTGAAGACGTACCAGATACCCGAGATGTCGCGGACGGCGCGGGGCCAGTCCGCGGTGAACCTCCTCGACCTCGACGACGGCGAGGACCTCACCGCGGTCGTGAACACGGACGACTTCGGCGAGGAGGAGTACCTGACGATGGTCACGCGCAACGGCACCGTGAAGCGCACGCCCGCCACGGAGTACGAGGACGTCCTCTCGACGGGAATCATCGGCATCCGACTCGAACACGGCGACGAACTCGTCGACGTCGAGGTGACCGACGGGGAGAGCGACCTCGTCATCGCCAGCGAACACGGGATGGCGATCCGATTCGACGAGGCGGAGGCGCGCTCGACCGGACGCGCGACGAAGGGCGTGAACGGGATCAAACTCCGCGACGGCGACGCGGTCGCCGGCCTCGTCGCGACCCACGAGGGCGACGAACGCGCGCTCTTCACCGTCACGGAGAACGGCTACGGGAAGCGAACGCCGCTCACCGAGTACCGCCCGCAGTCCCGCTACGGCTACGGTCTCACCGACATCAAGACCGACGAGCGCAACGGGAACGTCGTCACCGTCAAGGCCGTCACCGAGGCCGACCACCTCGTCGCGATGAGCGAGAGCGGCCAGATACTCCGTACGGTCGCGGGCGAAGTCTCGACGGTCGGACGGAACACGAAGGGCGTCAAGATCATGGACGTCGAGGACGGCGACCACGTCGCCGCCGTCGACGTCTTCGCACGCGACGACGAGTAGCGCGGACAGCTATACGGCCGCCCGCCGTAGGGGGCGTATGGCGGAGCGAACCGAACGCGTCGACGTCGCCGTCGTCGGCTGTGGGCCCGGCGGCGCCGTCCTCGCCTACCTGCTCGCGCGCAGCGGCGCGCGCGTCGCGCTCGTCGAACGCGAAGCCACCTTCGAGCGCGAGTACCGCGGATTCGGCTGGAATCCCGGCGTCGCGCGCCTCTTCGACGAGATGGACGTCCTCGACGACGTCCTCTCTCTCTCGCACGAAACGGTCACCGAGGGCGCGCTCGTCGTCGCGGGCGAGCGCGTCCCGCTCGTCGACTTCGCGGCGCTCGACGCCGACTATCCGTATCTACTGATGCTCGAACAGCCGCGGCTCCTCGAACGCCTCGTCGAGCGCGCCGACGCCTACGACGGCTTCTCCTTCCACCCGGCGACCACCGTCACCGACCTCCGAACGCGGGAGGACGGTACCGTCGAGGGCGTGGATGCGACCGACCGGCGCGCCGACGAGACGGTGGCGTTCGAAGCGAGCGTGGTCGTCGGCGCGGACGGCCGCTACTCGACGGTCCGAGAGCGCGCCGGCATCGACGGCGGCCGATTCGACTCCCCCATCGACCTCGTCTGGTTCACGCTCCCGCGAGACTCGCTCGCCGTGGACGCCCAGGGGCACGTCGAGCGGGCGGGCGTGCTCGTCTCCTTCGGCCTCGGCGGCGACGCCGTGCAGGTCGGCTACCCGATACGGGACGGCGAGTGGCCCGCGCTCCGTGAGGCGGGGTTCGCGGCGTTCCGCGAGCGCGTCGCGACCATCGACGCGCGTCTCGGATCCGCGATGGCCGCGCACCTCGACGGGTTCGACGACGCGGCGCTCCTCGACGTCGCGCCCGGCCTCGCGCCGACGTGGACGCGCGACGGCCTGCTCCTCGTCGGGGACGCCGCGCACACCGCGAGCCCCATCGGCGCGCAGGGGAACCCGCTCGCCGTCGAGGACGCCGTCGTCGCCCACGCCGTCGTCGCGGACGCGCTCGATTCGGGGGACGCCTCCGCGACGGCGCTCGGCCGTTTCGAGTCTCGGCGGCGCGCGCACGTCGAGCGCGTCATCGCCCTGCAGCGGCGCGCGGCCGACGCGCTCGCGGCGTGGCTCGACCACGGCCGCGCGGTGCCGGCGTGGCTCCTGCGCGCCGCCGCCCGAGCCGCCGGCTACGTGTTTCCGACGCTCCCGTCGGTCCGGGCGGTCGTCGAGACGCTCGCGCTCGGCGACCGGGACGTCCGCGTCGCCCGTTCGCGGTTCGCGGACGCCTACGGCCAGTAGAGGAGTTCCGCGCCCGAGCGGACGAGGCTGGCGAGCAGGACGAGGACGCCGACGACGAGCGCGAGGAGCATGATGCCGACGCCGGCGGGCGCGGGCGTCGACTCCGCGGTGAGCACCGGGAACAGCGAGACGATGAGGAGCGCGCCGCAGACGGCGACGGCCGCTTCGACGCCGCGGACGAGGACGTAGCCGAGCCGTCCGGCCGCCTGCTCGCGCAGGGACGCGTCGGCACGCGCGATCCGATACGCGGTATAGAGCGTCTCACAGCAGACGACGGCGACGAGCGCGAGCGCGACGAGCGGCGTCAACACGAGCGCGAGGAACTGTCCGTCGAGGAGGAGGCCGGGGCCGCTGACGGCCCGGAGGAAGCCGAGGACGCTCAGCGTGAGCGCGAGGAGGACGCCGACGAACTTCGCGGTCTGAAGTGGCTTGCGACGGGGGACGCTTCGGGAGGGCACGCGCTCGTCGTACGCACGCGCGACGGATCAAACCCGGCGGCGGGGGCGACGGGCGCGCGGCGCGGTCAGTCCTCGGCGGCGACGGCGGGTGCGGCGTCGGGGGTGACGGGGAGCGCGTGGACGTAGTCGTCGAGGCTGAGCGCGAACTCGGCGTCGGTGGGGAGGGGGAGCCACGAGAACTCGAACGTCTCGCCGCGCTCCTCGCCGGTGCCGGTGACGGTGTGCGTCCACGAGTCGCGGGGTTCGTGGACGGGCGCGTGGTAGAAGTGCCGGACGTAGTGGCGCGGCGGGGACTCGCGGCGCGTCCAGACGTCGGTGGCGACGTGGCGCAGGCCGACGAACGAGGCGAGGCCGCTCTCCTCGATGGCCTCGCGGTACGCGGCCTCCCGGGGGTTCTCGCCGGGTTCGAGCGTCCCCTTCGGTATCTGGTAGCCGTCGTGACCGGGGCCCTCGAAGACGAGGAGTTCCGAACCGTTCCGCGTGATGTAGGCGCACGACTTCCCGACGTACGTCTCTCTGTCGTCCCTCATAGTAGACTAGTGCGTGCTTAATTCACATAACTCTAATCGATCATCAACCTAAAACGATATAATGTGTTTGTTGGGACTAGAGGATGCGCTTCCCGAGTGCGCTCGCCGCCAACTCCGCCGCGATCTCGGCTGTGCGGTTCGACTCGTCGAGGATGGGATTCACCTCGACGATCTCCATCGAACGGAGGAGGCCCGTCGCGGCGTCGCGCTCCGCCACGGCCTCCAACGCCCGGTGCGCCTCCCGGTAGGTCGCACCGCCCCGCACCGGCGTCCCCACGCCCGGCGCCTCGTTCGGATCGAGCCAGTCCACGTCGAAACTGACGTGCACGCCGTCCACGCCCTCGCTCGCCGCCGCGAGCGCGTCCTCCGTGACGGCGTTGATACCGCGCTCGTCGATGTCCGACATCGTGAACGCCGTCACGTCGCTCTCGTTTATCGCGCGCCGCTCCTCGCCGTCGATATCCCGGAGGCCGACGTAGACGACGTTTTCCTCGCGCAACCCCGGCGCGTTCGCCCACTCTAAGCCCGCGAACGACCCCCTCCCGAGCGCCGCCGCGACCGGCATCCCGTGCACGTTCCCCGACGGCGACGTCTCCGGCGTGTTGAAATCGCCGTGCGCGTCGAACCAGACGACCCCGACGTCCGCGTCCCGCGCCGTGCCCGCGAGCGACCCGATGGCGATGCTGTGGTCGCCGCCGAGGACGAGCGGGAACTCCCCGGCCGCGAGCGCGTCCGCGACCGCGTCCGACAGCTCCGTCGCCACCTGTCTCGTCTCCCGCAAGAACTTCGCCTTCCCGCGTCGGGGCGCCTCCCGCTCCGGATCGCGCTCCTCCGCGCGCGGCACCGCGAGGTCGCCCACGTCCGTGACGGTCGTCCCGGACCCCTCGATTTCGTCCGCCAGCCCCGCGTACCGAATCGCGGACGGTCCCATGTCGACGCCGCGACGGTTCGCGCCGTAGTCCGACGGCGCACCGATGACCCGCACGTCTCTGTCCATACCGAACGATCCGAGCGCCGCGCGCTAAAAGCCGGCGGGCGCCACGCCGCCTATCGGTCGTCCGCGTAGCTCGCGTGTCGCTGTCGCTCCCGCTCGCGCTGTTAGTCGTCGCTGCGCGACGACTTGTACGGCTCACGCCGCACTGCGTTCAGCGTTCGCGTCTTCGCGACGCCGCCCTATCTGTCGTCGTCGCGGTACGGATCGCAGACCCGCTCGACGCCCTCCTCGAAGGAGATTTCGGGCGCCCACCCGGTCGCCTCGCGGATCTTCGAGGCGTCGGCCTTCGTGTGGAAGACGTAGTTGTCGATGGGGACGGGTTCGTACTCGGGTTCGACGTCCGTTCCCAGCGCGTCGTTGATCATCTCGACCATCTCGTTGAACGAGTAGGACGCCCCGGTGCCGAGGTTGTAGACGCCGTCGAGGCGCTCCTCGGCCGCGCGAACGATCCCGTCGACGATGTCGGAGACGTGCGTGAAGTCGCGGGTCTGACTCCCGTCCCCCCAGAGCACTGGGGACTCGCCGTTCGCGATCTGTTCGGCGAACTGCGAGACGGTGTTCGCGTACTCGCCCTTGTGCGCCTCCGCGCCGGCGTAGCCCTGGTAGACGGAGAAGAAGCGCATCCCGGCGAGCGAGAGGTCGTCGTAGAAGTTCGAATAGTACTCCGCGTATCGCTCGCGTCCCAGCATCGACGCGTCGTAGCCAGTCGCGGCGTCCACGTCCATGTCCTCCGAACACGGCTCGGTCTGACTCCCGTAGATGGAGGACGTGGTGGCGTAGACGAACGTGTCACAGCCGTCGGCGCGCGCCTGCTCGACGACGTTGACGAACCCTTCGACGTTCACGCGCGCGCCATCGCGGGGGTTCTCTTCGAGCATCTGCCGCGAGGAGAGCGCGGCGAGGTGGAAGACGACGTCCACGTCGGTCGGGAGGTCGTCGTCGAGGACGTCTCCCTCGACGAAATCGACGTCGTCGCGGAGGTTCTCGGGCGTACCGAGATAGCAGTTGTCCAGCGCGACCACCTCGTTCCCGTCGGCGAGCCGGTTCGCGAGATTGGAGCCGATGAATCCGGCGCCGCCGGTGACGAGGACCCGCGTATCGTTCATGCCAGGTAGTTACTAGCCGCCGGTGAAAACGCGTTCGGTGTCCGACGGCGTCGAGAGGGGGGCGTTCGGGGGTTTTATGCGCTCGCCGCACGTAGCGTCCGGATATGTCGTCCATCGAACTCACGCCGAGTCAGAAGACCATCTTGCGGGCGCTCGTGGATCTCTACACCCAGCAGGAGGGCGCGGTGAAGGGGGAGGATATCGCGGACGAGGTCGATCGGAACCCCGGCACCATCCGAAACCAGATGCAGAGCCTGAAGGCGCTCCAACTCGTCGAGGGCGTCCCCGGCCCGAAGGGCGGCTACAAGCCCACGTCGAACGCGTACAAGGCCCTGGACGTCCAGCAGCTCGATTCGGCCGCGGAAGTCCCCGTCTTCCACAACGGCGAGCCCCACGAGGACGCGAACGTCCAGGAGATCAGCCTCACGAGCGTTCACCATCCCGACCTCTGTCGCGCGGAGATCCACCTTCGCGGGAGCGTGAAGGACTTCCACGAGGGCGACCAGGTCGCGGTCGGCCCCACCCCGCTCTCGAAGCTCGTCGTCGAGGGTACCATCGACGGGAAGGACGACACGGGCAACGTCCTCATCCTCAAGATCGATCGGATGGAAGCGCCCGCCGAAGAGCCCGACCACTGACTCGGCCCCGCGACGCGCTTTCAAAGACTTTGTATTCCCGCGCCGCGGACGCTCTCTCATGGCTACGAGTGTCGTTGTTCTCGGCGCCGGCTACGCGGGCGCCGGCGCGGTCAGATCGCTGCAGAAACACCTCCCCGAGCGCGCCGAGCTGACGTGGGTCGCGGAGACCGACTACCACTTCGTCCTCCACGAGTCCCACCGCATCATCCGGGACGCGAGCGTGAAGGAGAAGCTCTCCATCCCCGTCTCGGACATCAAGGAGCCGAGCACCGAGTTCGTGCAGGGCGAAGTCGTCGACGTCGACGTCGACGAGCGCACCGTCGAACTCGCGTCCGGCGACAGCGTCGACTACGACTACGTCCTCGTCGCCATCGGCTCGGAGACGGCGACGTACGGCATCGAGGGGATGGACGAGCATCCGCTCACCCTCAAGAGCCGCGCTGATGCCCTCGAGATCCACGAGCAGGTCCAGGAGGCCGCGAGGAACGCGACGCGCGACGACCCCGCGCAGGTCGTCATCGGCGGCGCCGGCCTCTCCGGCATCCAGTCCGCGGGCGAAGTCGCGGAGTTCCGCGACCGACATCACGCCCCCATCGACGTGACGCTCGTCGAAGCGCTCCCCGAAATCTTCCCGCCGGGCAACGCGGAGATCCAGGGCGCGCTCCGGCACCGCCTCGAGGGCCGCGACATCGACATCCTCACCGACGACCCGATCACGAAGGCGACCGCGGACCACATCGAGTTCGACGAGCGCGACGACCTCGACTACGACGTCTTCCTCTGGACGGGCGGCGTCACCGGCCCGTCCGAACTCGGCGACGTCGACCTGGAGAAGGAGCACAACCGCCTGAACGCCGGCTCCGACCTCCAGACGGAGGACGAGCGCGTGTTCGCCATCGGCGACAACTCCCTCATCGACCAGGGCGAGAACCCCGCGCCGCCGACCGCGCAGGCCGCGTGGCAGGCCGCGGACGTCGTCGGGAAGAACATCGCGGCCGCCATCGAGGGCCGCGCGCTCGAACGCTGGACGTACGAGGATCAGGGCACGCTCGTCTCCATCGGCGAGGACGCCGTCGCCCACCAGGTGAAGTACAACGGCTTCGAGAGCCCCGTCGAGACGTTCGGCGGCCTCCCCGCGAAGACCCTGAAGAAGGGCGCGGCGGCCCGCTGGATCAACAAGATCACCGGCCCGAAGCGCGTCCTCGACGCCTGGTCGGTCCTATAAGTCGAGACTCAGGCCGGCGTGCCAGCGCTCGACGCCGGCGTCTTCCTTCCGTTCGTCCATCCGTTCGAGCAGGTGGACGGCGAGGCTCGCCGTCTCCGCGGCCCGCGACTCCCCTTCGGTTCTGAACTCGCCGGTGACGCGGTTCGCGTACACCGTGCAGACGGCGCCCGCTCGAAGCCCGTAGAGCGACGCGAGCGTGAGGATCGAACTCGCCTCCATCTCTACGTTCTTCACGTTCGCCTCGCGCAACTCGTCGATCAGGTCCGAAGAGCCCGCGGCCTCGAATCCCTCGAATCCGGGGCGGCCCTGGCCGGCGTAGAAGCTGTCGGCGCTCATCGTGACGCCGACGTGGTAGTCGTGGCCGAGTCGTTCGGCCGCCGCGACGAGCGCCGAGACGACTTCGTGATCGGCGCTCGCGGGGTAGTCCTCGCGGACGTACTCGTCGCTCGTGCCCTCCTGGCGGACGGCGCCGGTGGTGATGACGAGGTCCCCGACGGCCATCTCCGGCTGGATCGCACCGCACGATCCGACGCGGAGGAAGGTGTCGACGCCGAGACGTGAGAGTTCTTCGACGGCGATGGCCGCCGACGGACTCCCGATGCCCGTCGACGTGACCGATATCGGCGTGCCCTCGTACGCGCCCGTGGCGGTGCGGTACTCGCGGTGGCGGGCCCGTTCCTCGTGGGCGTCCCAGAGCGCCGTCACCTTCGGGACGCGGTCGGGGTCGCCGGGGAGCAGGACGCTGTCGGCGACGTCGTCGGGGCCGACGTCGAGGTGGTACTGGACGTCCGCGTTCGGGTCCTCGCTGTCGCCGGGCATGGCGTGCAGTGTGCGCGCAGGGGGCATAGGTTCTCCCACTGCGTGCCGGGACCGTCACCGGAAAGCCCCCCGCGGCGCTATCGGTGGCGTGTCCCGCCTCCGGAACGCCGCCCTGTTCGTGTACGTCGCGCTCGCGTGGGGCGGCTCCTTCGTCGCGATCAAGATCGGACTGACGACGGTGCCGGACGCGCCCGTCTTCTTCGCGGCGCTCCGCCTGCTCGTCGCCGCCGTCGTCGCCCTGCCCGTCGCCGCCGTTCTCGCCGGCGAGGGCGACCGGTGGATCCCGCGCTCGCGCGGCGACCTCGCCGTCGTCGCCCTCGGCGCGCTCTTCGTCACGGGCGGCGCGAACGCATTCCTCTTCGCCGGGCAGGGCTACGTCTCCAGCAGCGTGAGCTCCGTCCTGTTCAGCCTCAACCCCGTCATCGCGACGGGGCTCGCGGCCGTCGTCGTCCCCGAGGACGACCTCTCGGCCGTGCAGGCCGCCGGCGTCCTGCTCGGCATCGTCGGCGTCGTCGTCGTCGCGCACCCGACCCCCGAGGCGCTCGCGAACGGCGGCGCCGTCGGCGAGGCCCTCCTCGTCGCCGCGGCCGTATGTGTCGCCGTCGGGAGCGTCGGCAGCCAGCGCTATCCCGCGTCCATCGACACCGTCGCGAGCACCGCGTGGGCGCTCCTCTTTGGTGGCGTCCTCCTCGTCGCCGTCGCGTGGCTGCTCGGCGAACCGCTCTCGCTCGCCGCCGCCGGCACGACGTTCTACGCGGCGCTCGCCTATCTCGCGGTGCTCGCGACGGCGGGCGCGTACGCGGCGTACTTCACGCTCATCGCGGACGTCGGCGCGGCCCGCACCACGCTCGTCTCGTACTTCGTCCCCATCGTCACCGCCGTCGTGAGCGTGCTCTTCCTCGCCGAACCGATCACGCCGTCGCTCGTCGGCGGGTTCGCGCTCATCTGCGTCGGCTTCCTGCTCGCGAACCGGCGCGCCGTCGCGCGCATGCTCGCCTAGTCGAGGCGCTCTCGCGTGATGGTGTCCGGGAGGAGGTCACCGAGGACGTGTATCTCCGCGCTCTCGCCCGCATCGCAGACGATCCGCAGGTCGTCGCCGCCGAACTCCGCGAGCGTCTGCCGGCACATCCCGCAGGGCGTCAGGCCGTCCCGTTCCTCGTTCGTCACCGCGACCCGCGCCAGTTCGTAGTCGCCCGCGCGGGCGGCGCCAGCGAGCGCCACTTCCTCGGCGTGCAGGGTGTTCGAATAGTTCGCGTTCTCGACGTTACAGCCCGTGTAGACGTCCCCGGACGCCGTTTCGACGGCCGCACCGACCGGATAGTCGGAGTAGGGGACGTAGGCGTTCGCCATCGCGTCGCGCGCCGCCGCGACGAGCGCGCGGTCCGCGTCGTTCATACCACCGAGAGGAGCGCGTGCGCCTTCAGTCCTCGGCGTTCGCCACCGCCGTCTCGACGACGTCGGTGACGCGCGCGACGAGTTCGTCGACGTCCTCGCTCTCCGCGTAGACGCGCACGTACGGTTCGGTCCCGGACGGGCGGACGAGCGCCCACGCGCCACCGTCGAGCGTGAGGCGGACGCCGTACTCCGTGGCCACGTCCGCGTCCGGGAACGCGGCGGGGAGCGCGTCCGCGAGCGCCGCCATCACCCCGGTCTTGTGCGCGTCGGGACAGGGAACCGACTCCTTCCGATACGGGCGTTCGGTGACGGGCGCGCGCAGGGCGTCGAGGCCGCCCGCGTCCGCGACGAGGCGGACGAGGACGGCGGCGGACGCGACGCCGTCGATCCAGCCGCCGAACGCGGGATGGATGTGCTTCCACGGTTCCGCGGCGAAGACGACGTCCCCGCCGGCCTCGCGCGCGACGCGCACGCCCTCGTGGAGGGCGCCGAGGCGGACGCGCTCGGTCCTTCCGCCCGCCGCGGCCACGCGCTCGTCGATGCGGCCCGAGGCGTTCGGCGTCGTCACTACCACCGGGTCGGCGTCGTCGCTCGCTCGGACGTAGTGTTCGGCGAGCACCGCGAGCACGGTGTCCTCGTGGACGACGTCGCCGTCGCCGTCCACGACGACGATGCGGTCCGCGTCCCCGTCGTGCGCGATGCCGACGTCCGCGCCGTCGTCCGCGACGAACGCGCGCAGGTCCCGCACCGTCTCCGGCGTCGGCTTGCTCGGCCGCCCGGGGAAGTGACCGTCCACGTTCCCGTTGAGCGCGACGACGTCCGCGCCGAGCGCGCGCACCACCTGCGGGGTCGCGACGCTCGCCATCCCGTTCCCGCAGTCCACCGCGACCCGGAGTCCCCCGGGCGCGGCGCCGTGCCCGCGCGCGTAGTCCGCGACGGCCGCGCGGTAGTCGTCGAGGACGTCCACGCGCTCGGAGTCCCCCCAGCGGTCCCACTCGACGGGGTCGGGGTCGTCGTCGACGCGCGCCGCTAGCGCCGCCTCCGCGTCGTCGCCGTACTCGACGCCGTCCGCGAACAGTTTCAGCCCGTTGTCCTCGGGCGGATTGTGCGACGCCGTCACCATCAGGCCGTGTCGGCCGCGCGACGCCCGCGCGAGCGCCGGCGTCGGCACCCGCCCGAGGAGGCGGACGTCCGCGCCGGCGCTCTCGAGGCCGGCGGCTGCGGCGGACAGGAGCGCGTCCCCCGTCTCGCGGCCGTCCCGCCCGACCACGAACTCGTCCGCGTTCCCGCCCGCCGCGCGCCCGACGGCGCGCGCGAGCGCCGGCGTCACCCGCGCCTGCGCGCTTCCGCGGATGCCGGCGGTGCCGAAGAGGTCCATACGCGTCCTCCGTCGTCCGCGATCAAAAAGGAAGGCGTCTCGCCCTACAGTTCGACGCCGCCGGGGATGAGGCTGCGGCCGCGGAGCAGGTCGCCGTCCTCGCTGTAGACGAGGAACGTCTCCTTCTCGTACGTGACTACGGGTTCGCCCTCGACGGCGACGACGACGCGATAGCCGCCGTCGTCGCCGGAGCGTTCGCCGTACGCGCGCGCCGTGTCGACGAAGTCGAGGACGTCCACGGCGCGCTCGTCGAGTTCGAAGATGAGCGCGCCCGTGACGCGGTCCGTGACCGCGACGACGCCCGCCGTCTCGGGGGCGTCCGGGTCGCCGCGGAGGCGGAGCGTCACGTCGATGTGATCCCCGGCCGGATACTCCCCGTCGGGTCCGGCGAAGCGTTCGCGGAGGGCGTCCTTCTCGCCCTCGAAGTCTATCGTGACAGTCGGGCGCCGCGGCTCACCGTCCGCTTCCACCCACTCCTCGTCGCTGACGTCGAGCGTGAAATCCTCGCGCCGCATCTGGGTGTGCCGAGATACGCGGGCGCACGACTTGAACGTGACGCCACCGGTGACCGCGGGCCGTCGCGGGCGACCATCGAATGTACCTCCGATTACAGGTCAGAGTTCGCCCTCCGACGAGCTTTAAGTCACGTGGGAGTCAAGTGGGGGAAGACACGCCATGTCCAGCGACCCCGAGAGCGCGTCCGATCAGGAGGGCGGTCTGCAGACGCGCCTCTCACGTCTCCTCGAGATGCTCCGCGGATCGTCCGTCCCCGCGGCGGACTACCGACCGGCCGAGCACGGCCCGCTGGTGTCCTTCGACGGACTCGCGGGCTACGAGGAGGTGGACCGATACTGGGTCAACGCGCCGTACGCGTTCGTCTGGATCGGCTACGACGACGACGCGAGCGAACACCGCTACCACGTCGTCGAACCGTCCCTGAACGACGTCGAGCGCGAACTCCTCCAGCACCTCTTCGAGGACGTGCGCGACACCCTCGTCTACGACGCCGAGTACGAGACCGAGGACGCCGAGGGCGTCCTCCGCGAGCGAGCGCGCGACCTGCTCGAGGACTACGGAGCCGAGTTGGACGAGAACGCCTTCCACCGCATCTTCTACTACCTCCACCGGGCGTTCGAGGGATTCGAGAAGATAGATCCGCTGATGCACGACGACCACGTCGAGGACATCTCCTGCGACGGCTACGAACTCCCGCTGTTCGTCTACCACGACCAGTACACCGACGTGGAGACGAACCTCAGCTACGAGGAGGAGGCGCTCGACAGCTTCGTCGTCCGCCTCGCCCAGCAGTCCGGCCGTCACATCAGCATCGGCGACCCGGTGACGGAGACGACGCTCCCCGACGGCTCGCGCGCCGAACTCGCGCTCGGCGAAGAGGTCACCCCGCACGGCTCCGCGTTCACCATCCGCCAGTACTCCGACGAGCCGTTCACGCCCGCGACGCTCGTCGACTACGGGACGTTCAGCCTCGAACAGATGGCGTACCTCTGGCTCGCCATCGAGTCGAACAAGAGCCTGATCTTCGCGGGCGGCACCGCCTCGGGCAAGACGACGTCGATGAACGCCGTCTCCATGTTCATCCCGCCGCGCTCGAAAGTCCTCACCATCGAGGACACCCGCGAACTCACGCTCTACCACGACAACTGGCTCTCCTCGGTCACCCGGGAGAGCCTCGGCGAGGGCCGAGAGATCACGATGTACGACCTGCTGCGCTCCGCGCTCCGCCACCGCCCCGAGTACATCGTCGTCGGCGAGGTGCGCGGCGAGGAGGCGATGACGCTCTTCCAGGCGATGAACACCGGACACACGACCTACTCGACGATGCACGCCGACAGCGTCCAGACCGTCATCAACCGCCTCGAGAACAAACCCATCGACGTGCCGCGCGCGATGATTCAGAGCCTCGACATCCTCTGCGTGCAGGCGCTCACGTACGTCGACGGCGAGCGCGTGCGTCGCAACCGCGTCATCGCCGAAATCGAAGGGATCGACCAGCGCACCGGCGACCTCGACTACTCCACGGCCTACGAGTGGAACGCGGGCGACGACCGGTTCGTCGAACAGGACAGCGCCGTGCTCGACGAGATACGCGACGACCGCGGGTGGAGCCGCTCCGACCTCCTGCGCGAACTCCGCGACCGCGAGCGCGTCCTCCGATATCTCGTCGAGCGCGACGTCACCGACTACCGGCAGTTCACCGCGCTCGTGAACGCCTACTACGCGAACCCCGAGCGCGTCGTCGAGCGCGTCGAGGCCCACCTGGACGAATGACCCCGCTCGCGCTCCTCCCGCTCGTCGCCGCCGTCGCCGTCGTCGTCATCGGCGCGTGTACTCCGCTAAGCGCCACCCTCGACCGACTCGTGACGCGTCTCGCGATGACCGTCTTCGGCGGGTACGCGCGACACCGACGGAGCGCGAACCGCGAGCACGCCATCGCGCTCCGCGCCGCCCACGTCTCCGTCCCGTACGCCGTCTACGCCGCCCGCACCCTCCTCTACACCGCCGCCGCAGTCGCCGCCGGGAGCGTCATCGGCATCTACGCCGTCGCCGCGTTCCTCCTCGCCCTCCCGCTCCTCCTCGCCGCCGTCCCGTCCGTCCGACCGCTCTCCCCGCTCTCGACGCTCTCCGCGCCCGCGCTCGTCGCCGTGCTCGTCGTCCCCGCTATCGCCGTCGGCGCCGCCGCCGGCGCACTCACCTACCAGTTCCGCTGGTCGCTCCCGCAGTATCGAGCGAACGCGCGCGGCCGCGAAATCGACGACACCATTCAGCGGAACGTCGCGTTCATGTTCGCGCTCTCGCGCTCCGGGATGCCGTTCACGGAGATACTCCGCATCCTCGCCCGGAACGACCACGTCTACGGGGAGACGGCGACCGAGTTCGGCGTCGCCGTCCGCGACGTCGAACTGTTCGGCTCCGACCTCATCAGCGCGCTGCGCCGAACCGGCGAACGCACCCCGAGCGACACGCTCGCCGAGTTCGTCGAGAACCTGATGAGCGTCCTCCAGTCCGGCCAGCGCGTCAGCGCCTTCCTCCGCGACCAGTACGACCAGTACAAGCAGGAGGCGGAGAGCGAGCAGGAGCGCTTCCTCGAACTCCTCTCCACGCTCGCGGAGGCGTACGTCACCGTCTTCGTCGCCGGCCCGCTCTTCCTCATCACCATCCTCGTCGTCATCGGCCTCGTCGTCGGCGGCACCCTCCCGTTCCTCGAACTCTTCGCGTACGTCATCATCCCGCTCGCCACGTTCGGCTTCGTCGTCTACCTCGACAGCATCACGAGCGACGCCACCTTCGACGCCAACCTCGACGAGGACCCCGGATACGAGGTCGACCCGACGCCCGACGCCGACGACGCGGCCGTCACGGACGGCGGCGTGGACGCGACCGCGCGCGCGAACCGCGAGCGCCTCCGCGCGTACACTCGCATCGAACCGTACCGCTACGCCCTCGCCCATCCCGTCGAGACCATCGTCGGCCGGCCCGTCTGGCTGCTCGCAATCACCGGCCCCGTCGCCGTCGTCTACGTCGCCGTCCGGTGGTCCTCGGTGTTCGCGCGGACGGACGTCGGCGTCGTCCTCGCCGACCGCGCCGCACAGAACGAGTTCGTCGCCGCCATCGACGACCCGCTCGTGCAGGCCGCGCTCTTCGTCCTCGGGACGTTCGCGCTCGTCTGGGAGATCCGAAGCCGGCGCGACGACGCCATCGAACGCACCGTCCCCGACTTCCTGGATCGGCTCGCGAGCACGAACGAGGCCGGCCTCCCCATCGTCGAGAGCATCGAGCGCGCCTCGAAGGGCGACCTCGGCGCGCTCGACGACGAACTCGCGCGCACGTGGGCGGACATCCAGTGGGGCGCGCACGTCGAGCGCGCGCTCGGCCGGTTCAGCGACCGCGTGCGCACCACCACCGTCACGCGCCTCGTGACGCTCACGACGAACGCGATGAGCGCGACGAGCGACCTCGGGCCCGTCCTCCGCATCGCCGCGGACGAGGCGAAGGCGAACGAGCGACTGAAGCGCAACCGCCGGAACGAACTCGTCACCTACCTCGTCGTCATCTACGTCTCCTTCCTCGTCTTCCTCGGCATCATCGTCGCGCTCACCGTCATCTTCGTCCCCGTCATCCCGACCGCCGAACAGTTCACCGCGAGCAGCGACGTCGTCCAGCAGGCCGGGAGCAGCGGTATCGCCGGCGTCGGACAGATCACCGCCGCGACGAAGGACGCGTACAGCCTCACGTTCTTCCACACCGTCCTCGTGCAGGCCGTCTGCTCCGGCCTCGTCGCCGGCCAGATGACCGCGAGCGACGTGCGCGACGGCGCGAAACACGCGTTCCTGATGCTCGCCGTCGCGTACGCCGTCTTCCTCGTGTTCGCATGAGAGAGACACCGACCGGCGACCCCGACCCGTACCGCGTCTACGACCGCATCGCCGCGCACTTCTCGCGGACGCGCGAGCACCCGTGGCCGGACGTCGCGGCGTTCGTCGACGCCCGCGAGGGAGCGCGCGCACTCGACCTCGGCTGTGGGAACGGCCGGCACGCCGAACTCCTCGCGGACGTCGCCGACGACGTCGTCGGCGTCGACGCCAGCGCCGGCCTCCTCGCCGAAGCGCGCGAGCGCGCCGCGGAGCGCGGCTACGACGTCTCGCTCGTCCGCGGCGACGCCGAGCGCATACCGCTCCGCGACGCGACCATCGACCTCGCCGTCTACGTCGCCACCCTCCACCACCTCCCCACGCGGGCCGCACGCGTCGCCAGCCTCGACGAACTCGCGCGCGTCCTCACCCCCGATGGTGTCGCGCTCGTCAGCGTCTGGAGCACCACGCACGACCGCTTCGACGCCGACGCGGGCTTCGACACCACCGTCGACTGGACGCTCCCCGACGGCACCGTCGTCCCGCGCTACTACCACATCTACGACCCCGCGGAGTTCCGAGACGACATCGACGCGTCCGCGCTCGACGTCCGCGACGTCTACGAGTCACGCGGGAACTCCTACGCCGTCGTCAGCCCCGAAGGGAAACCGTCTTAATCGCGCGACCGGAAAGTCGTGATACGCACCGATGCCGAGCAGACCGACGGTCTGCGACGCATGGGGCGTAAGCGAAGCGCAGCGCACCGATGTCCGACAGAGCGCAGCGATGTCGGGCCGGGTGATCGAACGCAGTGAGCGCACCGATGGTGAACAAACCCGAAGGGTTTGTGAGCCCCGGGACGCAAGCGAAGCGAAGCGCACCGATGGTCTAGTGGCTAGGACCTGAGCCTTCCAAGCTCATGGCCCGGGTTCAAATCCCGGTCGGTGCATCTTCTTTCCGCTACGGAGGAACGACTAGCGCGCGCCGTCGTCGGTCAGACCGGCGCGGACGGCGGCGACGATGGCTTCGAGGTCGTCGGGGTTGACGTCGATGTCGAGCGAGATGGCTGGCTGGCCGGTGGTCGTCGATCCGCCGGCGAGGAGGGCGGCGAGCGCGTCCGCGTCGAGGTCGGTGCGGTCGTCGCGCCCCGCGACCCGGTAGGTGTCGCCGTCGCGCTCCACGAGGCCGGTCCACGCGTAGCAGTCGAGGAGCGTCTCGACGCCGGTGCGGACGCGCGACGTGTCGAGGTCGCGGCCGGCGGCGTCGGCGATGGCGGCTTCGAGGTCGTCTTCGCTCGCGGGCGCGGCGTCCCGGACGGCGTCGGTTAGCGCCCACCCGTCGAGGCGTTCGCGCAGGCGCTCGCGGGCGGCGTCCTCGTCGTCGGCGGCGAGCGCGGCGGCGAGCGCCGCGCCCTCGGGCGTGAGGCGGTGTCGCTGCCCATCGGGGACGAGAACGCCGATCGCTTCGAGGAAGCGGGTCTGCCGGCCGACCGCGTCGGAGACGTCCACGACGTCCTCGACGTCGCTCGTATAGCGGGGAGTGGTGACGGCGCCGGCGTCCGCCCACCCGACGAGTATCTCGCGGAGGCGCTCGAAGCGAACGCCCTTCGGCAGGGGATGCTCGGGCATCGCGTGCCGGTTCGACCGAGCGGCGGAAAAGCCCGCTGGCCCGCACCGTCTCCGGGGAGACTCAGTCCGCGTCGGCGTGGGTCGCACCGCCGCCGTCTCGGCCGTGGCGGTACATCGCGAGGAACGCGGCGCTCGCGACGACGATGAATCCGGCGGCCGTCCAGAACGCGATAGCCATGCCGAGGGCGTCCTTGATGAGGCCGACGACGACGGGGCCGACGACCTGTCCGACCTTCCACGAGATGGAGCGCAGGCTCATCGCGGACGCGACGGAGTCGAAGCGCTCGCCCTCCATCACGAACAGCGACATGCTCGCGGGGAGGCGGACGCTGTCGGCGACGCCGATGATGGCGTACGCGACGAACATGGTGAGGAACGCGCCGTCGATGGGGAGCGCGAACTCGCCGCTCCCGAGCGTGAACGCGGGAAGCATGGATTGGGCGGGGCCGGCGAGCGGGATGGCGGCGGTGCCGACGGCGTACGTGAGCGCCCCGACGAGGACGAAGTAGTGTTCGTTCCCGAGCCTGTCGGTGAGGTCGCCCATCCACCCCTGGAGGGCGGCCTTGACGAGTTTCCCGCCGGCGAGCAGGAGGCCGATGGCGAACGCGCTCACGCCGAACTCGGTGCGGGCGTAGATGGGGAGGAAGAGGATGACCGCCATCTTCCCGACGCTGAACGCGAAGCGGAACGTGACGAGCGAGTTCACCATCGGCCGCCGCAGGAGGTTCCCGAACGTCTCCAGACCGCTCGCCTCCTCCGGGTCCTTCCGGCCGCCGGGGTTCTCGCGGAGGAAGACGTAGACGAGGCCGAACGCGACGAGCGAGATGACGGAGAGCACGGCGAACGTGACGGCGGTGTGGAAGGTGTGAAGGAGGATTCCGCCGACGAGGTCGCCCGCGAAACTGGAGAGCGCGCCGACCTGATTGTAGGAGCCGAGCCACTTCCCCCGCGCGCCGTCGGGGCTTATCTCGCCGACGACGGTCGAGCCCGTTATCCAGAGGAGGCTCGCGCCGAACCCCTGCAGGGCGCGCATCAGGATGACCTCGTAGGCGTTCGAGACGAGCGCGAACCCGACGAACGTCGCGACGTTCACGAGCAGTCCGACCAGGAGGAAGTGCTTCGCATTGCGCGTGTCCACGAGACGCCCGAGGGGGAGGACGATGACGAGTTGGACGGCGGCGAACGCCGTGCCGAACAGGCCCTCCACGAGCCCCGTCGTCTGGTAGGCGTCCGCGAAGAGCGCGAGCGCGATGAGGATGGTGGAGTAGGCTTGCGCGCGGGCGAACGCCGTCCCGGAGAGCGCGAGGAACTCCCGGTCGGCGAAGACGCCGAGGCGACTGGTCGCTGACACGGTCTGGTCCGTCCTATCCGACGCCCCGGCTTAAGGCCCGCGGGACGGACGCGCCGCGGGCGGGTCAGAGTTCGATACGCTCGACGAGCTGGTCGTCCTCGCCGACGTTCATCGCGACGATCCTGATCTCGTCCTCGAGGCGGGAGTCGTGGAGTTTCTCCTTCAGCAGGCTGTCCACCTGGTAGACGCCCGCGGCGTTCCGCATCCTGATCTCGACGAGCACGGGCGCCCCGTCGCCCTCGCGGAGCGTCACCGACTCGATGGCCTGACTCGATATCGTGTTGATTCCGCGCCCGCCGCGCTCGTAGGGGATGCGCGAACGCCCGCGCTCCATGTCGAGGCCGTCAGCGACCCGGATGACCCCGGCTTCCGTGGTGAGCGGGCGCTCCTCCGTGTGGTGGCAGAGGATGGCGTGGAGGACTTCCGACTTCACGCGCACCGCGTCCGCGGTGTCGTAGAACTCCGGGAGGATCCGATCCAGGAGGTCCGCCGCGAGCGGGATCGACCAGTACGCGTGGTCGTCGCGGTGGACGACGTGCCCGATGTCGTGGAGGGTGGCCGCGAGCGCGACGATCACCGACTCGTCCGCCTCCGAGAGGCCCTGATCGGCGGCGCCGTTGAACTCGACGTCCCCGCGCTTCAGGAGGTCGTAGAGGCGGAGCGCGCGGTTCCGGACGATCTCGATGTGCTTCGGGCCGTGATCGTTGTACCCCTTTCGCGCCACCGGATTGACGTTCTGCGCCTGGAGGAGCGCCTCCACCTCCGGGTCGCTCCCGAGGAACGCGAGCACCTCGTTCAGCGTCTCGTCCGGGAACGCGTGCTCCGCGTTCGGGTCGTACGCCTGCACCCCGCTGTCGGCGACGTCGGCGCTGTCACTCATCGTGCTCTCTGCGTCGCGGCGCGCTAAAAAGACGGCGGGCGCGAACGACGAGTCGCGGCACTCGCGGGTCCTGCGTCCCCGCTCGTCTCTCCCGCGAGCCCTCGCTTCGCTCAGCGCTCGCCTCCCGCGATTTCTTCGAAATCGCGTTATTCCGCGGCTTCCGCGGCGGCCTCTTCGACCTCGTCGTAGTCGGGTTCGACGCCGGGGTCGTCGGTCACCCACTTGTACGTGACCTCGCCGTCGGCGTCGACGACGAAGACGGAGCGCTTCGCGGCCGTGTAGCCGAGACCGGCGAAGTCGTCGTCGTCGACGCCGAACGCCTCGATGGCCTCCTTGTCGGCGTCGCTGACGAGGTCGAACGTCAGGTCGTTCCGCTCGCGGAACACGTTGTTCGCGAACGGCGTGTCGACGCTGACGCCGTAGACCGTCGCCCCGACGTCCTCGAAGTTCGAGAGGTTGTCGCGGAACGTGCACATCTCGTCCCGGCAGACGCCCGTGAACGCGCCCGGGTAGAACGCGAGGACGAGCGGTTCGTCACCGACCTCCTCGGAGAGCGTGAACGAATCGACGTCGCCGTCGGCGAGCGGTGCGGTGAAGTCAGGTGCGTCGTCTCCTACGTCGACCATACTCACCCTCACGGCGCTCTCCCCCATCATCGTTGCGCTCTCGGACGCGCGCGCCGCCGGCTCACACGTCGGGGAAGAGCGCGCGCACGTCCGGGTCGCGCTCGCGGAGTCCGTAGACGCCGCCGTCCTCGCGCACCACGCTCGCGTCCGCGAGGTGTTCGAGGTGCGCCGCGGCCTCCCCGGGGCCGTGGAGGACGTGGATGCCGTGCAAGTCCCCGAACAGCGCGGCGCTCACCGACCACGCGTCGGACGGGCCGCGCTCGCGGAGGACGTCGAGGACGTTCTCGGTGCGCTCGACGTGGTGCGCGACGATTTCGCGCGCGCGAGCGACCGGGTCCGCGATGGGGTCGCGGTGGCCGGGCCACGCCGTCTCCGGCGCCATCTCGACGACCCGCGAGAGACTGTTCAGGTACGCCGCCAGCGCGTCGTCGACGCGGACGTCCGCGCCGCCGACGTTCGGCGTGTACTTCGGGAGGACGACGTCCCCGCTCCAGGAGTCCCGCCCGTCCGCGCTCACGTAGCCGACGTGCCCGGCGGTGTGGCCGGGGAGGTGGCGGACCGTCAGCGTCCGCGGGCCCGCGCGCAGCGCCTCGCCGTCCGCCACCGTCGTCACGTCCAGCGTCCCGGACGCCACCTCGTCCTCGATGGCGAGCACGGACAGGACCTCCTCGCGCTTCGTCGCCGGCATCCCCCACGCCTCGAAGCGCTCGCGATGCAGACGGCGCGCCTCGGCGACGGCGTCCGGGCGACGCGCCGCCAGCCCCGCGTCCGCCTCGTGGGCGTACACCGTCGCGTCGCTCTCCCGCTGCAGCCACCCCGCGAGGCCCGCGTGGTCGCCGTGATAGTGCGTCAAGAGCACGCGCTCGACGTCAGCGAGCGAGCGCTCGAACGACTCGAACGCCGTCGCGAGCGCGTCCCGGACCGACCGCTCGTCCGCGCCGACGTCCACGAGCGTCAGCGGCCCCTCCCCGTCCTCGCCGAGGACGTACACCGTGTTCTCGCCCTCGAACGCCGTATTCGTGAGACTGACCGATCGCACGACCGTCCTTCCGTGCGCCGCGTTACCAATCTATCGACCGGCGGCCGCCGCGCCGTCGGGCGACCCGCGGACGACCGAACCGGCCGAGACGTCCGCACGCGACACCGAGGAGCGCTCTCCCGCCAGAATACCGCGAGGAGCAAAAAGCCTATAACTGGCAGTAGGCTACGGATGGTTAGAGATGCTCACCAGTACCCCACTCTTCATGGGCGGCTTCCCGGGCGGGATGGAGCTCGCGCTCATCGTGCTCGTCGTCGTGCTGCTCTTCGGGGCGAACAAGATCCCGAAACTCGCGCGCTCCACGGGGCAGGCGATGGGCGAGTTCCAGCGCGGTCGCGAGGAGATCGAACAGGAACTCGAAGACGTCCGTGAAGGACCCACCACGGACAGCGACGACGCCGAGACCGTCGAATCCAGCTCCGTCGACGCCGACAGCGACTCCACCGAGTCCGCCACCGAGTCCGCCACCGACAGCGACTCCACGAAGAACTAGCGGCGAAGAGTAACGGTTTTTCACCCCAAGCCCCGTAGCGGCCGCCACGGGGCGTGTGGCCAAGCGGATACGGCGAGCGGTTCCTAACCGCTAGATCGCGGGTTCGAGTCCCGCCACGCCCGTTTTCACGCGAGCCGGAGGCTCGCGGAAACCGGGCGGTGGC
>JBDGUG010000017.1:0-27826 GCA_042216135.1 Halarchaeum sp. | reverse complement strand
GATACTAGGAGAGAGTGTGACGGGGGAGGGAATGGCTGTGTGTTCTAGTGGTTCGACCGGAAACGGAGGGGTGTCTGTCGGGCGAATCGGAGCGCGGATAAACCCCGAGAAACGGGTATAGGACCGTGTAGCGGAGAGGTTTCGAGTCGAGGGCAGGGGTGTTTCAGGTGGTCCGGGACGAGGGGTGTGGTGGACGTTCCACCCGAAAGGATGGGGTGGTAGAGTGGGGCGGGGCAGACCCCCCCACCCCTTCGTTTCGAGTGGAACGGGGGAAGGCAGGGGGTGGGGATGACGGCGCGGCCACTCTAGCGAGAGAAACCACTAAGTACTAGCGGGGAAAACCAAATCCGTACTGCAGGTAGACGGAAATGTTTCGGGTCGAGGGGTGTTGGAAGTATCCCGCGCGTCCCGCTCGCTCGCTCCCCTCCCCGCCCTCGTTCCCGTTCTCCACTCGAAACGAAGGGGGGGGGGTGGGATTCGGAGTCGACCCTCCCCCTCGACAGTCTCACGCCGACCTGCCTCCGTGGTTCTCGTCCTCCCCGTCTCGGCCACGATGTCTCCCGTCTCTCACCGCGTCGCCCGCCGCCCCGTGTCGCCGCCGTCTCCGCTCCCTCGCGCGTGGGCGCACGCCCGTCACCGATAGCAGCCGACTGGCGCTCCCGCGACTCACGGCCGCGTGTCTGCCGTAGCTTTAAGTCGCACGCCCGGGTCGATACGGACGACCGGACGCCGGCGGGCCGCACGCGCCTCGACGCGCGCTGCGTCAACTATACCCGTCTGGGCGTCGGCCATACAGGAGAAAGAGGATGGGACTGTTCGCAGATCTCAGGGATAGCATCTCGGCGGTGACGTCGAATCTCTTCGCCGGCGAGGGGGACGAGCCGAAACGGATCGGTATCTACGGCCCCCCGAACGCCGGGAAGACGACGCTGGCCAACCGCATCGCCCGCGACTGGACGGGCGACGCGGTCGGCCCCGAGAGCCACATCCCCCACGAGACACGACGAGCGCGGCGCAAGGAGAACGTCGAGATCGAGCGAGACGGCCACACCGTCTCCATCGACATCGTCGACACCCCCGGTGTCACGACCAAGGTCGACTACGAGGAGTTCCTCGATCACGACATGGAGAAGGAGGAGGCCGTTCGACGCAGTCGGGAGGCCACCGAGGGCGTCGCGGAGGCGATGCACTGGCTTCGCGAGGACGTCGACGGGGTCATATACGTCCTCGACTCGACGACCGACCCGTTCACGCAGGTGAACACGATGCTCATCGGCATCATCGAGAGCCGCGACCTCCCGGTTCTCATCCTCGCGAACAAGACGGACCTCGAGGACTCGAACGTCCAGCGCATCCGCAACGCCTTCCCGCAGCACGAGACCATCGAACTCTCGGCGCTCGAAGGCTCGAATATGGAAGAGGTTTACGACCGAATCGCGGAGAAGTTCGGGTGACCCGTGATGCCTGAGCAGGACCGCGACGGCGTCCAACTCGACCTCATCAGCGCGGAGCGCATGGAGGGGAAGACCTCGATGGAGAAGATCCGGATGATCCTCGATTCCGTCCACGACGGCGACATCGTCGTCCTGGAGAAGGGCCTGACGCCCGACGAGGAGTCGAAGCTCATCGAGGTGACGATGACGGAGATCAACCCGGACGGCTTCACCGGCATCGAGATCGAGTCGTTCCCGCGCAGCGACACGAAGGAGTCCGGCATCCTCGGTCGCTTGATGGGCAAGGAAGAGGACCCGGCGAAGCTAACAGTCATCGGGCCGGCGAACCAGATTCAGTCCCTCCACAAGGACGACACGCTCATCAGCGCGCTCCTCAAGAGGAAGTAGATGCCCCACCAGTGCACGAACTGCGGCCACACGTTCGCGGACGGGTCCAAGGAGATGCTCTCCGGCTGTCCCGAGTGTGGCGGAAACAAGTTCCAGTTCCACCCGGGCGCGGTGCCGGACGACGCGGCCGTCGACGACGAGGACCCGCCCGAACCCGACGGTCCGAGCGGCGTCTCCTCGGCGGTCGGGAAGGCGGCCGCGACGGTCCGTGACCTCGTCGGCGACGACGACCCGCGACGCGGCGCGCCCGACCCCATCTCGTTCGACGACGAGTCCGCACCCGAAACGGAGGGCGAGGACGCGGCCGCCGAATCCACGGGTGACGACCCCGATACCGACGACGCCCCGCCACGGGCCGACGCGAGCGCCGCGACCGACGCCGCACCCGAAACGGGGGGCGTGGAATCCGGCGCCGCCGCCGACGCCGCGGCGGTCGCGGACGCGGAACCGGACGACGCGGAGGACGCCGCGCAGGCGTCCGCGCGCAGCGAGATGGTGTCCGCGGACGACCTGCCGCGCGACCCGGAGGAGTCGTCGGACGCGCCGCCGAGCGAGGGCCGCGTCGTCAAGGAACCCGACGAGGACGAGGCCGAACCCGACATGGAGGCGCTCCGGCAGGAACTGAACGACCAGTTCGAGTCCATCAAGGTGCTCGCGCCCGGCCAGTACGAACTCAACCTCATGGAGCTCTACGACCGCGAGGAGTACATCATCGCGCTCCAGGAGAACGGCCGCTACGTCATCGAAGTCCCGGAGACGTTCGCGGGCCCCGTCGGGCGGGACGACGAGGACGCCTGAGGCGCTCTCGTCTCCCCCGTTCGCTCGCATCGTTCTCTCCCCCGTTCCCTGTCTCGTCTCCCCGCTCCGCTCCCGTCCATCTCCCTCGCTCTCGCGCCGGCGAACTGCCCGATTTTAAGTGCGTTCGCGTCGGACCGTCGGATATGAGCACGGCCACCAAGATCGTTCTCACCACCGTCGGCCTGTCCGCACTCGCCAGCATCGTCGTCGCCGCCACGATGGTCTAACGGGATGTTCACTGAGCGCGAACTCCACTCGGAGGTCGCGGCCGTCCGCGACGCGCACGCGCCCGACGCGCTCGTCCTCGACGTCGAGCGCGACTTCGAGGTGCTCCCGACCGGCGCGCTCACCGACCTGATGGCGCTCGTCGACGACGTCGAACCGCGCGGCTACGACGCGGACTGGCTCCCCGCCGACCGCCCGGAGATCCTCGACCGACTCGTCGGGAGCGACGTCGTCGTCGGCGCGCCCGGCGACGGGAGCGTCGCGTGGACGACCCAGACGACGCCGCCCGTCGTCCTCGTCAAGCCCCGCGTCGAGGGCTCTCCAGACGACTTCGTCTCCTTCCTCGTCGCCGAAGCGATCAGCGAGGCGGGCCTCGGCCTCCCGGAGCACTTCCTCGGCTTCTTCGCGGAGGACTTCGCGGACTTCGCCGCGGCGACGGACACCGATCCGACGACGACGTACCAACTCGCGCTCGCCGCGTACGACGCGTACGTCGGCCTGCACACGCGCGACGTCTTCGAGTCGTGGGCGGACGAGCATCCCGCCCTTCACGGCGCGTGGACGGACGCGGGCGAGCGCCTCCGCCCGCGCCTCGACGGCCTCGGAACCGCCGTCGCGCGCGGGGAGACGGAGTTCGCGGACGCCGCCGAACTCGCCGTCGCGGGCGTCAAGCACGGCCTCGACGTCCCCGCGCCCTTCGGCGCGCTCGACGCCCGCGCGTACCGCGACCACGGCGCGCCCTACGCGGTGACGTGGGCGGAGAAGCTGTTCTCCTGAGCCCTCGCTCGCGCTGCTCGCCCGTAGTATTCCGCCAGGCCCGCTGGACGCAGGCGAGCGCTCGCCGAGCGCCCGAACGCATCACGCGGTGCGGGACCGCGCCGCTACGAGCGCCGTCGTTTCCACCGGCGCCGGCGCCGCGCTAGAAGTCGGCGTCGAGCGTGCCGTCCTCGTGCAGGTCGAGGACGGCGTCGCAGCACTCGCGGAACCGCTCGATGGTCGCCGCGTCGTGCACTTCGGTCGAGACGTGGAAGAGGCCGACCGCGTCGTAGGCGTCGAGCAGGCGCGCCATCCGGTCGAGCGCGTCGACGGCCCGGTCGTCGTCCGCGTAGTACGCGAGTTCGGTGATGGAGTCGAAGCTGACGCGGCGCTTCCCGTCGTGGTCCGCGAGGAACTCCTCCGTGACGGTGCAGATGCCGTCCACGTCGTCCGGCGACGAGACGTAGCGGATGTTCTGCGCGCTCCGCCGCGAGTAGCCCCGGTCGACGGAGAGCGTGTCGAGGATCTGCGCGCGCGTCTCGTCGACGTCGTAGTGATCGAGCTTCTGCATCACCTCGCGCGCCGTCGTGCGCGTCGAGATGACGAGGAACGCGTCCGTGTCCACCTTCAGGAAGTCCGTGTCGATGCGGTCCGTCTCCCCGATGCTCGGATGCAGGAGGAGAACCGCCGTACCCCCGGGAATCGTCTCCGGCGCCCCGTCGATGGCGAGCCGATAGTCCATACCCGTATCCCGTCGGGCACCGACTTAGTGGTAGGTGAAAGGACGCGGCACCCCGACCGGGCGCGCCGCCGACCCTCCGCGGGCGGCCGTGCGCGCGCGTCAGAACACGCTGTCCGCCGTCGCGGCTCCGACGACGCTGAACACTGCGCCGACGCACGTCGCCTTCAGCGTGAGTAGCAAGATACCGACGCTCCCGACGTGGAGGCCGAGGTTCGTCGCGAACGTGCGCGGCGCGCGGAACGCCAGCGCGAGCGCGAGCACCGCGCCGAACGACACCGCCATCAGCGAGACGAACCGGACCGGGACGCCCGCGACGTCCGCCTCGCGGTCCGGGTCGCGGTCGTCGTCCGCGCGATAGAGCGCGCCGTAGCCGATGGCGGCGACGATGGCTATCGTCGCGGCGACGTGATACCACGCCATCCGATCGGCGAGCACCCACACTTCCTCCGTCACGACGAACGGACCCGCCAGCAGGAACCCGCCGACGAGCTGCTGGGCGGTGTCCGCGACCGCGTAGCGCTTCGAACGTCCGACCATACCACCGACTCGCGCTCGCGCGAGTAAACCCCGTCGGCCTCCGCGGACCTCGTCGCCCACTCGCCCGGCGGCCGCGCGTCCGCGGCGACCGAACCGTTTTACCCGCCACCGCCGTTTTCGGCGCGTATGAGCGTTCGCGACGAGTTCGACGAGTGGGCGGCGTCGGGCCGCGACAAGGGGATGGAGGACCGCCACTGGCACACCGCGAAGCACGCGCTCGCGCGGATGCCTGTGGAGGCGTCGGACACCGTCCTCGACCTCGGGATGGGGTCCGGGTACGCGCTGCGCGCGCTCCGCGAGCGCGGCATCGCGCGCGGCTACGGCCTCGACGGCTCCCCGGAGATGGCGCGCAACGCCCGCTCGTACACGGACGACCCCGATATCGGATACGTCGTCGGCGACTTCGGCTGTCTCCCGTTCGCGGACGACAGCGTGGATCACGTCTTCAGCATGGAGGCGTTCTACTACGCCGCCGACCCCCGCGAGACCCTGCGGGAGGTCCAGCGCGTCCTCCGGCCCGGCGGGACGTTCTACTGCGCGGTGAACTACTACGAGGAGAACGAGCACTCCCACGACTGGCAGGACTCGATCAGCGTGGAGATGACGCGCTGGTCGCGAGCGGACTACCGCGAGGCGTTCCGCGACGCCGGCCTCCACGTCGCCGAACAGGACAACGTCCCGGACCGCGAGGTGGACGTCCCGCCCGCGGGCGCGTTCCCGCACGAGGGCTTCGAGACGCGCGAGGCGATGGTGGAGCGCTATCGGACCTACGGGACGCTCCTCACCGTCGGCGTCGCTCCCTAGTCGAGCACCGTCGCGTCCGCGGGGTCGAAGCCGAGTTCGACGTCGCCCTCGGGGGCGTGGTCGAGGCGCGCGAGGACGCGCCGGCCGTTCCAGTCGAAGTGGACGCGGTAGGCCTCCCCGAGGAACTCGACGTCCGTGACGCGCGCGACGAACCGATTCTGCGAGGCGTTCACGTACAGCGATTCGGGCCGCACGCAGAGCGTCACGTCCCCGTCGTGCTCGCCCGGGACGGCGAATTCCACTCCATCGACGACCACCTGCGACCCCTCCGTTTCGCCTCCAGAGTCGGCGCGCCCGTCGAGACAGTTGTTCTCCCCGAGGAACTCCGCGACGAACCGCGTTCCCGGGTTCTCGTAGACGGCTTCGGGGTCGCCGACCTGTTCGATGCGGCCGTCGTTCACGACGGCGAGTCGGTCGCTCACCGCGAGCGCCTCCGCCTGGTCGTGCGTGACGTAGACGGTGGCGAGGCCGAGTTCGCGCTGGATGCGCTTGATCTCCAGGCGGAGGCGGTCGCGGAGGCGCGCGTCGAGGGCGGAGAGCGGTTCGTCGAGCAGGAGGACGTCCGGTTCGGGCGCGAGCGCGCGGGCGAGCGCGACCCGCTGGCGCTGCCCTCCCGAGAGCTCGCTCGGGCTCCGGTCGCCGAGTCCCGCGAGGTCGACGAGTTCGAGCAGGTCGTCGACGCGTGACTCGACGGGGCCGTCGGGCGGGTCGAACTGGAGGCCGTACGCGACGTTCTCGCGTACGGTCATCGTCGGGAAGAGCGCGTACTCCTGGAAGACGACGCCGACGTTCCGGTCTTCCGGCGGGCGGCCGGTGACGTCCGCGCCGTCGAAGCGAATCGTCCCGGCGTCGAGCGATTCGAGGCCGGCGATGGCGCGTAGCGTCGTCGTCTTCCCACAGCCCGACGGGCCGACGAGCGTGAAGAACTCGCCGTCGCGTACGGTGAGGTCGACGCCGCGGAGCGCCGTCGCGCCCCCGTACGTCTTCTCGACGCCGTCGAGTTCGATCACGGCTCCCACCGCCCGCCGAGGCGTTCGACGACGACGAAACTCGCCGCGGTCACGGCGAGCAGGACCGTTCCCATCGCGGCCGCGGGGCCGAGGTAGGGGCCGACCGAGGGGTTCGAGAGGTAGCGTTCGAGCGCGACGGGCATCGTGTACCAGCCGGGGTCGCGCGCGAGCACGATAGTCGCGTTGAATTCGCCGACGCTGATGGCGAACGCGAACGCGGCGCCGGCGACGACGCCGGGCGCGACGAACGGGAGGGTGACGTCGCGGAACGCCCGCGCCGGGCCGGCACCGAGGGTGCGCGCGGCGGCGGCGAGGTCTCGGTTCGCGCGCGCGAGCAGCGGCGCGACGTTCCGCACGACGAACGGGTAGCCGCCGACGGCGTGCGCGGCGACGATGGCGACGGGTCCGGTGACGGCGAGGTGCCAGCCGAACAGGTCGACGCCGAAGACGAGCGCCTGCAGGAGGCCGATGCCGGTGACGACGCCGCTGACGGCGAGCGGCGCCATCAGGAGGGCGCCGCCGACGCGCGCGAGGCGGCCGTCGCGGTTCGCGACGACGGCGATGCTGACGCCCATCGGGACGGCGAGCGCGACGGCGCCCGCGGCGAACAGGAGGCTGTTCCGCACGGCGACGGTCGGCTGGGTGCCGCCGGTGCCGAGCTGTTGGGCGAGGAGGAACGCGTAGTTCGCCGCGGAGAGGTGGCCGCCCCTCGTGAGGCTCTCCAGCACCATGCTCGCGAGCGGGCCGACGTAGAGGACGAGCGCGACGAGCGCGTAGGCGGCGGCGAGCAGTCGCCCCGCGGTGGGAGGGCCGACGAGCGGGACGCGCTCGACGGACGCGGCGCTCGACGCGCCGCCGGTGCGCTCGTAGCGGAGGTAGGCGTAGGTGAGAGCGAGCGTGATTCCGGTCTCGAGGACGGCGAGCGACGCGGCTTCGCCGAGGCGGAGGTCGCCGGCGAGCGAGTAGATCCAGACCTCGACGGTGGCGAGGCGCAGGCCGCCGAGCGCGAGGACGATGGGGAACGCCATGAAGTCGAAGACGAAGACGAGGAGGACGGCGGCGAGGAAGGACGGGAGGAGTTGGGGGGCGACGACGTCGCGGAACGCCCGCCAGCGGGGCGCGCCGAGCGTCCGGGCCGTCTCGACGGCGCGCGCGTCCACCGTATCCGCGGCGGCGACGACGAAGCGCGTGACGAGCGGGGCGTTGTAGAACGTGAGCGCGGCGACGACCAGCGGGACGCTGAACGCGACGTCGACGTGGAGGCCGACGAGGCCGAGGACGTCGTTCAGCGCGCCGCTCGTGCCGAACATCGTCGTGAATCCGACGGCGACCATGATGGCGGGGAGGACGAACGGGACGACGGTGAGCGAGCGCACCGTCTCGCGGCCGGCGAACTCGTAGCGCGCGAGGACGTACGCGCCGGGGAGGCCGACGAGGACGGCCGCGCCCGTCCCGAGGACGGCGAGGGAGGCGGTCCAGCCGAACAGGCCGGTGCGGACCGCCGGGAACCCCGCGTCTATCCAGCCGCGGACGGCGGCGGGCGCGCCCGCCGGGTCCGCGAGGACGCCCGCGAGGACGCCGAAGTAGAACGGGTCCGTGAGCGTCGCCCAGAGCGGCGCGAGCGAGACGCGCCCCGACTCGGTGAACGCGGTGAACAGCACGGTGCCGACGGGATAGTAGAAGACGACGACGAGGACGGCGAGCGTCGCGAGGAACGCGCCGCGCGCGCCGATCCGGTCGGCGAGCGCGTACCCGCGCTCCGCGGCGCCGCCGAGCCGGCTTAGTGCTGTGCGACGAGTCGCGCCCAGTCCTCGATCCATCCGGTGACGTTCCCTGCGAGTTCGTCGTACGTGAAGGTCACGGGGTCCGCGGGTTCCTGCGCGTACTTCGCGAAGTTCCCGGAGAGCGACCCCGTGGTCGTCGCGGGATACTGGTAGTTCTTCTGCGGGACGACGTTCTGCGCGTCCGCGGAGAGCATGAAGTCGAGGAAGGACGCGGCGAGGTCGGGCGTGTCGCTCGCCTCGAAGACCGCGGCGGTCTCGGGGTTCGCGTACCCCTGCTCGTCGAGGAAGCCGAGGTGGTACTTTTCGATGTCCTCGCCGTTGTTCGCCGCGTAGACCTGCGCGGTGGAGTAGGAGACGACCATCGGCGACTCTCCCTTCGTGTACGCGTTGTACGCGGCTTGCCACGTGTCGAGGACGCGCACGCCGTTGTCGAGGAGGTCCCGCCAGTAGTCGAGGTAGCCGTCAGGCCCCTTCTCGTGAATCGACCAGAGGAGGAACGCCTCGCCCGTATCGGAGCTCTGCGCGTTCTCGGCGAGCAGGTCGCCCTCGTAGGCGGGGTCGAGCAGGTCGTCGAACGTCGTCGGGACGTCGTCGAGGACGGTGGCGTCCATCACGGGCGTGATGTAGCCGGTGTCGTAGGGGAGCGCGCGCCCGTCCGGGTCGACGGTGAGCGCCTCCTTCACGTCGCCCGCGTGCGAGAGGGCGTCCGTCACCGTCGCGAACAGCGGGTCGTCGAGTTCTTCGTCGATGCGGACGAGTTCGCCCGTGTTCAGTCCGACGTAGAGGTCGGCGTCGATTTCCGCGCCCTGTTTCGCGCGCTGGATGTACTCGTTGATCCCCGAGGACGACCCGCCGGACGGCGTCGTCCACTCGACCGTGACGCCGCCGTTCGCGGCCTCGAACTCGTTCTTGAGCCACGCGCCCGGCGAGTCCTCCCCGTCGACGTACGACTGGTAGGTCGCGACCGTGAGCGTCCGATCGCCGCTCGTCGTACCGGTCGTCCCGCTCGTGCTCGTCGTCCCCGTGTCGCCACCGCCGTCGAGGCAGCCAGCGAGCGCGAGCGAGCCCGTCGCGCCCGCCGCTCGCAGGTAGTCGCGCCGTTCCATTACTCGGTTGTTACACCGGGTCATATACGAAGTTGTCGCTTCGCCCACGCGGTCGAGCGGAGCGAGACCGCGCTTAGAGCGAGCGGCGACGCAGGAGCCGCGAGCCACGCGGTTCGCGTGTCGCTCCCGTTCGCCTTTCTCGCGGGCCCGTCGCTCGCGATTGCTCGCTCGGGCCCGCGTTGCTCACGGGTCGCGCTCGCGGTTGCACCGCTCGCATCGTGGCGCGTCGCGCCACGCGCTCCCCGTTCGCTCGTCCCGTGGCCTCCCGACGGTCGGCCACGTTGGCCCCCTGCTTTTTCTCTCCCCCCGCCGAACGAGCGAGCGTGCCGTACGCTCGTCGCACCGTCGTCTTCGCCGTCTTCGCCGTTCTCGCCGCGCTCGCCGCCGCCGTCCTCTACCGCGTGCTCGGCACCGTGATATTCGCCGCCACCGTCGCCTACGTCCTCGCGCCCGTCTATCGCCGTCTCGAATCGCGCGTCCCCGCGTGGTGGGCGGCCGCCGGCACCGCGACGCTCGCCGCCGTCGCCGTCCTCGTCCCCGCGCTCGCGCTCGTCAACCTCCTCTACACGCGCTCCGCGGACCTCGTCGCGTTCGTCGGCGCGCTCCCGTCGACGTTCACGCTCGCCGCCGCGGGATTCACGTACACCGTCGACCTCTCCGCGCTCACCCCGACGCTCGTCGCCGCCATCCGCGGCCTCGCCGTCGCCGTCGCCGCCGCGCTCCCAGCGCTCGGCGTGAAACTCACGCTCTTCGGCGTCCTCCTCTTCGGCCTCCTGATGGCGCACGAACGCGCCGAAGCCGCCGTCATCGCCGCCGTCCCCCTCCGATTCCACGACGTCGTCGACGCGCTCGCGCACCGCACGAAAGACACCCTCTACGCCATCTACGTCCTGCAGGCCGTCACCGGCGTCGCCACCGCGCTCGTCGCCATTCCCGTCTTCTGGGCGCTCGGCTACGACTACTTCCTCCTGCTCGCCGCCGTCTGTGGCGTCCTCCAGTTTCTCCCTATCGTCGGCCCGAGCATCGTCGTCGCCGCGCTCGCGCTCTACCGAGTCAGCGTCGGCGACGTCGCCGGTGCCGTCCTCGTCGCCGTCCTCGCCGGCGCCCTCGTCGCGTGGCTCCCCGACCCGCTCATCCGCCCGCGGCTCTCCCGGCGCACCGCGAACCTCCCCGGGAGCCTCTACTTCGTCGGGTTCACCGGCGGCATCCTCACCCTCGGCCCCATCGGCGTCATCGCCGGCCCCCTCGTCGTCGCGCTCCTCGTCGAATCCGTCCACCTGCTCGCCGAAGAAGAACGCACCTATCGGGCCTGATTCGGTCGCGTCGCGCGTCTACTCGCTCGCGAGCGGGCCGCCCTCAGCCTCCCACTCCGTCAGACTCCCCTCGTAGAAGCCGACGTCCTCGTAGCCCAGCCATCGTAGCACGACGAACGTGTGGCTGATCCGCCGGGCCGTGTTACAGTAGAGGACGACGCGCTTTTCGCGCGTCACGCCCTTCGCCGCGAAGATCTCCTCGACCGCGTCCCGCGACTTCAGCCCGCGCGTCTCCTCGTCGACGACCTCCTTCCAGTCTACGTTCACCGCGCCCGGGATGTGGCCCTCCGCGTACTCCGCGGGTTCGCGCGTGTCCACGACGACCGTGTCCTCGTCGTCCATCGCCGCCTCGACGTCCGCGCGCGTCACCAGCGGCGAGTCGTCGGGCCGCTCGACCGCGTACGTCGTCGCCTCGACGTCGGGTGCCTCGGTGCTCGTCTCGTGCTCGCGCATCCACGCCGAGTAGTCGCCGTCGAGCAGGCGCAGTTCCTCGTGGCCGAACAGCAGCGCCGTCACGAGGAAGCGCGCCGCGAACACGCCGTGCGTGTCGTCGTACGCCACTATCGTCGCCTCGCCGTCGATACCGGCGTCGCCGAGCAGTTCCGCCCACTCGTCCTCGGGCGGGAGCATCCCCGCCTCGCCGCCGCCGCGGAACGAATCGAACGGCACGTTCACCGCGCCCGGGACGTGCCCGATACCGTCGTACTCCCACGCGTCGCGAACGTCCACCACGACCACGTCCGGATCGTCGAGTCGCTCGGCCACCCAGTCCGCGCTCACGATGACGTCCTCGTCCATACGCGCCGCGTACTCGGCCCGCCCGGTTAGCCACTTCGGGTCGACTCGTCCCGTCCGCCCCTCGTAGATACCGGCAACATATTCTGGATCTGTCGCCGGTCCGCGCACCGTCGCCCGTTCGAAGGCCACGATAGGGGCAACGAGTGCCGGGACGCGGAAGGACCGGGGGAAACTGCACACTCGGGCACTCTTATGCGGCCGGGGGAACAACGTGCGGGTATGGTAGACGACGATTACGCGAACGACGTCCTCGTCAGTGCGGACTGGGTCGAGGACCGACTCGACGACTTCCAGAGCGACGACCCCGACTATCGACTCGTCGAAGTCGACGTCGACACCGAGGCGTACGACGACGAGCACGCCCCCGGCGCCATCGGCTTCAACTGGGAGACGCAGCTCCAGGACCAGACGCAGCGCGACATCCTCTCCAAGGAGGACTTCGCGACGCTGCTCGGCGAGCACGGCATCAGCGACGACTCCACCGTCGTCCTCTACGGCGACAACTCCAACTGGTTCGCCGCGTACACCTACTGGCAGTTCAAGTACTTCGGCCACGAGGAGGTCTACCTCCTCGACGGCGGCCGCGACTACTGGCTCGAAGAGGGCTACCCGACCACGGACGAGGTTCCCGCCTTCGACTCCGTGAACTACACCGCACGCGGCCCGTTCGAGTCCATTCGCGCGTACCGCGACGACGTCGAGAACGCCATCGAGCGCGGCATCCCGCTCGTCGACGTCCGCTCCCCCGAGGAGTACAGCGGCGAGATTCTCGCGCCCCCGGGACTGCAGGAGACCGCCCAGCGCGGCGGCCACGTCCCCGGCGCACAGAACGTCTCCTGGGCCGCGACCGTGCAGGAGGACGGCCGCTTCAAGTCCAAGGACGAGCTCGCGGAGCTCTACGAGTCCGAGGGCGTCACCAACGACCAGGAAGTCGTCGCCTACTGCCGTATCGGCGAGCGCTCCAGCATCGCCTGGTTCGCGCTCTCCGAACTCCTCGGCTACGACGACGTCACCAACTACGACGGCTCGTGGACCGAGTGGGGCAACCTCGTCGACGCCCCCATCGAGACCGGCAGCGGCGAATAGCGAGGCGCGAGCCCTGACTTCTCCGTTCTTTCGCGTCCGCGTAGCCACCGCTGGCGCCCCCAACTCCCCGCGATGCGCGCGCCGTGACGGTGGTTATTAGCCGCCGGCCGCCCAACCGACACCTATGACTCCCGACGAGTTCGTCGAGTCCGTCCGCGACGACAACGACACCGCGCTCTCCCGCCTCGGCTCCTCGAAGTCCCTCTACGCCGCCACCGGCGGCGAACTCGAACCCGAGGAGGTCCTGCGCGCCGCCGCGAACGCCGAACACGACGCCGCCGAGACGTTCGCCGCGTGGGCGGCCGACGAGGGCCACGACACCCCCGCCGGCGAGGCGTTCGCCGACGCCGCCGACCAGGAACGCGAGCACTACGAGACCGTGCTCGCCGAACTCGACGACTTCGAACCCGCGAACGACCCGTCCGCGATGCAGGCGTACCTCCGCGGCCTCGACGACACCGTCGCGCGCGCCGGCGGCCTCGTCGGCCGCATCCTCGCGACGAAGAAGTCCAAAGAACAGTACACCGGCTTCTTCACCGGGCAGGCCGACCCGATGACCGCGAACACCTTCCGCGGCCTGAAGGACGACCTGTCGGACCAACTCGACGCCGCGGAGGAACTCCTCGACGCCCTCTGCGAGGACGAGTCCGACTGGCGCGCGGCGAAGGACGCCGCGGACGCCGCCATCCAGGCCGCCTACGACGAGTACACCGCACAGCTAGAGTCGATGGGCGTCAACCCCAAGCCCGTCTGCTGACCGCCGCCCGCGCTTTCTTCCTCTCCCCGCCGACTACCGGCCCTTCCTGAGTCGCGTCCCCGTCTCCTCCGGCAGGCCGGCCTCCCGAACCGCGTCCACGACCGCTTCGACGTCGTACTCGACGCGGCGCTCATCCACCGAGAGGTCGTCGATGTCCAGTATCGCGTACGCGGCCCGCGGGTCCCCGTCCCGCGGTTGGCCGACGCTCCCCGGGTTCACGACGACGCCCTCGTCGAATCGTTCGTGCGCCTGCACGTGCGTGTGCCCGAGCACCAGCACGTCCTCGTCGCCGAGCAGGTCCCCGGAGAACTCCCCCGGATACGTGTAGTGATCCCGGTGTCGCGGGTGGTCGTGGACGACCTTCACCCGGCCGTCGCAGGCGACGCGCTGGCGCGGCAGGCCGTCCACCCACGCGCGCTGGTCCGCATCCAGCGCCTCGCGCGCGTACGAGATGCCCGCCGCCGCCATCCCGTTCACGCCGAAGTTCCGATCCGAGGACACCATCCGGTCGTGGTTCCCCATCACCGTCGGCACCTCGCGCAGCGTCTCGACGCACTCGCCCGGCCACGGATTGTAGCCGACGACGTCGCCCGCGCACAGCAGCTCGTCCACCTCCGGCATGTCGTCGAGGACCGCCCGCAGCGCCACCCGATTCGAGTGGACGTCAGAGATGAGTCCGACGCGCATACCCCACCTAGGCGCGTCGCCCGGAAAAACGGTGCCGTCCGCACGCGCGAGCCGTGAGACCGCGCGGCTCGCGCGAACGGAGTGAGTGCGAGTCAGTCGGACCCACGGTCCGACGCTACTCGCGGGTCGCTGTGCTCCCCGCTCGCTCTAATCGCGGCCTCCCACCGGTCGGCCGCGTTACTCGTCGTTGTACAGCGCCGTCTCGACGCCGGCCTTGCCGACCGAGGCCGCGGCCGCACAGACCGCGTGCTCGAAGTCCGCGTCGTACACCTCACGCGCCGCGCCGTCGGCGTCCGTCGCGTCGAGCGCGTACGCCTCGGGGTCGTCCTTCTCGTAGGTGGCGACGAGCGTCGGCTCGTCGACTTCCTCGACGATCAGGGCGTCCGATCGAACCGTCCCGACGTAGGCCGAATCCGCGCCGACGACGCCCGCGACGCGCGGCGTGTCGTAGTCGTCCTTCTCGTAGTCGAGCGCGAACAGCGCGGTGACGAGCGCGTCCCGCGGCGGGTAGCCGAGGTCGAGCTTCTCCGCGATGGGGTCGACGTGCGAGCCGTTCCCCACGACGGCGAGGCCGTCGCCGGCCTCGCGCACGCAGTTGTACGAGATGTAGGGGTTGTCCGACGGCGGCGCGTCCGGCGTCGGCTCGACCGTGAGCGCGTCCTCGCGCGCGGTGACCTGGCGGTTCGGGAACGACCGGGAGGAGACGCGGTACGCCCCGATGCCGGGGCCCACCACGACGAAACGACCGACGTACATACACACGAACGTGCGCCCATACTCGGTATATAGGTGGCGATGTATGCACGCACGACCCACTCGGGGCGCGCCGTCGCGCCCGCCCCGACGGCGCCGCCCTGTCCGAGTCCGCAAGACTCATATTCGCCCGCCGGCTAGCCAGCACTGCGTCGAAGCGAAGTTCCATGGGGTAGCGGCCAATCCTGTTGCCTTCTGGGGGCAACGACCCAGGTTCGAATCCTGGTGGAACTACTTCCTCTCTCACTCACCGTCGCCAGCCGCGCCGGCGACCACGTCCCGTCTGACGCGCGTCCGCCACGCGCGGGCGCCGTTTCGACTGGAGACCGCACGAGGGCGTCCGATCTACTCTCGCTCCGTCTCGTCCAGCGCGTCCAACTCGCGCTCCGGATTGTACTCGTCCGCGTCCCCGTGCGCCGCGCCCGCCTCGCCCGTCACCTCGCCCAACACCGCCTCCCGCGCGTCCTGCGGCGTGTCGTACTCGTCCGGCGCCAACCGGTCGAAGACGTCCCCCAGCGACTCCGTCTCGTTCGGCAACTCGTTCGCCCGGTCGCCGTACGCCGCCTTCATCTCGCTCGGGTTCGTCGGATACTCCAGTCCGTCCAGCGTCTCGTCCACGATGCGCTCCACGTGCTCGGCGCGTTCGTGCTGGCGCTCCGACGCGCGGTCGCTCGGATCCGTCATACCCCTGCCTATCGCGCCCAGCCGAAAGAGCCTAGTGGCCCACACGTTCGACGCGCTCCGTTCGCGTGTTCGGCGGGCCCTCGCTCCCTGCGGTCGCTCACGGGTCACTGCCGTCGTGCGGGCGTCCCGCGAGTCGCCCGCACGGACGTGCGGGACCGTCGGCCCCGCGTCCTTCCCCGTTCACATCGTGGACCCTCGCTGCGCTCGGCTCCACGGCACGCTCGCCCTCCCGCTATTTCTCCACGTCGAGGAGCGCCACGCGCTCGCGGACGAGCGCGCTCAATCCAGCCTCGGTCGCGTCGAGTTCGGCTTCACTGACCTCGAAGAACTCCCGAATCAGGTCGTCGTCGCGCGCGTCGAACCCGCCGCCGGGTTCGAGGCGCTCCGCGACGGCGTTCGCGCCCGCGACTTCCGCGTCGTCGGGGTCCGCGACGCCCGGGTCGGCGGCGACGAGGACGGCGACCGGCGTCTCGCCCTCGTCCACCCCCATCGCGAGCGCGCGCCGGATCTGTCGGCGGCCCGCGGCGTACAGCAGGACTTCGACGGCGCGTTCGCGCGCGACGTTCTCGCCGCGCTCGATCGCGCGGTCCGCGTGGTCGAGCGCGCTCTCTAGATGCTCGCGGCCCGCGACGTAGCGCGCGTCGAACGCCTGCACCGTGCAGTCCGTCGCGTCCCCTATCTCGCCGAGCTTCGCGACGAACGCGTCCACGTCCCCGACCACGGCGACGCCTTCGACGACTCTCACTCGAAATCACCGAGGCTCGCCTGCCCCTGCCCCTCGTCCGCGTCCGGTGTCCCGTTCCCGCGCTCGTCGCTCTCGTCCGGCGCGGCGTCCGGGTCCGACGACACGTCTGCCATCTCCGGGTTCGGGTGACCCGCGGCCGCGAGGACGGACGCGGCGGTCTTCCGCCGGCCGCGGAGCGCGCCCAGTACGACCGACTTGTCGGCGTTCCGCAGGTCGCTCCGACTCTCGACGCCCGCCCGGTAGAGCCGGCGGGCGCGCTTGCGGCCGACGCCGCGCACGCCCGCGAGGTCCAGGAGTTCCTCGCGAACGCCGTAGTCCACGCGCTTGCGGGCGTCCCGGACGTCGCGCACGCAGTCGAGGTCGAGTTCGCCCGCGAGGCGCTCCGCCGCGCCGAGCAGCCACTCCGCCGTCTCCGTCTTCCCGCGGATGTCGCCCGGGCCGACGCCGTAGCGCTCCGCGATGCGGTCCTCGTCGAGTTCGTTCGCCCAGTCCTCCAGGAGCTTCGCCGTCTTCAGCGCGGACAGCCACTCCTCGAACGCGCCGCTCTCGAACTCGGAGGGCGCGGCGCCCGGAATCTCCGCCTCGCGCTCGTACCAGAGCTCCGTGTACGTCTCCCGGTCGCCCGACCGGAGGTAGAGCTCGTACATGTCAGGGGTGCGCGAGACGAGGTGGTAGAAGCCGAGTGGCGACGTCTCCTCGTCGGCATCTCCGAGGCCGTGCACCATCTCCGCGGCGCTCATCGGGTCGACGTAGAGCCGCGAGACGAGGCGTCCCGTCTCCGTCGCGTCGAGCGCGTCTCCGTCGCGCACCACGAAGTCGTTCGCTTCGAGGTAGTCGAGCACGTCGTCGGTGACGCGCGCGAGCCGTCCCGACTCGTCGGTCTGCTCCGCGTAGAGCGTGCCGTCGAGGAACTCCAGCAGTTCCGCGCGCGTCGTCGCGAACCCCGTCGCCACCGTCGCGAGCACGTGCGTCCGCAGCGCGGGCTCCGCCGCGAGCTTCGAGCGCACCGGCTCCGGGTCCGCGTAGACGTACCGGTCGAAGAGCCCCTCCAGTTCGTCGTGGCTGTCCGCGACCAGCACCGCCTCGCCGTACGGGTCGAGGCCGGGGCGGCCCGCGCGCCCGAACATCTGGTGGACTTCGAGCACGTCGAGCGGCTGCATCCCGCCCGCGTCGCCGTCGTAGCGCTGCCAGTCCCGCACGACCACTCGCCGCGCGGGCGTGTTCACGCCCGCCGCGAGCGTCGGCGTCGCACAGACCACGCGCACCAGCCGGTCCCTGAAGGCTTCCTCGACGAGTTCGCGGTGCTCGCGCGCGAGGCCCGCGTGGTGGAACGCCGCGCCGCGCTCCACGGCCGCCGCGAGCGTCTCCGACGTCTCCGTGTCGCTCACGTCCCTGATCTCCGCTGCGACGTCAGCGAGCGCTTCTTCCCGCTCGCCCGTGAGTTCGCGCTCGACGACGCCCGCGAGGCGCTTCGCCGCGCCCGCCGCGTTCCGCCGCGAGTTCACGAACACGAGCGTCGACCCGTCGTCGTGGAGCGTGTCCCGGACGATGGCGGCCGTCTGGCTCTCCCCGCGCTCTACGGGGAGCTCTCGGGTGGTGCCGTCGTCGAGGTGGAGGGCCTGCCCGTAGTGGACGCCCGTGCGGAGGTCGATGGGGCGCCAGTCGGAGTCCACGAGTTCCGCGTCCAGCCACGCCGCCAGTTCGTCCGCGTTCCCGACCGTCGCGGAGAGCGCGACCGTCTGCAGGTCCGGGACGCGCGCGCGGAGCTTCGCCAGCGTCACCTCCAAGGTGGGGCCGCGGTGGCCGTCGTCCACGAGGTGCACTTCGTCCGCGACGACGCACGCGAGCGAGTCCACCCACGACGCGCCGTTCCGCACGAGCGAGTCCACCTTCTCCGAGGTGGCGACGATGACGTCGTTGTTCGCGAGCGCGCGCCCCTCGCTCTGATAGTTCCCGGTGGAGACGTCCACCGAGAGGCCGTACTGCTCGAACTGCTCGAACTCCCGCGCCTTCTCTCCCGCGAGCGCGCGCAGCGGCACGATGTAGAGCGCCTTCCCGCCGCGCTCGACGGCGGAGAGCATCGCGAGCTCCGCGACGAGCGTCTTCCCGCTCGCCGTCGGAACGCTCGCGACGAGGCTCTCCCCGTCGAGAACGCCCTTCTCGACGGCTTCGGCCTGCGGCGGGTAGAGCTCCTCGACCCCGCCAGCTTCGAGGTGCTCGGGGACGCCCTCGGGGAGCCCCGAGAGCTCCGTCGGTCTCATTGGTCCCGAGTAGGCGCCCGCTCCGGTTTAAACTGTCTCCTCGCGGGCCGACCGACCCCGAAGCTAAGTGCGGCGCCGACGCACGCACGGTCGTGAGCCGCGCCAGCGACATCGACCGCTTCTACGACCTGCTCGCGGACCTCGCGGACCGCGTCGGCGGGCCGCGCCGTCTCGCGGACTGCGACGGTCGGATGGACTGGCCCGATCGGGGCGTCTACGTCTTCTGCTCGCCGACGGAGACGCACGGGGCGACGGACGTGCCACGCGTCGTCCGCGTCGGCACGCACGCCGTCTCGGCGGGGAGCGGGACGACCCTCTGGGACCGCCTCCGAACCCATCGGGGCGCGCAGCGCGGCACGTACGCCGGCGGCGGGAACCACCGCGGGAGCGTCTTCCGGCGGCGCGTCGGCGAAGCGATCCGCGCCCGCGAGTCGCTCGCCGACCACTACCCTCAGTGGGGCGACGGCTCGACCGCCGACCGGGAGGTCCGGCTGAAAGAACACCTGCTGGAGCGCCGCGTGAGCGAGTACGTCGGCGACCTGCCGTTCCTCTGGGTCGCCCTCGACGACGAACCCGGCCCCGAGAGCGACCGCGCGTTCGTCGAGGAACACGCCATCGCGCTCCTCTCGAACTATCGCCGCCCGCTCGTCGACGAACGCCCGCCCGGCTGGCTCGGCCGGAACAGCGCGAGCCGAGAGATTCGCGAGTCCGGCCTCTGGAACGTCGCGCACGTCGACGCCGCGCACGACCCGGCGTTCCTCGACCGGTTCGCGGACGCCGTCGCCGACACCACGCCGCCCTGACCGGACCCACCGCCGCGGCGGCCGTCGTCCCGCGGGCGCCACCGTCACCGCTAAACGCGCGCCGCGCCGAGGACCGGTATGCGCGTCGAGTTCGACCGGGACGCCTGCATCGGGATGTACCAGTGTGTCGCGGAGTGGGAGGCGGGCTTCGAGGCCGACCGGGACGCCGGGAAGGCCGTGCTCGTCGACGGCGAGGAAACCGAGACCGAGGACGGGCGCGCCGACCACGACGTCTTCGCGCGCGACGTACCGGAGGGCGAGGAGTTGGACGCGAAGTTCGCCGCGCGCGCGTGCCCCGTGGACGCCATCCGCATCTACGACGACGACGGCGAACGCGTCGTCTGAGGGCGCTTCTCGCGACGGCGCTCGCTACTCGCGTCGTCGAAACGCTTACGCCCGTGCGCGTCGTTGTCACGCGTGACACAATGTGCCACGCGTGGGAGGAAGTGCTCGACTGGGAACCGGAGGACGCGGAGGCCGACGAGTCGCCGGCGCGCGAGGCCGACCCGGCCCCGACGTCGCCGTAGACCGACCCGCTAGCTGATCTGCTCGTACTGCTCGGAGAGCTTCGCGGCGGCCTCGCCGAGTTGGTCGCGCTCGTACTCGGTGAGGTCCCACTCCACGACCTCTTCGACGCCGTCCCGTCCGAGTTTCACCGGTACGCCGAGCGCCGTGTCCTCGTGGCCGTACTCGCCCGAGAGGGGGATGCTCGCCGGGAGCACCTCGCCGGTGTCCCGCAGGATGGCCTCCACCACGTGCGCGACGCCCGACGCGGGCCCCCACTCGGTCGCGCCCTTGCGCTCGATGACGTCCATCGCCGACTCCTGGAGCTCCTCCAATATCTCCGCCTTCTCCGCGTCGTCGAACGCGGGGTCGCGGCCGTCCACGCGCACCTTCGAGAACACCGGCACCTGCGCGTCCCCGTGCTCGCCGAGGATGGTCGCCTCGACGTTCTGCACGGGCGTCTCGAAGCGCTGACTCAGCACGTAGCGGAAGCGCGCGGAGTCGAGGCGGCCGCCGAACCCGACGACGTGCTCGCGCGGCCGGTCCCCCGTCTCGTAGAGGTGGCGGTTCAGGAGGTCCACGGGGTTCGACGTCGTCACGGAGACGAAGTCGTCGCTGTACTCCGCGAGCGATTCGCCGATGTCCTCCATGATCGGCGCGTTGTCCCCCGCGAGGTCCAGTCGCGACTGGCCGGGCTTGCGCGGGATGCCCGCCGTGATCACGACGACGTCCGACCCCGCCGTCGCCGCGTAGTCGCCCTGCACGATTTCGGTGTTCGAGTCGTAGGCGACACCGTGGTTCGCGTCCGCCGCCTGCCCGACCGTCGCGTCCTCCTGATCCGGGATGTCCACGAAGACGAGTTCGTCCACCACGTCCCGGAGCGCGAGGCTGTAGCCCGCCGCCGCGCCCACCGTCCCGGCCGCACCGACGATGCTGACTTTCGACATCTCGTCCGGAGACACGACGTGCGTCGCCGTTAAACGTACCGCCTCTCGTCACCACGCTTTTCGGCACGCACCCCCTCTACGCGCGTATGAGCGACCGACAGGACCCCGAGGGGTTCGACCGCGAGGCGCAGAAGCGCGAACTCCGCGAGAAGTACGCCGCCGAACGCGAGGACCGCGAGCGCACCGGCCGCATGAGCGAACTCCTCCTGCAGGGCGCGACGATGACGAACAAGCACTGCGACCGCTGTGGCAATCCGCTCTTCCGCTACGACGGCAACGAGTTCTGCCCGACCTGCGAGGCCGAAGGCGAGCCCGAGGCGGCCGACGCGACGACAGACGACGCCGGCGCGACGGCCGCGGACGCCGACGCGAGCACGCCCGCGGAGGCCGCCGACGGGACGGCGACGACGGCGGGGACGCCCGCCGACGACGCGGACGCGACGGCGGCCGACGCGAACGCCCGCGATGCGCCCCCCGCCGACGACGAGGCGGCCGTCTCCACGGGTGCGCCGACCACGTCCATCCGCGACGACGTGGACGCCGACGCCCCCGAGGAGCACGTCCACGCGACGCCCGACGCGTCCGTGCCCGACGCGTCCGCGTCCGCCGCCGACGCGCCCGGTGTCGATGCGTCCGCCCCGTCCGCGTCCGCCGATGCGTCCGTCGCCGGGGCGCGCGACTCTCTCGCCGCCGCCGTCGCCCGCCTCGCCGCCCGCGCCGCCGACGCCGACGACCCCCGGAACGCCCGCGAGTACGCCGAGGCCGCGCGCGAGGCCGCCGACGCGCTCGACGCGCTCCGCTAGCGCTTAACATCGTGGACGGCGAGCGTCCCGACGTGCGCATTCTCGTCCCCATCGACGGCTCCGACTGTAGCTTCCGCGCGCTCGAATTCGGCGCGGACATGGCGCCGCGCTACGACGCCACCCTGCACGTCGTCCACGTCACCGACTCGCGCGACGAGGCGACAGACGCGATACTCTCGCGCGCCCGCGACGTCCTCGACGCGAACGACGTCGACGACGAACCGACCGTCCACACCGACATCGGCCTCGACTTCCGCCCGGCGAAGCGCGTCGGGAAAGACATCGTCGACATCGTCGAGGACGAGGGCTACGACCACGTCGTGATGGGGCACCACGGCGCCGGGAGCGTCGAGCGAGCCATCCTCGGGAGCGCCACCGAGACGGTGATGGCCGCCGACCGCGTCCCCGTCACCGTCGTCCCCTAGGCCTCGTAGTCGCTCGCGACGACCTCTCGCACGCGCTCGGCCGTCACCTCGCCGACGCCGTCGACGTCCAGTAGGTCCTCCTCGCTCGCGGTCATCACGCCCTCGACGCTCCCGAAGTGCGAGAGGAGCGCGCGCGCCGTCACCGGCCCGACGTCCGCGATGCTGGAGACGACGTACTCCTGCTGCTCGGTGAGCGTCTTCGCGCCCTTCTCGCCGTGCACGGACACCTCGCGGTCGCGCGTGAGCTGCTCGCGGCCCGCGAGCGTGTTCAGCATGTCCGTCGTGTCCGACATATCCTCGGTCCGGAGGACGCTGATGCCGTAGTCCACCGCGAGGGACGCGAGCGCGCCCCGAATCGCGTTCGGGTGGACGTTCCGCGCGCCGTAGAGGTCGTCGCCTTCGAGGAGGACGATCGGCCGGTCGTAGTGTCGCGCGAGGTCCCGCGCCTGCTCGAAGAGGTCCCGATCCCCGCCCAGCAGGGTGTCGAGGAAGTCCTCGACGCTCTTTCGCTCCACCGCCACCCGGTCCGAGACGACGTAGTCGCCGACCGCGAGCGTCTCCAGGCGCGTCTCCACGCCGTCGCGCTTCGAGAGGTCGCGCGCGATCTTCGAGTCGAGTTCGCGCTGATCCACCACGACCTCCACCGTCTCCTCGGCGTCGGGCGGTTCCGCGCGCGCGACTAAGGCGTCGTCTGTGGCATCTCCGCCGTCGGCGTCCGCGTCGTCGCCGCTCTCCGTCGCACCGTCGGCGTCCGCGTCGTCGCCGCTCTCCGTCGCACCGTCGGCGTCCGCGTCGTCGGCGCTCCCGAAGTCCGCGAGGCCGGCCTGACCCTCCGAGTCGCCGTCCCCGCCATCGACGTCGGCGGCCTCGACGGCGGGCGCGTCCCCGTCCGCGTACTCCGCGAGCGTCCCCTGGCCGCCGGCGAGTTCGGCTTCGAGGTCGTCCGCGAGCGACTGGAGCGACCGCAGTTCGTCCTCCATCTCCTGCTCGCGGCGCCGACTGATCCAGAAGTACGCCTCGTCGCGGGTGTCCTCGGCCATCAGGACGACGACGCGCCCCTCGGCCTGCCGGCCCGTCCGGCCCTTCCGCTGAACGGAGCGAATCGCCGTCGGCACCGGCTCGAAGAAGAGCACGAGGTCGACTTCGGGGACGTCGAGGCCCTCCTCGGCGACGCTCGTCGAGACGAGCACCTCGAACTCGCCCGCGCGGAACGCCGACAGGGTCTCCTGTTGTTCCGTCTGGGTCATCCCGTCGCTCCCCTCCTTGTCGCCCTGCCCGACGAAGCGCCGCGCGTCGAAGTGGTTCCCGAGGAACTCAGTCAGCGCCTCCGCGGTGTCCCGGGACTCCGTGAAGACGATGACGCGCTCCCCGCCCTCGATGCCGAGCGTCTCCGCGAGGAGCATCCGCGCGCGTCGGAACTTCGGGTGGAGGCCGTCGAAGTCCTCCGCGCGCCGCATCGCCTCCTTCACCCGCGGTTCGGAGACGAGGCGCTGGCTCGCCTTCGACGCCCCCGAGGAGCGCGCCGCGTTCTTCTGCCGCTCGAAGTATCTGCGTACTGATTCGACGCTCTGCGTCTCCACGAGTTCGACCGCGCGCCGGAGCTTCATCACCTCCGCGTGCAGGCTCATCCCCTCGTAGCCCTCCGACTGGTCGTTGTCGATGAGCTCTCTGAGCTGTCCGTGCACGCGGTTCAGGTCCTTCTGCGAGAGGTCCGGCTGGGTCGTGTTCACCACGCCGAGCTCCTTCAGCGCCTCCAAGCGCTCCGTGATGACCTCGTTCAGCTTATCGCGGACAGTGAGGACCTCCTCCGGGAGCGTGATGCGCTCCCACTCCACCTCGGTGTCGTGCGTGTACGCCGCGACGTCCGCGTCGTTCTCGGTCATCATCGCCACCTCGCGCAGACCGAGGTTCGCACAGACCGTCAGAATCTCCTCCTCGTCGCCGCCCGGCGACGCGCTCATCCCCGTCACGAGCGGGTCCGCGGCGTCCGCGTGGTAGCGCTCCGCGATGTAGCCGTACGCGTAGTCCCCGGTCGCGCGGTGGCACTCGTCGAACGTGCAGTGGACGACGTCCCGCAGGTCGATCCGGCCGCCCACGAGGTCGTTCTCCACGACCTGCGGCGTCGCGATGACGACCCGCGCCGCCCCCCAGAGCTCCGCCCGGTCGTCCGGCCGGACCTCGCCCGTGAACACCACGATTTCGTCGTCCGGTATCTGGAGGGCGTCCCGGTAGAACTGCGCGTGCTGCTCGACGAGCGGCTTCGTCGGCGCGAGGAGCAGGCTCTTCGCGCCCACGTCGCTCGCGAGCCGTTCCGCCGTCACGCGCAGGCTCACCGCCGTCTTCCCCAGCCCCGTCGGCAGGCAGACGAGCGTGTGGTCCGCGAGCGCGGCCTCGACGAGCTGGCGCTGATAGTCGCGCTCCTCGAGGAACGACTCCGCGAGCATCGGGTGCTCGACGAACGACCGGTCCGCGTCCGTGGCCGCCATTCTCCTTCGAGAGTTCGCCCCGCCCTCGGTTAAGGGTTTCCGCGCGCCGACACCGCGCGTCGTGCGACGCCGGGCGCCACCTGCCGCCTCGCGTTCGCGCCCGCCGTCAGTTCCCGCCGGTGCTCTCCGTCGTCTCCGGTTCGATGTAGACCTTCTTCACGTGCGGGTTCTCCTCGACGAGCGCGTCCTCGATGGCGGTGATGCGCGAGTCGATGTCGTCCGTGTCGAGGCCCGCGTCGAACGCGACGTCCGCGGCGACGATGACGCGGTTCGGCCCGAAGTAGACGGTGCGGAAGTCCGGGATGCCCGTGACGCCCTCCCAGCCCGCGACCGTCTCGCGCAGTTCGTCCTCCTCCTTCTTTGGGAGGGACTCGCCGAGCAGCAGGCGCTTGTTCTCCCACGCGAGCGCGAGCGCGAACCCCATCAGGAGCACGCCGATGCAGACGGCGGCGAGGCCGTCCCAGAGCTCGCTTCCCGTGTAGTCGCTGAGGAGGACGCCGAGGAACGCGAGCGCGATACCCGTCACCGCCACCGTGTCCTCCGTGAACGCCGTCAGCGTCGTGATGTTGCTCGTCTTCCGGAACGCCTCCGGGATGTCCCCCCAGCCGTGCTCGCTCATGTCCGCGCGCATCCCTCGATAGGCCGTGCGGAGCGCCCCGCCCTCGAAGACGAACGCGCCCGCGAGCACCGCGTAGTTCACGTAGACGGCGCGGAACTGGTAGCCGAGCAGCCGAACCGGCTCCCCGAACTCCGCCGACCCCGCGTGCACGATCGCCTCGTAGCCGTGCGAGAGCGACGCCCACCCCGCGATACCGAACAGGAGGACGCTCACCAGGAAGGAGTAGAAGAACTGCGCCTTCCCGTAGCCGAACGGGTGCGTGCGGTCCGCCTGCCGGTCGCTGTAGCGCAGTCCGACGAGGAGGAAGACCTGATTCCCCGTATCGGAGAGCGAGTGGTACGTCTCCGAGAGCATCGACGGACTCCCGGTCAGCAGGAATCCGACGAACTTCAGCACCGAGATGGCGGCGTTCGCGACGCCCGCCGCCACCACGACCCGCTTGGAATCGGCCATCACTCGCGGTGAGGGCCGGCCCACACGTAAACCCCCTCACCTGGGCCGCGAGCGCAACCGCGCGCGGCGCCCCGTCGGTTCGCGCGAGGCGTCGCACCTATCACCGCCCGCGTCCTTCGCGTCCGTATGTTCGCCGTCCTCTCCGACACGCACAGCCACACCGGCCACGAACTCGCCGGCGCCGCCGCGGAGGCCGTGGCGCGCGCGGACGCCGTCGTCCACGCCGGCGACTTCACGAGCGTGGCCGCGCTCGACGCCTTCCAGTCCGCGAGTGCCCGCCTCCACGCCGTCCACGGGAACCGCGACGTCGCCGCCGTCCGCGACCGCCTCCCGGACGCGCGCGTCTGCACGCTCGGCGGCGTCCGAGTCGCGCTCACCCATCGGCGCCGCGCCGGCGACACCGGCCTCGAACTCTTCGGGCGCGAACGCGGCGCGGCCCTCGTCGTCTCCGGACACACCCACCGGCCCGCCGTCACCGAGACGGACGACTGCGTGCTACTGAATCCGGGGAGTCACGCGGACCCGCGCGGGAACCCGGCGAGTCACGCCGAACTCGTCGCTCGCGACGGCGGCCTCGACGGCAGGATAGTGAAACGGGACGGAACCGTTCTGGAGGAGTTCCGCGTGGAGGGCCGAAGCAACTAGGGGAGGGGCGACCCCTGGGCGTCGGGGTCCGCACCCACTCGACCGAACGGAGGCGACTACCAATACGGTACGGCAGGCTCAAACCGCCGTTTGAGCGTGCCCGGGCACGACGGCGAAACCACTTTGCCCGCGGCCGCGTACACACCGGTATGGCGTTCCCTCCGTCGGACCCGATGTTCTACGTCCTCCTCGTCCTCATCCTCGTGTTCGTCTTCTTCTGCTACCTGATGATCCGGCGGACGCTCCTCAGTTTCCGCGAAGGACGCGAGGGCCGCTAGACGAACGCGTCCGCCGCCCCCTCCACAAGCGGTTTGGTGGTCGTGGCCCTCCCTCCCGGTATGGATCCACGCGTTCGCAGGCACGCCGAGATCATCGTCGACCACTCCACGGGCGTCGAGGCGGGCGACCGAGTCGCCGTCACCGCCCCGCCCGTCGCCGAGGACCTCGCCGTCGCCGTCTACGAGGCGCTCGCCGACCGCGGCGCGATTCCCGTGATGCTCTACGCGGGCCGCTTCGGGAGTTCGCGCGCCGAGCGCGCCTACCTCCGCGGCGTCGACGCCGACGACGTCGCCGAACCCGAACACCTCACCGCGCTCTACGAGAACGTCGACGTCGCGATTCGCGTGCGCGCCGACGACAACGTCACCGAGTTGGCGGACGTCGCCTCCGAGACGCAGGCCGCGTTCCAGCGCGCGTACGCGCCGACGCGGATCGAGATGCTGGACACGCAGTGGTGTCTCACCCAGCATCCCGCGCCCGCGAACGCCCAGCTCGCCGATATGAGCACGGAGGCGTACGAGGAGTTCGTCTGGAACGCCGTGGACAAGGACTGGGACGCCCAGCGCGAACACCAACAGCAGATGGTCGAAATCCTCGACCCCGCCGACGAGGTCCGGATCGTCTCCGGCGACGACACCGACCTCACGATGAGCGTCGCCGGCATGAAGACGCTCAACGATCACGGCGAACACAACCTCCCCGGCGGCGAAGTCTTCACCGCGCCCGTCCCCGAGAGCGTCGAGGGCGAGGTTCGCTTCGACCTCCCGCTCTACCACCAGTCGAAGGAGATAGAGAACGCCTCCCTCGAATTCGAGGACGGACGCGTCGTCGACTACGACGCCGACCGGAACGCCGACGTCCTCGGCGACGTCCTCGACACCGATGAAGGCGCGCGCTACCTCGGCGAACTCGGCATCGGCATGAACCGCGACATCGACCGGTTCACCTACAACATGCTCTTCGACGAGAAGATGGGCGACACCGTCCACCTCGCCGTCGGCATGGCCTACGACGACTGCGTGCCCGACGACCGAGAGCCGAACGAGTCCGCCGTCCACGTCGACATGATCGTCGACATGAGCGAGGACTCCCGCATCGAGGTGGACGGCGAGACCGTCCAGCGCGACGGGACGTTCGTGTTCGAGGAGTAGGGGACGCCGAGCGGGGCGAGGCGT
>JBDGUG010000026.1:0-28259 GCA_042216135.1 Halarchaeum sp. | reverse complement strand
TACGACTACACCTCGACCGTCTACTACGGCGGCGGGAGCCCCCAGTACAACGACGGCGAGCGCACCGAGACGTTCGAGGTTCCCGTCGTCGTGCGCGACCGAGCGACCTTCGACGTCGTGAACGCCACCAGCGACGTGTCCGTCGGCCAGCGCGGCACGTACACGGTGCGCGTGAAGAACACCGGCAGCGAGGCCGCGACGAACGCGTCCGTCGCCGCGTCCTCCCCGAGCGCCGACGTCTCCTTCGGCGGCGCGGGCGGGACCGCCGCGTCCGTCGCCCACTGGGCGCCCAACGAGACGAAGACGCTGACCTACAGCGCCGCCGTCGCCGACACGACCGGCGTGCGTAACTACTCCGTCTCGTTCGACGTCACGTTCGACGACGCGGCCGGCGTCACCCGACACGCGACACGGCTCAGCGCCGGCCTCCGACCGAACCCCGAGCAGACGTTCGCCATCGGCGACGTGAACGCCGACCTCCGGATCGGACGCAGCGACGGCAGCCTCACCGGCACCGTCACGAACACCGGCCCCGAGGCCGTCCACGACGCCGCGCTCGTCCTCGCCGGCAACGGCTCCGGCGTCACCTTCGACCAGCGCGAGTACGCGCTCCCGGCCCTCGAACCCGGCGAGTCCGCGCGCTTCTCGCTCGACGGCGGCACGGTGCCGAACACCGCGAACGTCAGTTCGCTCCCCGTCTCCTTCGCCGTCCAGTACGACAACGCCTACGACGACCGGTACACGAGCGACGTCCACGAGGTGACCGTCGCCGTCGCACCGCACGCGGACAAGTTCGACGTCACCGCCGTCAACGCGATTCCCGCGGGGACGCGCGGCGACACCCCGAAGGACTCCGACTGGAGTCGCCTCACCGTCCAGGTCACCAACGACGGCGACGAGACGGTCCGCGACGTCCGACCGAGCCTCGTCTTCGACTCGCAGTACTACCAGCGCCCCGTCGAGAGCAACCAGCGGACGGGCGTCATCGGCACCCTCGAACCCGGCGAGACGAAGAACGTCACGTACGCCGTGAGCGCCGCCGCGGCCGCGGGCGGGACGACGTACCCGCTCGACGTCGCGGTCAGCTACGAGGAACCGAACGGCGTCGCCCGACGGACTGCCACCTACACCGTCCCGCTCCGCATCACCCAGTCCTCCTCGCTCCCCCTCCTCCCCATCGGCGGCGGCGCCATCGTCCTCCTCGGCCTCCTGCTCGGTGGCTTCATCTGGTATCGGCGCGACCCCGACGAGTGAGCGGCGGGCCTTTAGTCCCGCCCCGCGTATCCGCGGCCATCGCGACGATGTCGCCAGCACGGACCGAGTGGAGCGAGGCCGAAGAGGAGATCATGCGCGCCACCTATCGAGCGCTGCTCTCGCACGGCTACGCCGACCTCTCCATGTCCCACATCGCGGACGAACTCGACAAGTCGAAGGCCGCGCCCTACTACTACTACGACTCGAAGGACGAACTCCTCGTCGCCTTCCTCGACTACGCCATCTACCGCTTCGAGGAAGGCCTCGACGCCGACGTCGGCGACGACCCGAAGGAACGCCTCGACCACGCCGTCGAGAAGCTCCTCCCGCTCCGCCCCGACGAGAAGACCCGCGACCTGCAGGCCGTGCTCGTCGAGTTGCGCGCGCAAGCCGTGACGAACGACGCGTTCCGCGAACAGTTCAGCCGCCTCGACGCGGAGATCGTGGAGACGATCCGGGGGATCGTTCAGCGCGGCGTCGACGACGGGACGTTCCGGGACGTCGACGCGACCCGGATCGCCGAACACGTCCTCGCGACCATCGTCGGCGCCCGCTACGGCCAGGCGACCACCGACCGCGAGGACGCCATCGGCGCGACGCGCGTCTCCCTCACGTCCTATCTCGACGCCGAGCTCAGACCGCGGACCTGACTACGCCCCGTCCCCGGACGCCCCACTATCGGACGCATCGCCGGGAGCGGACGCCTCACCGGTCGGGTCCGCCGCCACGGCCGTGACGTGCTCGTAGAGCGCGTCCGCGTCCGTCTCGACGCCCTGCCGCGAGAAGAACGCCGCGACGTTCTCGCAGTCCCGCCGGAGGAACTCGTCCGCGTTCCCGTGGTGGACGGTGACCGCCTGCCCGACGTCGATGACGGTGAGCTCCCCGTCGTGCACGACGACGTTGTACTCCGAGAGGTCGCCGTGCACCAGCCCCGCACCGTAGAGCCGGCGCATGTACTCGCGCACCACGTCGTAGGCCGTCTCCGGGTTCTCCAGCGTCACGTCGTGGAGCGTCGGCGCCGGGTTCGTCGCCTCACCGATCAGCTCCATCACGAGCACGTTCCGCTGCACCGCAACCGGCTCCGGAACCCGGACGCCCGCCGCGCTCGCGCGCTTGAGGTTCGCGAACTCCTTGCGCGTCCACGCGAGCACCACCGCCTTCTTGTCCCCGCGGATGCCCTCGAAGCGCGGGTCCCCCTCCAGGTACTCGCGCATGTGCTGGAAGTTCGACGCGTTGATGCGGTAGACCTTCACCGCGACGTCGTCGCCCTCCGGCGCCGCCGCCTCGTAGACGTTCGCCTCCTTCCCCGTCGAAATCGGGCCGCCGAACGCCGCGAGGTGGCCGTCCTGCACGAGCTTGTAGAGCGCCGCGAACGTCGCGTCGTCGAACGCGCCGTCCTGCACCTTGAACTGGTCCGCGTCCTTCAGACGCTTCAGGAACGACTCGAACTCGCGGTCCTGGCGGCGCGCGATCCGATCCGACTCGTCGTCCGAGACGTCCAAGTCCGCCCACTCGTCGCCCGCCGCCCCCTCCGTCTCCTCGACGAAATCACCGCTCACGTCAGATGTGGCCCTCGTCGCGCAACTGGTCCGCGTCACCCTTCTCGTAGCGCCACGTCACGTCCGCCTTCTCGTCCTGCCAGTCCCACGGCTCCACGAGCACGATGTCGCCCTCGCGGATCCAGATCCGTTTCTGCATCCGGCCGGGAATCCGCGCCGTCCGCTCCGTGCCGTCCGCACAGCGCACTTGCACGCGGTTCGCGCCGAGCATGCTCGTCACCTCGGCGAACACCTCGTCGTCCTCCGGCATCCGGAGGTTCTTTCGGCCGGATTCCTCGCTCATACCCTCTCGTAGCCGGGGGATACGGTTAAATCCAACCCACGCGGGCGGCGAGCGAAGGTTCATACGCGAAGCCGGGACCACTCGGACGCGTGCGCTGACCGCACCCCCGTGGCGCACGACGCGACGCGCGGCCCGCCCGCCACGGGACCGTCGAGGGCCGTCGTTCGCCCCCGAACCTACTCGCGGAGCGCCGCCAGTCGCTCCCGGCCGGGCGCGATGAGGTCGTCGAGATAGGTCGCGAGCGCCGACTTCGCGTCCGCCGGGTGGAGTTCGCCCGACTCCAGGTCGGCTTCGAGCGACGCGTAGTCGTCGTAGGAGAGGTCGCCGCCGTACTGCGCCGGGCGCTCGACGACGACGCGCTCGACGCGCGGGAAGACGTGATACTCGAAGATCTGCAGGACCGGATTCTCCAGGTCGCCCTCCGGGTCCGCCGTCGGCGGGCAGAACGCCGAGTTCACCTTCTCCGCGATCTCGTCCGTCGAGTCCTCCATCGTGATGGAGACGCCCGTCGACGAACTCATCTTCCCCTCGCCCGACGTGAGGTCCGCGATGAGCGGCGTGTGCAGGCACGTCGGCGCGTCGTAGCCCGCCTTCGGCAGGACGTCGCGCGCGAGCATGTGGACCTTGCGCTGCTCCATCCCGCCGACCGCGAGGTCCACGTCGAGGTACTCGATGTCGAGCGCCTGCATCAGCGGATACACCGCCTGCGAGACCCGCGCGGTGTCCCCGCTCTGTATCTCGCTCATCGCGCGCTCCGCCCGCGACAGCGACGTCTCGCGTTCGAGCGCGTGCAGGTCGAGCACGTAGTCCTCGTCGCTCTGGAACTCCGAACCGTACCGGAACTCCGTCGCGTCCTCGTCGAGACCATATGCAAGAAACTGCTCCTGCATCCGCTCCGCCGTCTCCCGAATCTCCTCGAAGGAGCCCTTGTCGTTCAGATAGGCGTGGACGTCCGCGAGGAGGATGGTGACGTCGAAACCCGCGTCTTGGAGGTCGATGAGCTTGTTCGCCGTGAGGAGGTGGCCGATGTGGAGCACGCCCGAGGGCTCGTAGCCGACGTACGCCCGCTTCCCGTCCGGGTCGTCGGCCAGCGCGCGGACCTCCTCCTCGGTCACGACTTCCGCCGCGTTCCGAGTGATGCGCTCGTAGGCGTCCATAGAGTGGCAAAACGGGACGAACGGGTTAGCGGTTGCGGTGTCGAACGAACGGCCGGCCTCGCTCGCGGGCCCTCCCTCCCCGCTCGCGTATTCGCGGTTCCTCGCTTCGCCCCAGACAGCCCCGCGCGCCGCTCGCGGCTTCGCCGCTCGCGTATTCGCGGTTCCTCGCTTCGCTCGGAACCGCGTTAGTCCCGTTCGGCGCGGTGTTCGCTGATGATGGAGTCGACCATGCTCTCGGTCTCCTCCTTGTCGCGGCGAGCAGCGCGCTCCCGGTAGTCGTCCTCGACGGCGGCGACGTCCGCCTCGCGCGCGATGGCGAGTTCGTCGATCTCGCGGATCGTGACGTCGTCGGCCGGCCCGAACGGGACGTCGGCCTCGTAGAGCATCTCCTCGGCGACGTCGCTGGTCTCGCCGTCGAGGAGGACGACGCGCGGGTCGGTCTCGACGAGGCGTTCGGCGGTCGCGCGGCCCGCGCCGCTGGCGTCGCGGAAGTAGACGACGTCGCCGCGCGCGAGGCCGTAGTTCTCGTCGGCGGCGTCGATGGCGTCGCGGGTGAACTGGTCGACGGGCTTGACGGCGGCGAGGGCGTCGGCGCCGTCCACGTCCGCGAAGTTCGAGTGGTCGAGCTTCCAGAGTTCTTTGAGGCGTTCGAGCTTCGACGCGAGGCGGTCGGCGCGCTCGCGTTCCTCGTCGAGTTCGGATTCGAGGCGGTCGTTCTCCCACTCCAGGCGGGTGACCTCGCGGCGCTCGCGGGCTTCCTTGCGTTCCTCGCGGCGGGCGTCCTCCAGTTCGGCTTCGAGGTCGGCGATGCGCTCGTCCTTCGCGTCGAGTTCGGCTTCGAGGTCGGTGACGTGGTCGTCGAGGCGGCCGACGCGCTCCCGGAGGCGCTTGATCGTCTGTTCCTCCTCGGTGAGTTCGCGCGCTTCGTGCTCGTGGTCGTCGTCGCCGTCGTCGCCGTCGTCGTCGGTGAGGGCGTCCACGGCGACTTCGACGGTTTCGCCGTCGGCGAGCACGCGCTTCACGACGTCGCCGCGCTCGACGCGGGGCGGGGTCTTGCGCGTGATGCGTCGTATCTGGTCGTCGTGCGCGTCGTGCGCGTAGAGCGCGGCGGCGGTGGCGTCTCGCTCGTGGTCGTTGTCGTAGCCGGTGTCGCGCGTGCGGTGCTGTTTCTCGTCGACGGGGAGGTCGCTGTCCGGTTCCCAGCCGGCGGCGTCGAAGCTACGACGTATCTGGTCGACGGTGGCGGGCATCGGCGTGACGTCCGCGGCGACGAGGACGGGCCGGCCGCGTTCGACGATCCACTCGATGACGTCGGCGGTGTCGGCCGTCCGGGTGGAGAGGACGTCGAGGACGTGACCGTCGAGGTCCACGAGCGCGACGGCGGTGGTGGTTCCGGGGTCGACGCCGACGAAGACCCTGTCGCGGCGCTTCGCGAGCGGGCGGAATTCGACGCCGTCGCGGCGGACGCGCTCGACTTCCACGCGGACGTCCCCGGCGCGCTTGTTCGAGACGGGGATGTCCTGCGGGCGCGCCTCGACGGTGAAGACGGCGTTCGAGAAGCCGCCGTACTTCTCGGTGACGTCGCGCTCGTAGGTGAGGCCGGCGTCGTCGAGTTTCGACTCGACGGCCCTCGTCTCGCGCTTGACGTTCCCGTGGATGCGGCGCGTGTAGCGGTCCTGACTCCACCCGCCCTTCCCGGTGGATCGCCCGCGAGAGACCTTCACGGTGGTCTCGTCGGTGAACGCGGACACCTCGTAGCCGACGTTGCGCGCGGCGAGGCGGGCGGCGGCCTCGGCCTCCTCGATGGCGGGTTTTCCATATGGGACGCCGTGGCGTTTCGCGACCCGGGAGAGGGGTTCGGGGCGTTCGTCGCCGGTGACCTGCACGAGTTTGGTCTCGTCGGGGAGGCCGCCGAGGAGGCGCACGAGCGCGTCCTTGTCGGCGGCGAGTTCGTACATGTTGTCGGTGGCGACGATGTCGGGGCGTTCGTCGTCCACGAGACGGAAGAGTTTGCGACGCGTCACGACGTCGCGCTCGACCCCGTCGCCGTCGTAGGTGACGAGGGCGTAGGAGGGGGCGTCGCCCCGAACGTCCCCGCTCTGGACGTCGACGCCGTAGACGAGCGTGTCGAGCGCGCGCGTGCGGGTGCTCATCGAGTGACGACTAGGCGACGAGTCCGTATAAGTTCGGCCTCCGTCTATGCGAGCGCGGCGAGCAGAGCGTCGAGGCCGCCGTCGTCGAGCGCCTCGCAGGCGTCGCGGAGCGAGCGCACGCGCCCCGCTGGGAGGCGTTCGCGGGCGGTGTCGGCGAGGGCGACCCAGTCCATCGGCTGGGTGGGGTGGCCGGGGGCGGCGCCGACTTCGGTGTGGTGGCGGGTGCCATCAGAGAGTTCGACGTCGAGGACGGCGGGGAGGAGGCCGGCGTCGACCTGCGTGGTGAGCGCGGACGTCTCGCGGACGGTGACGCGGCGGGCGAGCGAGACGGCGTCCGGGTCCACGGGGTCGCAGTGCGCGGGCGCGAACGTCCGCTCGCGGAGGGCGACGGCGAGCGCATACGGGAGCGAGCGCGCGGCGTCGGCGGGCGTCGCGGGGTCGGGGTCGGTCGTCGGCGCGGGGAGGGTGAGCGAGTCGAACGTCCGCAGGGTGACGGCCGCGACGTCGCTCGGGTCGACGTCGGCGCGCGCCGCGAGGTCCGCGGCGGCGGTGACGGCGGACTGGACGGCGACGGGAGCGACGTACCGACGGCTCGCGGCGTCGTGAACGCGCTCGCAGGCGGGGTCGAGGGCGAATCCCGTCGTGTCCTCCCCGAACACGTCGACGCCGTCGCCGTCGAACTCGCAGGCGTCGTCCGCGTCCGGGTCGCCGCCGTCGGCGAACTCGCAGGCGTCGGAGTTCTCGGCCCGCGCGACGTCGGCGTCGTCACGCGCGAGTTCGTCGTCGAGGGCGGCGAAGACGGGATGCGATCGGATAGCGTTCGCGGGGCCGTCGGCGCCGTTCGCGGCGAGGAAGGCGCTCGTGACGCCGGCGTTCGCGGCGTTCGCGGCGGCGAGCGTCGTCGCGTCGGCGTCTCGGGGCGCGTCGTCGGCGGCGAGCAGGACGGCGTCGCGTGCGGCGGCCGCGTCGAGTCCGAGGGCGACGGCGGCCCCGACGGCGGCCCCGACGGCCGAGAGCGCCGCGGGGCCGTGGTCGTGTTCGCGGACGGGCGCGTGCCACGCGAGTTCGCCGTGGGCCTCGTAGGCGGCGGCGACGGCGGCGACGAGCGTCGCGCCGTCCGCGTCGGCGGCCTCGGCGGCGGCGACGACGGCCGGAATCGCATCGCTCGGGTGGACGAGGCCGTCGGGCGCGATGAAGGCATCGGAACGCCCGCTCTCGCGGACGCGAGCGGCGTTCGCGTACGCGGCGTTCGCGGGTCCGGCGCGGGCGTCCGCCGCCCAGCGCGTGCAGGCGTCCCCGCCCGCGGCGTCGGTGGTGGCGTCGACGGCGGCGAGGAGCTGCGTGTCGGCGGCGTGGGCGGCGCAGGCCGCGTCGAAGACGCGGCGTTTCGTCGCGTCGGCGGCGGCCGGCGGGAGGTCGGCGCGGGTCGCGTCCGCCGCGAAGTCGGCGAGCGCGTCGGCGAGGGACATACCGGCGGTTGGGCCCGCCGGGGGAAAACCCGTACGGAACGCTACGGGAGGGGGACGTCTATGGTGAGGCCGTCGTGCGCGAGGAGGGTATCGCCGTCGAAGGCGTCCTCGGCGTCGGCTTTGAGTTCGCCGGTGTGGCCGCCGTAGCGCGAGGAGATGTGGGTGAGCGCGAGGCGTTTCGCGCCGGCGTCGCTGGCGATTCGGCCGGCGTCCCCGGCGGTGGAGTGGGCGGTCTGGCGGGCGCGTTCGGCGTCGTCGTCGCTGAAGGTGGCGTCGTGGACGAGCAGGTCGGCGTCCTCGGCGGCGGCGACGACGGCGTCGATGGGGCGGGTGTCGCCCGTGTAGACGACGGTGCGGCCCGGGCGGGGGTCGCCGACGACCTGTTCGGGGCGGACGACGGTGCCATCAGAGAGTTCGACCGGGTTGCCCTCGTGGAGTTCGGAGAACTTCGGGCCGACGGGGACGCCGAGTGCTTCGGCGTGCTCGCGGTCGAATCGGCCCTTCCGGTCGCGTTCGGCGAGCGCGTAGCCGACCGAGCGCGTGCGGTGTTCGGTGCGGAACGTCCGAATCTCGTACTCGTCCCGGTCGAGCACCGTCTCGCCGGGGCCGACTTCGTGGACGTCGAGGCCGTAGTCGGGGGTGGCGCCGACGGCGGTGATCAGGTCGCGGACTTCGCGGCCGGTGCCGCGGGGCGTGTAGATGTCGACGGGCGTCTCGCGGTCGTTGAACGCCCACGTCTGCACGAGGCCGGGGAGGCCGAGGACGTGGTCGCCGTGGACGTGCGAGAGGAAGACGGCGTCCACGTCGAACCCGGTGCCGTAGCGCATCATCTGGCGTTGGGTCCCCTCGCCGGCGTCGAAGAGGAACGCGTCGCCGTCCCGGCGGACGTGGAGCGCGCTCGTGTTGCGCTCCACCGTCGGGACGGCGCCGCTGGTGCCGAGGAAGGTGACGGAGAGAGTCATGGACGTTGATGGGGTCGGACGGCCTAAACCGCCTTCGGAACGCCGCCCGCGGCCGCGAGCGTTTTCAGTGATGCGCGACAACTCTCGATGCCATGCAGAGGCACACGACAGCGACGCTCCTCGTCGTCGCCCTCGTCGCGCTCGCGGGCTGTTCGGGCGCGGCGCCGGGCGGGGACGGCGCGGCCGGTGGCTCGGGGACGGGAACGATGACCGTCTACCTGAGCGATCAGCCGGGCGCGATAGAACAGTTCGACCACCTGAACGTCACCGTGACGTCGGTCGGTCTCCACCGCGCGAATGCGACGGACGGGAACGAGAGCGCGGCGAACGACACGTCCGGCTGGGTGACGCGCGACGTCTCCGGGACGTACGACCTCACCGAGTTGCGCGGCGAGAACGCCTCCGCGCTCGGGAACCTCACCGTGCCGAACGGGACGTACGACAACGTCTTCGTCCACGTGGACGACGTGAGCGGCACGCTCGACGACGGCTCGGACGCGAACGTGAAACTCCCGGCGAGTAAGCTCCACATGCAGACGACGTTCAGCGTCGGCGCGGGCGAGCGCTCGCACTTCGTCTACGACGTGATGGTCCACGAGACGGGCAACGGCAAGTACGTCGTGCGGCCGAACGTCGGTGACTCCGGGAAGAACGCGGCCGTCGAGCCGACCGGCCACCACGGCGGCGGCCAGCAGAACGGCGGGCAGGCCGGCGACGGGAGCGGCCCGCAGTCCGGAAACGCCCCCCAGCAGGGTCAGGTCGTGACGTACGCGAGCGACCGTCCGGGCGCCATCGACGACTTCGCGCACCTGAACGCCACCGTCACCCGCGTCGGCTACCACTACGCGGGCGGCGGCGAATCGGGGAACGCGTCCGAGAACGAGAGCGGGGCGTGGCGGACCGTCGACGTGAACGAGACGGTCGACCTGACCGAGTTGCGGGGCGCGAACGCCACCGCCATCGCGACGCAGAACGTTCCGGCGGGGACGTACGACAACGTCTTCGTCTACGTCGGGAACGTCGACGGCACGCTCACCGACGGGTCGAGCGCCCGCGTGAAACTCCCCTCGAGTAAGCTCCACCTGAAGACGGAGTTCACCGTCGGCGGCGACGAGACGGTCCACTTCGTCTACGACGTCTCCGTCCACGAGACGGGGAACGGGAAGTACATCGTCGAGCCGAACGCCGGCGAGTCCGGGCCCGACCAGCGCATCGAGAACGCCGACGACGAGGAGAACGGCACGACGACGTCCTCGGCTACGGCGACGTCCTCCTCGACGTCCAGTACAACCACGACGTCTTCGACGACGACCACTTCCTCGACGTCCGGCACGACGTCGGGGAACGCGTCGGCCTGACGGACCGACCCTTTCTTTGCCGGGCGGGGGCTACCGTGTCGTGATGGACGCGCCGCTCTGGACGGACACGCACGCGCCCGACATCGCGGACCTCCCCCAGGAGGGGGTGCGCGACCGGCTTCGGAACGCGCTCGCCGAGCCGCAGAACCTCGTCGTGCACGGCCCCGTGGGCGCGGGGAAGACCGCGGCGGTGCGGGCGCTGGCGCGCGAGGCGCACGCGGACCCGGAGAACGACCTCGTTGAGTTGAACGTCGCGGACTTCTTCGGGATGACGAAGAGGGAGGTGAGCGAGGACCCGCGGTTCTCGCGGTTCATCTCCGCGAAGCGGCGGCGGAACTCGTCGAAGGCGGACCTGATCAATCACGTGCTGAAGGAGTCCGCGAGCTATCAGCCGGTGTCCGGCGACTACACGACGGTCGTGCTGGACAACGCGGAGGCGATCCGCGAGGACTTCCAGCAGGCCCTGCGGCGCGTGATGGAACAGTACCACGAGGCGACGCAGTTCGTCGTCGCGACCCGACAGCCGACGAAGCTCATCCCGCCGATCCGCTCGCGCTGCTTCCCGGTGTCGGTGCGCGCGCCGACGGTCGACGAGACTGTCGGCGTCCTCACCGACGTCGTCGAGGCGGAGGGCGTCGAGTACGGCGACGACGGCCTCGAGTTCGTCGCGGGCTACGCCGACGGGAACCTCCGGAAGGCGATACTCGCCGCGCAGGCGACCCACGAGGAGGCGGGCGCGGTGACGATGGACGCCGCCTACGAGGCCCTCCAGGACGTCGGCCTCGACGACGAGATACGGGGGATGCTCGACGACGCCGCGAACGGCGAGTTCTCGGACGCGCGCTCGACGCTCGACGACCTGCTCGTCGACGAGGGCTACGACGGCGCGGAGCTCCTCCGGGAGATACTGCGGATCGGGCGCTCGAAGTACAGCGGCCGCGAACTCGCGGAACTGCACGCGCTCGCCGGCGAGATAGAGTTCGAACTCGGGCAGGGGACGAACGACCGCGTCCACCTCTCACGACTCCTCGCCGAACTGGGACGGGACGCGTGAGTCGCCGCGAGCACCTCGTCCTGGGCTCGCTCGCCGGCGTCGTCGCCGCCCTCCCGCTCGCCGTCGTGCTCGCCGGACTGGACGCCGCGCTCGTCGGCGTCGGCGCGCTCGTCGCCGCGGGCGCGCTCTTCGTCGTCGCACTCGAAACCGGAGTGGTGCCGGTCTCCGACGGGGCGTTCTACCGGTGGGGGTTCGCCGCGGGCCTGCTCACCACTGCGGGCTGGCGCGGTGGCCAACTCCCCGTGCCGCCGACCGACCCCGGCCCGGCGCTCGGCTACTACGTCGTCGGACTCCTCCTCGCGGTGCCGGTAGCCGGCTACGACCGCGTGTGGGCGTGGGTGACCGCGGAACGCGGCGAGGACGAACGCGACTAGACGAGCACGAGCACGTACCGGACGAGCGAGCGGTGGACGCGGCGCTCGAAGCGCTCGCGGACCGTCCAGCCCGCCTCGCGGGCGGCGTCGCGCCAGTCGCGGTCGGCGACGAGGACGCACCGGCCGGTGGCGACCCGGCGGGCCTCGGTGAGCGCGCCCGCGACGAGGTCGGAGAGCGCGTGCGTCGCTATCTTCGACTGACGGCCGTACGGCGCGTCGAAGACGACGGCGTCCACGGCGTCGTCGCGCAGGCCGAGGCGGGTGGCGTCCCCGCGGACGACGGCGGCGCCGTCGAGGTAGTGCGCGAGGTTCTCGCGGGCGCCCCGAACCATCTTCGACTGGGCGTCGTTCCCGACCGGATCGGCGCCGACGAGGCCCGCCTCGATGAGGACGCCGCCGGTGCCGCACATCGGGTCGAGGAGGCGCGTTCCGGGGCGCGCGCCGGCGAGGTTGCAGAGCGCGCGCGCGAGCATCGGGTCCATGCTCCCCGGCTGGAAGAACGGCCGGTCCGTGGGCTTTCGCGTGCCGTAGTCGCGAACGGACGCGGCGGCGCGCCACCCGAGCAGGCAGTCGTCGTCCGCGAACGCCGCGCGGAGTTCGTGGTCCGGATCCTCCAGGTCCACGTCGAACCCGCGCGCGACGAGCGCCGCGCCGAGTTCGCGCTCCGCTCGCTGGGTGTCCACGTCCGCCGCGTTCCGGACGTCGCGGGCGCGAACCGCGACCGATCCCGAACGAGTGAGTTCGGCGTCGTCGAGCGCGGCGACGGCGTCCGGAACGCTCGCCGAAGCGCGCGCGACGAGCGCGTTCGCGTACCGGGTGTACGCGAGGGCGGGGACGCGGTCCAGGGCGACGTCGGCCGCGAGCGCGAGGCCGGGCGCGACCCGCTCGACGCTCGACGCGGCCGCCGCGCGCGCCTCTGCGACCGCGAACGCGTCGTCCTCCCCGGCGAGTTCGAGCCAGTACACACCCACGGCTGCGGGGGCGAACGCCGTGCGTCTGTCGATCCGCGCCCGCGATATAAGCCATCGACTGCCGCGACCGCCAACATTTATAAAGGTTAAATACGACCTTAAACCCGAAGAATGACCGACCCGAAGGAAACCATCAACATTGAAAACGTGGTCGCGTCGACCGGCATCGGACAGGAGCTCGACCTCCAATCCGTCGCGATGGACCTCGAGGGCGCCGACTACGACCCCGAGCAGTTCCCCGGCCTCGTCTATCGCACCCAGGAGCCGAAATCCGCCGCGCTCATCTTCCGCTCCGGCAAGATCGTCTGCACCGGCGCGAAGAGCACCGACGACGTCCACGAGAGCCTCCGCATCGTCTTCGACAAACTCCGAGAGCTCAACATCCAGGTGGAGGACGACCCCGAAATCGTCGTCCAGAACATCGTCACCAGCGCCGACCTCGGACATCAGCTCAACCTCAACGCCATCGCCATCGGCCTCGGCCTCGAGAACATCGAGTACGAGCCCGAACAGTTCCCCGGCCTCGTCTACCGGCTCGACGGCCCCGACGTCGTCGCGCTCCTCTTCGGCTCCGGCAAACTCGTCATCACCGGCGGGAAGGAGCCCGAAGACGCCGAAAAGGCCGTCGACAAGATCGTCAACCGTCTCGAAGAGCTCGGCCTGCTCGACTAAAACGACCGTTTGTCGCAAGCGAGACGCTTCGCGTCTCGCGGACCTCGCGAACCCGGCGCGCTACGCGCGGCGGACGGCGGCCGCGGGCGTGCGTCGAGCGACGACCCATGCGCTCCCTTATCCGTGCGGCCATCTATAGTGCAGGCAGAGAGCAAGGATGAGTGCCCGATCCGACCCGATCCGTATCCTCCACGTGGACGACGAACCGGCGTTCGCGGAGCTAGTCGCGGTCTATCTCCAGCGTGAAGCGGACCGGTTCGAGGTCGAATCGGCGACGAGCGCCAGTGACGGGCTGGAACGTCTGAGCGACGCGCCGTTCGACTGCATCGTCGCCGACCACGACATGCCGGGGATGGACGGCATCGAGTTCCTCGAAGCCGTCCGCGCGGACCACCCGGACCTCCCGTTCGTGCTCTTCACGGGGAAGGGGTCTGAGGAGGTGGCGAGCGAGGCCATCTCCGCGGGCGTCACCGACTACCTCCAGAAGGAGGCGGGCGTCAGCCAGTACACGCTGCTCGCGAACCGCATCTCGAACGTCGTCGAGCGGTGGCGCACGGAGCGGGAGGCGGACCGAATCTGGACGCGCCTCGAAGCGATCACCGCGAACTCGACCGACGCCATCGTCACCATCGATGCGGAGAGCACCGTCCGGTTCGCGAACCAGGCCACCGAGGAGCTATTCGGTTACGCGCCCGAGCGCCTCGTCGGCGAGTCGCTGACCACGATCATCCCGCAGCGCCATCGAGCGGCGCATCTCGACGCGATGGAGCGATACCTGGAGACGGGGGCGCGAACGCTCGACTGGACGGCGGTCGAGTTCCCCGCCAAACACCGAGACGGCCACGAGATTCCGCTCTCGATATCGTTCAGCGCGTTCGAGGAGGACGGCGAGCGGCGTTTCGTCGGCGTGCTTCGAGACATCTCGGATCGGGTTCGCATGGAGGGGGCGCTCCGCGAGCGCGAACAGCGGTTTCGGCAGATGGCCGAGAACGTTCGGGCGGTCGTCTGGATGACCGATCCGATGCGAGAATCGCTGATCTACGTGAACCCCACCTACGAGGAGGTGTGGGGGAGATCGACCGAGAGCCTCTACGAGGACCTATCGTCGTTCCTCGACGCCGTCCATCCGGAGGACCGCGAGCGCGTCGAGGACGCGCTCGACTCGCAAGTCGAGGGGGCGTACGACGAGGAGTATCGGATCACGCGGCCGGACGGCGAGACGCGGTGGATCCGGGACCGGGCCGTTCCGATCGAGGACGACGACGGGGAGGTCTATCGAATCGTCGGAATCGCGTCGGACGTCACCGACCAAAAGGAGCGCGAGCGGGAGTACGACCGGGTCCTCGAACTCCTCGACCACACCGAACAGATCGCCGACGTCGGCGGCTGGGAGATCGACCCCGAGACGGGGGACGTGTTCTGGTCCGACCACCTGTTCGAGATGCTGGGATGGGACGGCGACGAGGAACCATCCCTGGAAGGGGCGCTCGACGTCTACTCGAAGCGGACCGCGAGCGCGTCGAGAACGCCATCGATGACGCCGTCGCGGCGGGTGAGCGATTCGACGTCGAAGCGCGGTTCCGGCGACCGGACGGTGAGATCCGCTGGTTCAGGATTCACGGCGAGCCGACGCGTGACGACGGCGAGGTGGTGACGCTCCGCGGGGCCGTCCAGGACGTGACCGAGCAGAAACTCCGGGAGCGAGAGCTTCGCGGGGAGCAGCAGTTCGTGCAGAGCATCTTCAACGCGCTTCCGGACCTCCTCTACGCGTTCGATACGGACGGCTATCCGATTCGGTGGAACGACCGACTGGCGGAGGTCACGGGATACGCCAGCGACGAAATCGAGGGGATGCACGTCACGGAGTTCGTTCCGGCGGCGGAGGGCGAGACGGTAGCGGCGAACTTTCAGCGGATCGTCGAAGACGGGGCGCGGGTGACGTTCGAATCCGCGGTCGAGACGGAGTCCGGCGAGCGAATCCCCTACGAGTTCACCGGCGGACCGCTCGAAGACGGCGACGGGGAGCTCCAGGGGGTGACCGGCGTCGGGCGCGCCATCGGGGCGCGAAAGGAGCGCGAGCGAGCGCTCGAGGAGCGAAACGAACGCCTCGACGAGTTCGCGAGCATCGTCAGTCACGACCTCAGGACGCCGCTGAACGTGGTCGAGGGGCGCGTGGCGTTGGCGCGCGAGGAGGTCGAGAGCGACCACCTCGATCAGATCGATACCGCGCTCGATAGGATGAATCGCATCCTCGAGGACGTGCTCTGGTTGGCGCGGGAAGGCCGCGATATCGGGTCGATGGAGGACGTCGCGCTTCGAGCCGTCGTCGAGGACGCGTGGAATCTCGTCGCGGACCGCGCGGACGGCGCCGACCTCAGGTACGCGGCCGACGCGAGCGGCCTCCCGGTCGTCCGGGCCGACGCCGACCGGTTCTCCCAACTCCTCGAGAACCTGCTCGGGAACTCGCTCGAACACGGCGGTTCGAACGTGACGGTGACGGTGGGCGCACTCGCCGATGGGTTCTACGTCGAGGACGACGGCCCCGGCATCCCGGACGCGGACCGGCAGAACGTGTTCGAGATGAGCTACTCCACCAGCGAGAGCGGGACCGGGTTCGGGCTGAGCATCGCCAAGCAGGTGGCCGACGCGCACGGGTGGGACGTTCGCGTGACCGACGGCCGCGCGGGCGGGGCGCGATTCGAGTTCACCGGCGTCGAGTTCGGGTCGGAGTAGCCGCCCGAGCGGCGGTCCGGGGCCGACGAGTCACCGGCGACGCGCGCGACGTCCGCGACGCGGCGAGCGGGATTATTCGACGAGGCGTTCGATTTCGGTGACGAGGATGTCGCTGGCGCCGACGTCCTTGAGTTCGGCGACGGTCTGGAAGACGTCGCGTTCGTCGACGACGGCGTGGACGGCGACGGCGTCGCCGCCCTCGATGTCCATGACGGTGGGGCCGCCCATCCCGGGGAGGACGTCCTCGACGGCGTCCAGTTTCGCCTCTGGGGCGTTCAGCATGACGTAGCGTTTGCCGTTCGCGGCGAGGACGGACGCGAGCGCCGTCTCGACCTGTCCGACCTTCTCGTCGTCGACGACGTCGTCGCGCGCGAAGAGGCGGACGGACGAGTCGAGCACCTCGTCGACGACGGCGAGGCGGTTCACGCGGAGGGTGGTGCCGGTGGAGGTGATGTCGACGATGGCGTCCGCCATCTCGACGTGCGGGGTGAGTTCGGTGGCGCCGGTGACTTCGACGACGTCGACGTCGATTCCGCGCTCGTCGAAGTAGGCGGCGGTGACGTTCGGGAACTCGGTGGCGACGGTCAGACCGTTGAGGTCGTCTGGCGACGCGATATCGCCGTCCTCGGGGGCGGCGAGGACGAGGCGACAGGAGCCGAATCCGAGGTCGAGTAGCTCTGCGACGTTCTCCACCTCGGATTCGCGGTGCTGGTCGTAGCCGGTGATGCCGAGGTCCGCGGCGCCGTCCGCGACGTACTCGGGGATGTCGGCGGCGCGCGCGAACAGCACGGTGACGTCGGGGTCGACGGTGTCCGCGTACAGCTGTCGGTCCGCGCCGGACTCGACGGCGAGGCCCGCCCGGTCTAAGAGTTCGAGGGTCGGGTCGTGGAGGCGGCCCTTGTTCGGGACGGCTATCTTCATACGGGAAGATGGCAGGGGCGGGTCTAAGCGTTGGTGGTGCCCGCGGGACCGAGCGAAGCGAGGTCCCGCGGCACGAGCGAGCGGCGGCCCCGGCGCCGCGAGCCGCGCGGCCGACCACCGCGACGGCGCGAGCCTCCCGTGGATTCTTGTGTCGGCGCGGTGACGGACGGACGTGTCCCTCCTCGCCGCGGTCGGCGCCCTCCTCGTCGTCTCGCTCGCCGCGTACGCCCTCGCTCGCCTGTACGGGTCCGTCGTCGCCGGTTCGGAGCGCGCGGTGCGACGGCTCAGACGCGCCCTCTACGTCGGCCTCGGCGTCGCGGGCCTGCTCGGATTGTTCGCGTTCGTGGGCGCGGGCGGCACCGACCCAGTGCGGGCGTCGCTCGGAGACGGCGCGGTCGGCGACGCCGTCGCGATGGCGGCGATGGCCGCGGCGGTCTTCGTCTCCGACACGGCGCTCTACCTCGGCATATTCCCCGCGGTCCGGTCGGCCCGCGACGTCGAATACGGGACCGCGAGGGCGGCCGTGCGCTTCGGCCGATGGCTCGCGGCGTTCCTCGCGACGCTCGCGGTCGGTATCTACGTCGTCGGCCACGCGGGCGTCACCGGGACCGCGAGCACGGTCGGCGCTGGCGTCGTTCTCATCGGTATTCTCTACGTCGCGAACGGGTTCGTCGTCCGCGTCTCGCAGGCGACGCGCGACCCGACGGCGGGCGAACGGGAGCGTATCGCGGCGGCCTGCGACGCCGCCGGCTTCGACCCGCGGTCGGTGCGCGTCGTCGAGACGGGCGAGACCGGGTGGGCGGGCGCGCTCGTCCGCGGCCCGCGGGGGTATCGGACGCTGTTCGTCGGGAGCCACCTGCTCGACGCCTACGGCGACGACGCGCTGACCGTGCAGGTCGTCGGGCGGGCCGCGCGGGCCGCGCGGTGGTATCACGAGATCCGGTTCGCGGCGCTGCTCGCGCTGGGGGAGGCGGCCGTCGTCGGCCTACTCGTCCTCGGCCCGGGACCCCGGGGGTCGCGGTCCTCCTCGGCGGCCTGCTCGTCGGCGGTCTGCTTCTCTGGTACGGGAACCGGATCGTCTACGCCGCGGACGACGACGCCGCGGCGGCGACGTCCCCCGACGCAGTCGCGGAGACGTATCGCGCGGCCGCCGCGGACGCCGCGGACGCCGACCGGTCGCTCGACGGCGGGAGCCGCATCGGGGCGTTCGTCCGGATGCGGCCGACCCTGTCGGCGCGCGTCGAGCGACTCGAAGAACCGACGGACTAAGGCGCCGGCGGGCGCAGGAGCGAGTATGACCACGCTCCGTATCGCGGGCGGCCGCGTCCTCCGGCCGGACCTCTCGGTTCGAGAGGAAGACGTGCTGGTGGACGACGAGTCGGGCGAAATCGTCGACGTCGGCGACGTCGACGCGGGCGACGAGACGCTCGACGCATCGGGCTGTCTGGTGACCCCCGGCCTCGTGAACGCGCACTGTCACGCGGCGATGACGCTCCTGCGCGGGTACGCGGACGACAAGCCCCTGGAGGCGTGGCTCAGGGAGGACGTCTGGCCGGTGGAGGCGGAGTTGACGGACGCGGACGTGCGGGCGGGGACGGACCTCGCGCTGCTCGAACTGATCGAGTCGGGGACGACGGCGTTCGCTGACATGTACTTCTCGATGCCGCAGGTCGCGGCGGCGGTCGACGAGGCGGGCCTGCGCGCGCGCCTCGGGCACGGCGTCGTCGGCGTCGGGAAGGACGAGGACGCGGCGCGCGCCGACCACGAGGAGTCCGTCCGGTTCGCGCGCGAGCACGACGGCGACGCGGACGGCCGCGTGCGGACGATGTACGCGCCGCACAGCCTCACGACGGTGGACGAGGACCTGTTGCGCGAGTACGTCCCGCGGGCGCGCGAGGCCGGGGTGCCGATCCACTTCCACGCGAACGAGACGGCGGACGAGGTGACGCCCATCGTCGAGGCGCGCGGGGAGCGCCCGCTGGAGTACGCGGACGACGTCGGCCTGCTCGGACGCACGGACTTCCTCGCGCACGGCGTGCACAGCGACGCGAGCGAGATCGAGTTGCTCGCCGAGCGCGGCACGGGCGTCGTCCACTGCCCGGCGTCGAACATGAAGCTCGCGTCGGGCGCGGCGCCGGTCCCGGCCTACCTGGACGCGGGCGTGCCGGTGGCGCTCGGGACGGACGGCGCGGCGTCGAACAACGACCTCGATCTGTTCGACGAGATGCGGGACGCGGCGATGCTCGGGAAGCACGCCGCGGGCGACGCGAGCGCGGTGCCCGCGGAGGCCGTCGTGACGATGGCGACGGCGGGGGGCGCGGACGTCCTCGGGTTCGACGCGGGCCGCATCGAGGTCGGCCGGAATGCCGATATCGCGGTCGTCGACTTCGAGACGGCGCACCTGACGCCGACGCACGATCACGTCTCGCATCTCGCGTACGCGGCGCGCGGGAGCGACGTCCGCCACACCGTCTGCGACGGCGACGTGCTGATGCGGGACGGCGAGGTGCTGACGCTCGACGCCGACGCGGTCCGAGCGCGTGCGAGCGAGCACGCCCGCGAACTCGTCGCGCGCGCCGAGTAGCCGCGCCACCCGGACGCGGGCTTCCGAAGTGTTTTCCACGCGTCCGGCCGTCGCTCGCGTATGGACACGGCCGCACCTATCAGCGACCGACTCGACGACGTCGACGCGCACGTCGAGGAGGGCCGCCGCAAGATGGACTGGGCGGCGGAGCACATGCCCATCCTCGAATCGCTCCGCGAGCAGTTCCGCGCGGACGAACCGCTCGCCGACCACCGAGTCGGGATGGCGCTCCACGTCGAGGCGAAGACCGCGGTGCTCGTCGAGGTGCTCGCGGACGCCGGCGCGGAAGTCGCCATCACGGGGTGTAATCCGCTCAGCACGCACGACGACGTGAGCGCGGCGCTGGACGCTCACGAGAACATCACGTCGTACGCGAAGCGCGGCGTGGACGACGAGGAGTACTACGAGGCGATGGACGCCGTCATCGCGACGGAACCGACCATCACCGTCGACGACGGCGGGGACCTCGTCTTCCGCATCCACGAGGAGTATCCCGACCTCGTCGACGACATCGTCGGCGGCACCGAGGAGACGACGACGGGCGTGCATCGCCTTCGCGCGATGGACGACGACGGCGCGCTCGACTACCCGATGTTCAACGTGAACGACACCCCGATGAAGCACCTCTTCGACAACGTGCACGGCACCGGGGAGTCCTCGCTCGCGAACATCGCGATGACGACGAATCTCGCGTGGGCGGGGAAGACCGTCGTCGTCTCCGGCTACGGCTACTGCGGCCGGGGCGTCGCGAAGAAGGCCGCCGGGCAGAACGCGAACGTCGTCGTCACCGAAGTCGACCCCCGTCGCGCCCTGGAGGCCCACATGGAGGGCTACGAGGTCATGCCGATGGACGACGCCGCCGGAGTCGGGGACGTCTTCGTCACCACCACCGGGAACCGCGACGTCATAACGAGAGACCACTTCGAGTCGATGCAGGACGGCGTCGTGCTCGCGAACGCCGGGCACTTCGACGTCGAGATAAACTTAGAGGAGCTCTCCGACCTCGCCGTGAACGAGCGCGACGCCCGCGAGGGCGTGCGCGAGTACGAACTCGAAGACGGCAGCCGGGTGAACGTCCTCGCTGAGGGCCGCCTCGTGAACCTCGCCTCCCCGGTGGCGCTCGGCCACCCCGTCGAAGTGATGGACCAGTCCTTCGGCGTGCAGGCCGTCTGCGTGCGCGAACTCGCCGAGAACGGCGGCGCGTACGACGCCGGCCTCCACTCGGTCCCGGACCGCCTCGACCGCGAGGTGGCGGAGACGAAGCTATCTGCGGAGGACATCGCGTACGACTCGCTCACCGACGAGCAGCGCGAATACATGGGGTCCTGGCGGCACGGGACGTAACGCGACGGCTTCGCCGTCGCGGGAAACGCGAACGGCGACAGCCGTGAGCGAAACCGGCGCCGAACGGAGTGAGGCGCCGCGAAGAACGCGAGCGGGGAGCAATGCGACCCGCGAGCACAGGGGGACAACCGAGCGCCGGCGAGGGCGCCACCGATCGGCGGGCGACGACGGCCGCGAGCGAGCGCGAACCTCAGTCGGCGAGCGCGTCGAACGTGTCGTTCCCGCAGACGCAGTCGCCGTCGGTGCCGATGGGGCGTAAGTCCCCGCCGTCGACCTGGAGGGGGTAGACGCGCCCGCACGCGGTGCATTCGCCGACGCGTTCCGGCTGTCCCCCTGAGTTCGGGCTTCGCCCGTCTTCGCGCTCGGCCATCACGAGAACTACTGACGTGCGCCGCGATAATCGTTACGTAGCGGGCGCTACTCGCCGCCGCGCACGACGTGCCCGTACTTCAGGAGCGCGACGAAGACGACGCCGCCGACGGCGTTCCCGGCGGTGGCGACGACGAGGAAGCGCACGAAGACGAACGGTTCGACGTGCGCGACGAGGACGCCGGCGAGCACTTCGACGGTGCCGGCGATGGAGTGCGGGAGGTGCGCGAGGCCGATGGCGGCGGCGATGAGCCAGACGACGGCGAGGCGCGCGAGCGTGCCGTCCGCGGCGGCGACGAGCCACGAGAGGAGGCCCATGAGCCAGCCCGCGAGGAGCGCACCCATGAAGGTCGCGAACGCGCCGTGGTCGAGGAGGGGGCGCGCGAGTTCGACGAGGACGCCGGCGTCCGCGATGCCGTACGCGGGCGCGAGCCACCACATCGCGACGGCGAAGATGGTCGCGCCGACGAGGTTCCCGGCGTAGACGAGCCCCCAGAGGCGGAGGAGCGACGCGACCGACGAGCGACGGTCGAGCACGGGGAGGACGGCGAGCGTCGTGTGCTCGGTGAATAGCTCGGAGCGTCCGAGGACGACGAAGACGAACCCGAGGGCGTAGGCGTTCGAGACGAGGAGCGTTCGCGTCGCCTCGTCGTAGACGCCCGCGGTGAGCGCGAGCACGGCCGCCATGAACAGGGGGCCGAACCCGATGTCGAGGCCGGCGGAGAGCGCGGAGAGCAGGAGGCCGTCCGCGGGCCGTTCGAGTTCGTTCAGGCCGGAGCGGATCTGTCGCGCGAGCACGTCCGTGCTCGACGGGCCGGGGTCGCTCGCGTCGGCCTCGACGTCGGACAGTCGCTCCTCGGAGTGGTCGTCGCTCACGTCGTCGGGGTTCCGGCGGCGAGCGATTAAGCCCGACGGCCGGCGTCGGCGGCATCGGCCGGTTTATCCGCGTCGGGCGCCGACGGCGCGTATGGTCCGAAACGAGAAGGGGGATCGGCGCGAGCGCGAACTCGTGAACCGCCTCGACGAGGCGGGGTTCGCGGTGATGCGCGCGCCCGCGTCCGGGTCCGCGACGACGCGCGAACTCCCGGACGTCCTCGCGGGCGACGGGTCGGTCTTCTACGCCGTCGAGGCGAAGTCCTCCGCTGGCGACCCCATCTATCTCACTGGCGAGGAGGTGGAGGCGCTCGTCTACTTCTCGCAGAACTTCGGCGCGCGGCCGAAGGTCGGCGTTCGCTTCGACCGGGAGGACTGGTACTTCTTCCACCCGTCCGACCTGCACGTCACCGACGGCGGGAACTATCGCGTGAAGAAGGAAACGGCGCTCGCGGACGGCGACACCATCCCCGACCTGAAGGCCGCGGGCGAGAGCGACGACGACGGCGACGTCCGCGGCGTCCTCGAAGCGGTAGCACAGGGCGTCCTCAGCGTCGACGAAGCCGCGGAGATGCTATAGCCGTTCGAGGCGCCCGCGCGGGAACGCGTACGTCCGCACGCCGCGTTCGCGGAGGCGTTCGGGCGTCGCGCCCCGAACGGGATAGACGGCCTCGACGACGACGTCGTGCGGGTCGTAGCCGTCGTTCGTCGGGTGGGTGGCGACCGTGTGCTCGCCGACTGGCACCTCGCTCGCGCGCCGGTCGGTCGTCTCGACGACGACGAGGACGTCGCCGCGTTCGCGGTCCCGGGCGAGCGCCCCGGGCGCGAGCGTGCAGGCCGGACAGTAGACGGGGTCGGGGTCGTCCTCGGCGACGAACACGCGGTCGCCGCAGGCCGCGCAGTCCGCGTCGCGTTCGCCGGGCGCGGGAACGCGGCCGGCGGTGACGTCGAGGGCGACCCGCCGGAGGTGCTTGCAGCGTCGCTCGCGATAGCGGTGGTCGGGGCACGTGCACGTCCCGGCGTCGAGGGCCACGGTGTACGCGGCGCCGCCGCGCACGACGACGTCGTAGCGGCCGTCCCCGAGCGGAACGACGGCCATCGGTTCGCTCCGCGCGCGGGCGGCGCGCGAGTCGCGCGGCCCGTCCGGCGCGAGCGGTTCCAGGCGGGGGCTCGTGGTGCGAGTGGGTTTCGTCGGCACCATAGGGACAGATAGGGGCTGCGGGCGTAAAAGCGCATCACCAGCCCCCAGCGCGGCCGTCCCGCGACGAGCGCGGACCGCCACCCTTTTCTCGCACTCACGGAAATGAGGGGACAATGGAACGCGAGACTCTCGTCGAGGCGGGCGTCGCCCTCGCGGCCGTCGTCCTCTTCATCGCCATCGTCGTCCTCGGCGGCGAGATCAGCACCCAGGGCCTCACCGAACAGGGCGCCTACGCCGTCGTCGCCGGCATCGTCGCCTTCGTCGTCGTCATGGCCGGCGCCGGCTACTACCTCGCCGGCCGACAGAAGTAACGACCGCGGCCGACCGTCCGGTTCTCACTCCGCGTCGTCGATATCGCCGCTCAGCGCTCACTCGGCGGCTTCCTCTTCGTCACCGCCGGGCTCGCGGGTCATTCTTCCCCGCTCGCTCGTTCGGTGGCTCCATCGGAGCCACCGCTCACGGCTCCGCCGTTCGCGTTCCCGCGGCCCCTCGTCTACGTCGCGCGGACGACCCGAGAGTCGCCCGCGCGGCCGGCGGGACCGTCGGTCCCGCTATGACTCGGCGCTCCCGGGCTCACGCCTCACTCCGTTCGGCGTTCGCTCATTCGGCGGCTTCTTCGTCGCCGCCGGCGTCCCGCCAGTCCTCTAGCTCGTCCTCGTCGGCGTCGTCCAGTTTCGCCTCGTAGTAGGAGAGCGGGTGGCTGATGTGATCGCAGAGCGCGTCCGGGTCGACGCAGTCGCCGTACGCCTGCATCGTCGCACACGAGGGCGCGGTGTACTCCGTGGGGCTGGTCTCGCCCTGGATGTGGTCGGTCTGGTAGCGCGTCATCTCCTCGCCGAACCCGGGGTTGACCTCGTAGAGTCGGACGATTTCGTCCGTGGAGAGGCCGATGTTCCCGAGGAAGGCGGTGAGCGCGAACCGGGAGTGGTGCGCGAGGTGGTCGCCGCGCTGGACGGCGTCGAGGAGGTGTTGCATGCAGGGCGGGAAGAGGTCGGGGACGACCGTGTCGATGTCGCGCGTGAGGTCGAGGTCGGAGAGCGTCTCCCGGAGCGCCTGCACGTCCTCGGTGAGGGCGTCCGCGATGGCGTCCGGAACGCCGAGCGGGAGGCCGTCGGCGACGCGTTCCTCCACCGCCTCCCGGAGGAGGGAATCGAGGTCCGCGCCGGAGACGGGAACGCGGCCGTCGTCGAGCGGCCGGTTCACGAGACGCCACTCGTCCCCGCGAAGCGACGACGCGAACCGGAGGTAGGCCGCGACGTCCACCACGAAGCCGCCGTCGACGGGGCGCACGTCCTCGGAGAGGTCGAACTCGCGCAGCGCCTCGGTGCGGGTGAGGACGGCGCCGCCGTCGGTGCGCCCGAAGTCCTCGCGGAAGCGCTCGGCCGCCCGGTCCGCCTCCGCCTGGGCGTAGTAGCGCGTGCAGACGTTCTCGTCGACGAGGGAGACGAGTACGCGCGCGACCGGATAGGAGAGCAGTTCGACGCGATCCGAGGGCGCGGGGTCGCCGACGTCGCGGTCGGTGAGCGAGGACGCCACGCGCTCGCGGGCGCGCTCGACCACCGCGTCCTCCTCGCGGACGACCGCGGCGAGGTCCACGCCGGCCTCCTGGACCGCCTCGCGGGCGCCGAGCGTGAACGGGTAGCGCGCGTGCCGTCGCTCCATACGGAACACGGGTGGGGGCGGAGGCCGATAAAGCGCCCGGTCCGGAGCGGCAGACCGCAAGACGGTTACTCGCCGCCCGAGACGAGGGCGTATGCGTCTCGCGCCCGGCGCCCGACGGTACGCCGTCCCGTTCCTCCTCGCCGCCGTCCCGCTCCTCTTCGCGTTCGCGCCCGCGGGCCTCGCGGCCGCCGCGCTGGGCGCGTTCGTCCTCTGGTTCCACCGCGACCCCGAACGCGAACCGCCAGGCGGGGGCGTCGTCGCGCCCGCCGACGGCCGCGTGAGCGTGCTTCGCGTCGAGGACGGGCGCGTCCGCGTCGGCGTGTTCATGAACGTCACCGACGTGCACGTGAACCGCGCGCCCGTCGGCGGCGTCGTCACGTCCGTCGACCACCGCGCGGGCGCGCACCGGCCCGCGTTCTCGAAGGAGTCGGAGCGAAACGAGCGCGTGCGGATCCGCACGGACAGCTACGAACTCGACCTCATCGCGGGCGCGTTCGCGCGCCGCATCCACCCCTACGTCGAACCCGGCGACGTCGTCTCGCGCGGCGAGCGCGTCGGGCACGTCTCCTTCGGCTCTCGGGCCGACGTCCTCCTCCCGCCCGAGTACGATATCGGGGACGTCGCCGTCGAGACGGGCGAGCGCGTGCGCGCCGGCGAGACGGTGCTCGCCTAGGCGTACTCGTCGAGCACGCCCGCGAGTTCGTCGACGTACTCCTCGTAGTCGTAGCCGAGCCGCGAGAGCCACATGTGCTGGTAGGCCGGGTGGAGGACGGGCACGACGGTCACGTCCAGCGCCGCACAGGGAACCGGGTCGAGGACGACGTCGAGCAAGCCGTCGAGTTCGCGGCCCGCGGCGTCGAAGAGCACCCGCGTGGCGTGCGATCCGGTGGTGACGACCACCGACGGGTCGACGTAGTCGAGTTCGGCTTCGAGGTGCGAGAAGCAGTTCTCCAGCTCTTCGCGGCGGGGCTCCCGGTTCGACCCCTCGCCGTCCGGCGGGAAGCACTTCACCGCGTTCGTGTAGAAGACGTCCTCGCGGCCCGCGTCCGCGAAGAGTTCGCGGACGATGCGCCCCGAGTGGCGGGCGGTGTACGCCATCCCCGTCCAGTTCCCGCCCCGCCAGGTGTCCCCCTCGGGCGTCCCCGCGCCCGGCGCCTCCCCGACGGCGACGACGTCGGCGTCCGCGGGCCCGTTCCCCCACGCGATGTGCTCGCGCGCCTCGACGAGCGCGGGACAGCGCGCACAGCCGGGTTCGATCGGATACGCGCTCTCCGGGTCGGGGAACTCGGGGTCGCTCATGCGCGAACGGAGGCGCCGCCGGGACAAGAGGGCCGCGGGTTCGTCGCGTCCCGCCCTATCGGTGTTCGTCCGCGGCCGCGACGCCGCCCGAGAACAGCGCGGCGAGCGCGCCGACGAGCGCGAAGACGCCGACAGCCGTGAGGGCGAGCGACGCGAGATAGCGCAGGTCGGGCGCGAACGCCGTCGCCGCCCCGTCCATCGGGTCGTGCCCGAGCACGTTCGCCTCCGGGAGCAGTGGGACGTAGAGCGGGTTCGCCAGAGACGCGACGGCGACGAGGAGGAGGACGGCGGCGAGGACGTGCGCGCGATTCACGAATTAAGGGTACATCCTCTAATTCGACTGGATACGCGGGGCTAGCATGTACGTGACGGAGCCGAGTCCCTCGGCGATGTCGAAGTGCATCTTCACGGGGAACTCCTCGCCGAGTTCGACGGTGACCTCGCCGTCGCTCGGGAGCGCCTTGTTCATGTCCTTGAGGTAGTCGAGGCTGAAGAGCGAGCGCGCGTCGCCGGCTTCGAGGTCGATGAGGTCGTCGCGTTCGAGTTCGAGGTGGACGTCGTCGGTGTCGCCCTCCGCGTCGACGTAGAACAGGTCGTTCTCCGCGTCGACGCCGAGCGCGATGTGGTCGGAGACCATGTCGGCGGCCTTGACCGCGCGGTTGATGTCCGCGCCCTCGACGACGACGGTGGCGGGGAGGTCGAGGTCCGGCAGATCCGGCTCCTGTCGGATGCTGTCGGGGTCGATGAGCGCGAGCGTGTACTCGAGGCCCTCGATCTGAATGTGGAGCTTCCGGGTCTCCTCGTCGAGTTCGAGCTGCACGAGCTGTCCGGCGTCGGCCATCCCGGCGATGTCTTCGAGGCGCGAGAGGTTCACGCCGATGAGGCCGCCGTCGGCCTCGTAGGACTCGAAGGCGTCCGCGGAGAGCGACAGGTCGACCATCCCGACGTTCGCGGGGTCGACGGCGCGAATCTCCAGACCGTCCTCGTTGAGGTGGATCTTGCACTCGTCGACCAGCACGCTCACCGCGTCGAGCGTGTCGCGGAGCGTGTCGGCACTCACGATGGCCTTGAACATGTTGGAATTCGGTACGACTGGCCGGCATAATAAACTCCCGGTGTGCGCGCGCACGCGCGGGCCGGAATGGGAAGTGGGCGGGAGAGTTTATCGCCGTCGCGCGCGAACTGTCACTCATGAAGGCGAAGGCGAAGCTGAAGGCCGTCGGAGTCGCCGCCGGCGTCGGCGCGCTCGCGCTGGGCGCGTGGAGCGTCGCGGGTACGCTCGCGAACCGCGGCGTCGAGCGCGTGCCGTACACCGTCGTCGGCGAACTCGGCGACGTCGAACTGCGGCGCTACCCCGAGACGGTGCGCGTCCGAACGACCGCGCCGACGCAGTACGCGGCGTTCCGACGGCTCTTCCGCTACATCGACGGCGAGAACGCGGGCGCGAACGGCGAGCGGAGCGAGGCGGCGGACGGCGAGGCCGTGTCGATGACCGCGCCGGTGGAGACGGGCGAGTCGGTGGCGATGACCGCGCCCGTCCAGACCGGCGACGAACGCGACGGCGAGGCCGTGTCGATGACCGCGCCGGTGGAGACGGACGAGGAGGGCGAGGGCGTCACGATGTCGTTCTTCCTCCCGGACTCGTACACGCCGGAGACGGCGCCCGAACCGACGAGCGACGACGTCGAACTGGTCGTGGACCCGCCCCGGACGATGGCGGCGTATCGGTTCTCGTGGTGGACGCCGAACTGGCGCGTCCGGCGGGCCGAGCGGCGCGTCGCGCGAACGCTCGACGACGCCGGGATCGATTCGGTGGGCGAGTTCGTGCTGCGGCGCTACGACGCGCCGGTGACGCCGCCGTTCCGCCGGACGAACGAGGTGCTCGTCGAGGTGGACTCGGGGAGCGTCCGTCGGGCGCTGGCGGGCGAACGAAGCACGTAACCCGCCACGCGCCCTCGAACGGGTAAGGATGGCCGGGAAGGACGAGTACTACAACTACTCGGCCCG
>JBDGUG010000082.1:0-28707 GCA_042216135.1 Halarchaeum sp. | reverse complement strand
CCTTCGGCTCGTCGCTCCGTTTCACTCACTCACGTCCGGACTCCGCGAGACGGCTCCGCCGTCTCGCTGGCCCGCGAGAACGACGGCGTCGTTCTCGCGGACTCCGTCCGGACGTTCCGTCTACCGGGCGACGAGCGACGGCGGGACTCTGTTCGGTCGGGGAACTCTCCGAAAGCGACGCGGTCGTTCGCGTGAACTCCGTCCGGACGTTCCGTCGGTCGGGTGACAGCGAGCGACGGCGAGGCGTCCGTTCGGCTCAGTCCCGCTGGCGGTCGGCGCGTTCGAGGAGGAGGAGCGCCCCGCCGAAGAGCGCGGCGTTCTTCGCGAAGCTCTGTTTCTCGGACTGGTAGTCGGTGTCGTCGGCGTTCCAGAAGTCGTGGATGGTCGGCGTGGTGGCGAGGAAGAAGAGCGCGACGGCGCCGGCGGCGGCGCGCGGGCGACGCCAGACGGTTATCGCGACGGTGGCGACGACGAGCATTCCGGTGGCGAACGGCACGAGGAAGCCGGGGAGGGGAACACCCTTGCGGCGCGCGAGGTCGACGCGATAGTCGTTGTGGCGGAAGCCGTCGAGGGCGAGGTAGAGGAGCGCGCCGCAGTACAGGAGGCGGCCGGGACGCGACGGGGGGCGAGGGTCTGCCATCGACTGGAAGTATCGGCGCTGACACTTAGCCGTGCGCGTTCCGGCGGCCTGGGTCGCCACCCACTTGCCCGTCCGACGCGAACCCGTGGGTATGGAGGCGGCGCTTCGCGCGGGTATCGCGCTCCACGACGCGGGCCACTATCACGGCGCGCACGACGCGTGGGAGGACGCGTGGCTGGACGAGACGGGCGACGACGAGCGACTGCTGCACGGACTCATCCAGTGTAGTGCGGCGGTCCACCACGCCCGGAATCGGAACTGGGAGGGTGCGACCGGCGTCGCGGCGAGCGCGCGCGACTACCTCGGCGCGCTCCCGTCGGACTACCGCGGCGTGAACGTCGCGGCCGTCGACGCGTACCTCGCGGTGCTGGTGCGGGACCCGGAAGTGGTCGAACGCCGACCGCCAGTAGAGATCACGTACCGGGGCGCGACGCCCTCGTTCGCTGACCTCGCGCCGCCCGCGGCCGTCCGGGCGGCGGCCGTCGTGGCGGTCGAGGAGGGATTCGACGACGAGACGTTCGCGCACGCGGCGGCGTACGCCCGCGACGGACTCGACGGGGGGGAGTTGAACGACTACGGCGCGTTCCTCTGTGACTTCCTGGTGGAGCCTGAGAACCGCGCGCTGATCGCGGAACGCCTCGGCCAGCGCGTCTCGCGGCGACGGGCGCGCGAGCGAGACGTCGAGGGCCTGTTCGACTAGGCGGCGAGGAGGTAGCCGGAGACGAGGAGGCAGGCGGCGCCGACGACGCGGACGAGCCAGCGCATCCGCGTGGAGACGCCGCCCTCGCCGTCGGGGCCGTGGCGGTCGGGAATGGGGACGCCGACGACGCTCAATCGGAGCGCGACGTCGGGGCGCGCGACACAGAGCAGGCCGAGGAGAGTGCCGAGGACGACGGCGAGCGCGGTTCGCGCGTCCATCTACTCGCGGAGGCGCTGGATGCGCTTCTCGACGGGCGGGTGCGTGGCGACGATGCGCGTCAGGAGCGAGCGCGAGTCGTCGTCGAAGATGCAGAGCGCGCCGACCTGATTGTTCACGCCGCCCTGCTCTCGGCCGCGCCCGCGTCCGCGGGCGGGCCCGCGGCTTCGCGTGCCGGAGGTACCGCGCTCGTTGCCCTGCTGGATCTTCTCCAGGGCGCGCGCGAGCGGTTCGCCGCTCCCGACGTACTCCTTCGCGTCCGCGTCCGCGACGTACTCCCGATAGCGGCTGATGGCGAGCACGAAGAGCATCACGAAGAACTGGACGACGTTCCCGACGACGATGGCGAGGAAGAAGTCCGCGAGGTCGTTGTCGCCGGTGAGGAGGACGGCCCACTGCGCGGCGATGCCGACGATGGACGCGATGCCCTGCCCGACGACCATCGTGACGACGTCTCGGTTCTTGATGTGCGCGAGTTCGTGCGCGAGGACGCCTTCGAGTTCGTCGTCCTCGAGGAGGCGCGCGAGTTCGGTGGAGACGACGACGGTGCCGGCGCCCTTCCGGCCGACTGCGAAGGCGTTCGGGACGCCCATGTCCGCGACCATCAGCCGGGGTTTCTCGATGCCCATCTCGTCGCTGAGGCGTTCGACGCGCCGGTGGACGTCCGCCCACCCGCCGTCCTCGGGCATCTCCTCGGCGCCGACGGAGCGCAGTGCCATCCACTTCCCGACCTTGTACTGGAGGCCGACGAGGCCGACGCTCCCGACGACCACGAGCCAGAGCGGGAAGCCGAACGCGTACGCGACGGCGGCGACGACGGCGTAGAACGCGAACAGTATCGCGCCCACGACCACCATTCGGGCTTTCAGTCCGGGATGTCTCATGGGCGCGCCTATGGCCGTATGTCGGATAAGTTGGGGGGACTCGGAGTCGGGAGGGCGCGAGCGGGCGTTAGACGTTCTCTTTCAGTTCGCCCTGGTTCGTGTACTCCGCGGAGTTGTCGGCGGGGTCGTAGCCGAGGGCGTCCTTCGCGCGCGCCAGCGAGTAGTACTTGCGGTCGTTGTCGCTGATGCCGTAGACGATCTCGTAGTCGTAGTCGGCTTCGATGCAGCGCTCGAAGAGGTGCGCGCAGTCCCGATAGGAGAGCCACATCGCCTGTCCGCGCTCGTAGTCGATGGGCGGGTGGCCCTTGGTGAGGTTGCCGATGCGGACGCAGACGACGGAGAGGTCGTGTTCGTCGTGGTAGTACCGTCCGAGGGTCTCGCCGGCGGCCTTGGAGACGCCGTAGAGGTTCGATGGGCGGGGGAGTTCGCTCCCGTCGAGGAGGTAGTCGTCGTGCGTGCGGTAGATGTCTGGTTTGCGCTCCGTCTCGTAGTGGCCGACGGTGTGGTTCGAGGAGGCGAACGCGACCTTCTCGACGCCGGCGTCGACGGCGGCCTCGTAGACGGTCTGGGTGCCGTCGATGTTGTTCTTGAGGACGGAGTTCCACGGCGCGTCGGTCCGCGGGTCGCCGGCGAGGTGAACGACGGCGCCGACGCCCTCCATCGCGTCGCGGACGGCGTCCTCGTCGGTGACGTCCGCGACGACGAACTCGTGATCCGTCTCCTCGCGCGGTGGGTCGCGGTCGAACAGCCGCCACGTGTACTCCTCGGCGATGCCGCCCAGGATGGCCTGCCCGACGCGTCCGCGGGCGCCCGTGAGGAGGACCGGTTCGTCCATTCGAGTAGGGATGGGCGGGCCGGGATAAAGTAAGACGCGGTTTGCTCAGGCGTCCGCGACGGTGGCGTGCGGGGCCGGGTCGTCGCCGTCGGCGGGGCCGTCGTCGTCGGTGCCACCATCGGCCTCGTCGCGCAGTTGGCGGTAGCACGCGGCGACGAGCGCCTGGAGGAAGACGACCCACGCGCCGCTGAGGATGGAGCCGACGACCCAGCCGGCGACGGTGCTCAGCGGCAGGGCGGCGGTGACGGCGAAGTAGACGACCATGTAGGGGACGAACGCGGCGAGCGCGGCGCCGAAGAGCCGCCAGCGGTTGCCGGACGCGAGCCGCCACGAGGAGCGCATCGCGGCGAACGCGTTCTCGTCCTCGACGGCGACGTAGACGACGGTGAAGAGGAGGCTGACGGCGAGGAAGAGGCCGGGGACGACGACGAGGAACGTCCCGATGGTGATGAGGACGCTGAGGACGACGGTGGCGACGAGCCACCAGACGGCGGCGGTGACGATGCGGTGCGTGAAGAACTCCGAGGGGATTCGGTCGTCGACGTCGCTCACCATCGAGCGGATGAGCGCGACGGAGACGACGAGGAGGACGAGATATGTGAGGAGGACGAGGCCGGCGAGGGTGCCGGTTCCGAGGCCGAGCGAGACGGGGGTGAGCTGGCCGGGTGAACTCGGGGCGTTCGGGAGGGAGCCGACCGCGACGGCGGTGTAGTTCGTGACGAACAGGAGGTTCAGTGCTTGGATGACGACGAGCGCGGCGACGAACGAGAGGCCGGCGCGACTCGTGGTGCGTTCGACCGCGGTTTCGAGCGCGGAACCGATGTTCAGGGGCATCGCGTTCGGCGGTTCACGGGCCGGCGTGTTAGGGCTTCGGTCGGACTTTCGGACCGGACGCCGCCGGTCGCGGAGGGGAACTGCCTTTGCGGGCGCGCTCGCACGACGAACCATGACGAGCGAGGGCGAGGAGGCGGCGTTCGAGACGGGGATCAAGTTCGGGTCGCTCTACCACCAGTTCGCGGGGACGCCGGTGAGTCCGGCGAGCGCGGGGAGCCTGGAGACGGCGATGGCGGAGGCGATAGAGAACCAGCCCCACTGCGTGGACGTGACTGTTGAGATCCTGCGAGAGGATCTGTCGGCGGCGCTGGCGGACGGGCCGGCCGACTACGCGGAGTTGACGGGGCGCTTCCTCGACGTGGAGATAGTGATCGAGTACGGGGAGACGGAGGCGGTGGCGCGCATGGAGATGGAGGACGGCTATCCGCTGATGCGACTCGTCTCCGTCGAGTGAACCGGGGCGGGTTTTTAACCGATGGGGGTTCGTACCACGCGTCATGAGTCAGTCCGAGTTGAGCGACGAGGAGCTGTTCGGTGAGGCGGCGAGCGAGATCCGCGAGGACGTCGAGGAGAGCCTCGGGGCGGCGCGCGACGCGCTCCCGGAGTCGTCGGCGGTCTGGGACGTCGAGGCGGACAACACGCTCGGCGTCCTGAACGGGCTTCGGTCCGCGCTCGCGGTGGACGAGGTCCGCGAACACCTCCGGGACGCAAAGAAGTGGTACACCATCGGGGAACGCGCCGACGCGTTCGAGGACGCGGACGACCTCGAAGCGGAGATAGAGGCCATCGAAGACGTTCTCGACGACCTCGCGGACGTGAGCGACGCGGTCGGCGATCTCGCCTCCGCGATCCCCGACCTCCGCGGCCAACTCGACGACCTGCACGACGAAGACGACGAGGACGGCGAGGACGGCGAGTAAGGCGGCCGCCGGGGGTGCGGCTGGCGGCCGTGCCGCTGGACGTCGACGCGGCGGGCGCGCTCAGCGGTGCGGCGGCCGGTCGGTGTCGCGTTCGACGACGGCGCCGATGAGGTCGCAGAGCGCGGCAGTGGCGAGCGAGAGCAGTTCGTCGCCGCGGTCGGCGTCGCCGTCGCCGGGGTCGCCGACGACGCCGTTCTCGGTGAACTCGGCGCTGTCGTGCGCGAGGTTCGCGTGCGAGACCCACTCGCCCCAGCGCTCGCTCGCGCCGTCGCGGGCCGCGGCGATGCGGTCCTCGCGGACGAGTTCGGGGTTGGTGTGGCGGAGGAACGCCGTCTCCAGCGGGCCGGCGTGACCCATGTCAGAGGCGTGGTCGCCGACGGCGTCGAACCACGTGTAGGGGACGGCGTAGGCGTCGTCGTGTCGGGTGATGGTGGCGGCGACTTCGCCGAGCGCGGGGATATTTCCGCCGTGGCCGTTCACGAGGACGACGTCGGTCCAGCCGTGGTGGGCGAGCGAGCGCACGGTGTCGCGGACGTACGCGCGGAAGGTGTCGGGGGACACCCAGAGCGTCCCGGTGAACTGGCGGTGTTCCTCGGAGACGCCGACGGCCACCGTCGGGGCGACGACGGCGGTGCCGTCGTAGGCGTCCGCGGCGGCGTCGGCGACCGTTTCGGCGGTGAGCGCGTCCGTCCCGAGGGGGGCGTGCGGGCCGTGCTGTTCGGTGCTCCCGACCGGGAGGAGGGCGACGTCGACGTCCGCGGCGTCGGCGTCGGTCCACGTGGCGTCGGCGAGGCGCATACGGGGACGTGGTGGGCGCGGCACTTGTACGCTCGGACGTGCGTGCCTGTATCCAGCGTGCGACGGCGGGGCGGGCCAGAGCCATTAAGGAGGATAACGTCATACTACCGGCCACAATGCCGGAGTGCCAGAACTGTGGGTCCTTCGTGACCGACGCGTACGCGCGAGTGTTCACCCCGGACGAGCACAGCGCGCCCCGCGTCTGTCCGAACTGCGAAGACAAGATCCGTGACGGTGCCGACGTCCGCGAGGCCCGTTCGACCCGCCGCACCTAACGCGTCCCGCCCCGAAACAACCCCGCGTCGTTCCGCGAACGCCCCTCTCGCGGCCCGTCGTTCTCCCTCGCCGTAAAGTCACGTCGTTTATACGCGAGTAGACCCTGTTACTGTGTAATGAGTGAGTCGGAGCCACGGGTCACGCGCCTGTTCGGCGGTCCCGGTAGCGGGAAGACGACCGCGCTCCTCGACCGCGTCGAGGAGATACTCGAAGACGACGACGTCGAGATTCGCGACGTCCTCGTCGTCTCCTACACGCGCGCCGCCGCGGCCGAGGTCCGCGAGCGCCTCGCCGAGCGTCTCGACGTGAGCCCGCGTTCGCTTCGCGGGAACGTCTCGACGATGCACGCGAAGGCGTACGAACTCCTGAACCTCTCGCGCGGCGACGTCGTCGGCGAGGACGACAAGGAGGCGTTCTGCGAGGATTACGGGCTCCCCTACGAGGACGAGTACGCGTCGGGGTCGCGTCGCACCGCGCGCTCCACGACGCTCGGGAACAAGGTCATCGCGACGAGCCAGTGGCTCCAGCGAACGGATCGGGACGTCGCCGACTGGTACGACGTGCCGTTCCGCTGGGACGAGGAGGAGGTCCGACTCCCGCCGGACATCGACGACAACGCGCAGGTCGGGAACAAGTACACGCCGACGTGGCCGTCGAGCGACGAACGCTACGACATCCCGGAGGCGATTCGGGCGTGGCGCGCGTACAAGGGCGAACACGAACTCGTCGGGTTCGCGGACATGCTCGAGCGCGTGAAGCAGCGCTCGCTCGTCCCGAACGTCGACTACCTCGCCATCGACGAGTTCCAGGACATCACGAAGCTCCAGTACGAGGTGTTCGAGGAGTGGCGGCCGCACATGGAGTCGGTGCTGATCGCGGGCGACGACGACCAGGTCGTCTACGCGTGGCAGGGCGCCGACCCGGACCTCCTCCTCGAGACGGAGGTCACGGAGAACGTCGTCCTCCCGAACTCGTATCGGCTCCCCTCGGAGGTCTTGAAGGTCGTCCAGCAGGAGGTCGGACACATCACGCACCGACAGGAGAAGGACTTGAACCCGCGCAAGGAGGGCGGGACGGTGGAGGCCGTCGACTCGCCGTCGATGCTCGACCTGGTGCGGAACGTCCGCCGGACGGTGAACGCGACGGACGAGACTGTGATAATCCTCTTCCGCGCGCGCTACCAGCTCTTCGACTTCGTGGACGAATTCATCGGGGAGGGCATCCCGTTCAAGGCGCTGACCGATCAGCGCCTCTGGACGGACCGCCTCCAGCAGTACGTCAACGCCGTCGAAGCGCTCGACGCGGACGAACCGGTGACGGGCCTGCAGGTTCGTCGGCTGATGGACATGCTCCAGGACTCCGCGTTCGGCACGAACGACCGCAGCGACTTCCGCGACGAGATAGACGCGCGCCGCGCGGCCGAGGGCGACGGCGAGGAGGACGCGCCGCTCGACGGCCTCGAGTTCAGCCCCGAGTTCGTCCGCGAGTGGGCGCCGTTCGTCCCCGCGCCCGCCGCGGCCGCGGACATGCTCCGGAAGGTCACGCGCTACCAGCGCCGCTCCGTGGACGCCTACTTCCGCGGCGACTACCGCGGGATGGACGCGAGCCGCGTTCGCGTCGGCACCATCCACTCCGCGAAGGGGCGCGAGGCCGACCACGTCTTCCTCGCGACCGACCTCACGGAGAAAGTCGTCGAACAGATGGCGGCGACGGTGGACCCCGACGACCTGCCGGCGGGCGTTGATGAGTTCACGCGCAAGAGCGACCCCGTCCCCTACCTGACGGACAACGAGCGCCGCGTCTTCTACGTCGGGATGTCGCGCACCCGCGAGCGACTCGTCCTGATGCAGAACCTCGTGACGGGCGCGCCGACGCTCCCGCTGGACGTCCTGCTCTACGGCGAACCGACGGGCGAGACGCTGGAGGACGCGCTGGCGAACGCGGCCGCGCCCATCTCGATGGACTGATGGTCGACGGGCGGGGCGTCGCCGCCGTCGCCGACGTCCTCGACGCGCGGGACGGCGCCGCGTTCGTCCACGTCGGCGACCGGTGGGACGCCGACCTCGGCTACGTCACGGGCGTCGACGGCGGCGCCCGCGAGAGCGCGTACGTGCAGACCGCTGGCGGCGAGCGCTACTACTGTCCGCCGCCGGGCCGCGCGGACGTCGCCTTCGACGGGACGGTCGTCAGCGCGGGCGAGTTCGACGCGCGCGCGGCGGGCGAGCGCGCGGCCGCCGTCCTCGACGGCGACGGTGGCACCGTGCTCGTGCCGCGCGCGATTCCGCACGACGCCGCTGTCTACCTCGAACGCGCCGGCTTCGACGTGGCCTCGACGGACGCGCTCGACCGGGCGCGCGCCGTGAAGACCCCGAGCGAGCGCGAGCGACTGCGCGCCGTCCAATCCGCCGCGAGCGCCGGCCTCGACCGCGCGCGAGCGGTTCTCGGGGCGGCGACGCCGACGGGCGACGGCCTCCGATACGAGGGCGACCCGCTGACCGCTGAACGCCTCCGACGCGCGGTGAACGCCGCGCTCGCGGGCGCCGGCGTCGACCCCGCCGAGAACACCGTCGTCGCGGGCGCGAGCGGCCGCGGCGACGCGCGCCTCACTGCCGGCGAACCGGTCGTCGTGGACGTCGCGCCGCGCGGACGGGCGGGCTATCACGGACGGCTCGCGCGAACGGTCGTCGCGGACACGGACGGCGGCTGGGAGCGCCGCGCGCACCTCGCAGCCACGAGCGCGCTCGACGTCGGCGTCGCGGAACTCGCCGCGGGGACGCCGGTTCGGCGCGCGCGCGAGGAGGCGCTCGCGGAACTCGTCGCGTACGGCTTCGACGACGGGGCGGCGAGCGTGCACGGGATCGGACGCTCGCCGCGGGAGGCGCCCGCGGGCGGGAGCGACGCACCCCTCGAAGCGGGACAGGTCATCGCGCTCGCGCCCGGCGTGACGGATCCGGTCGAGGGGACGGTGCGCGTCGCGGACGCCGCCGTCGTCACCGCGGACGGCGCCGAGTTCCTCGCCGACCACGCGACCGGACTGGCTCCGACCCGATAGGAGAACGACAGCACTTTCGTTACGCGTCCCGGATTCGAGAATATGTTCACGGGAATCGTCGAGGCGACGGGGCGCGTCACCGACGTCGAATCGAACGCGGACGGTCGACGCCTCCGCATCGCCGTCGACGACATCGACGGGTTCTCGCACGGACAGAGCGTCGCCGTCGACGGCGTCTGCCTCACCGTCGAAGACCACGGCGAGACGGAGAACGGCGCGTGGTTCAGCGTCTTCCTCGCCGCCGAAACCGTCGAACGAACCAGCGTCGGCGCGCGCGAACCCGGCGACGCCGTCAACCTCGAACGCGCCCTCCCCGCCGACGGCCGCCTCGACGGCCACATCGTCCAGGGCCACGTCGACACCACCACGGACGTCGTCGCCGTCGAACGCGTCGGCGAGGACTACCGCTATACGTTCGCGCTCCCCGACGGCGACGAACGCTACGTCGCCGAGAAGGGATCCATCGCCCTCGACGGCGTCAGCCTCACCGTCGCCGCCGTCGACGACGACGCCGGCACCTTCGACGTCGCGATCATCCCCACGACCCGCGACGACACCACCCTCAGCGAGCGAACGCCCGGCGACCGGATGAACGTCGAACTCGACGTCGTCGCGAAGTACGTCGAACGCCTCGACGCCTACTAGGCCGACGCCTCGTCCGCGCCCAAGTCCTCGTACAGGTCGCGATAGCGCGAGAGCTTCCGGTAGAGGATCCAGAGGAAGACGCCGTCGTAGACGACGACGGAGAGGATGAAGACGACCGTCCCCCAGTTCGAGACGAACGACCGGCCGAACGCGAGCGCGAGCACCGGATCCATGTACGTCACCACCGTGTTGTACGTCGCGTGGATGAGCGCCGCGATGAGCAGGCCCTTCACCACGATGGGCCCGCGGTTCTCCGGGTTGAACTTCGCGAGGCCGAGATAGTAGCCCGAGAACGCCGTGTAGATGACGTGCCCCGGCCCCGCGAACGTCCGGAGCGTCGCCGTCTGGAGCGCGCGCGTCAGCCCCACCTGGAGCGACGCCGTCCCCGCCGCGTTCAAGAACTGGCTCGTGATGTAGATAGTGTTCTCGATGGTCGCGAACCCGAGTCCCGCCGCCGCACCGTACACCGCGCCGTCGACGACCGCGTCGAACTTCCCGGAGCGGAACGCGTAGAGCCGAACCGCGAGCCACTTCACCGTCTCCTCGACCGGGCCCACCACGAGATAGAAGAAGAGGAGCGTCCCGACGAGCGGTACGAGCGTCACGTACTCCTTCAGGAACGTGTTCAGTACCGCCGCGAACCCCGCGAAGAGGAAGCCGAGGCCGAACGTCACGACCAGCATCGTGAGCGGTTCGCGCATCGTCACGTCCATCCGCCAGACGTAGAAGACCAGCCCCGCCGCCGGCACCACCGAGAAGAGCACGTAGAGGCCGAGCACGGGGTTGTCGAACGTCGCTACGCCCACGATGAGGAACTGCGCGAGCACGATGAGGAGCGCGAGCAGGATGACCGCGCCGCGCCCGCCCGCCGCCAGCCAGCGGTGGAGGCGGACCGCAGCGTGGTCGAACGTCGACCGGTCGTCCCACGTCGCCGCGTCGTAGAGGTCAGTGCCGTCCGCCACTCGCTGGAGAGGATCCCGTTTCTCCGACATGCGAACGCGAGTTCGGCCGGCGACGAGTAAGGTCTTCGGGCGGGATACGGCCGTTTTTTCAGCCGAGGCGCCCTATCCCCGCTCATGCTCTTCGACCAGCGGACTCGCCGCGCGCTCCGCGACGCCGGCCTCTCCGCGGACTCGCTCCGCGAGGTGGAACGCGAGGCGACCGAGGCCGCGCGTGCCGACGCACAGACCGTCGCCGCGTTCTTCGACGACCACGACACCGTCTACTCCGACATGGCGTTGACGCACTCGAACGCCGAGTACCCGGAGCACGCGGTTGACTACTGCGACCTCTTCACGCACAGTCAGGACGTCCGCGGGTTCCTGCGATTCGACACGTGGGGCGTCTACGTCGAGGGTGCGCGCCCCGTCGGCGACGGCGTGGTCGAACTCGAACTCGGCCCGACCGTCCACGACCGCGTGCGCTTCGCCGCGACGCGCGACGCGCTATGACGCGCGTTCGCGTTCGCGGAATCTACGCCACCGGGCTCACGGCGGCGTGCCTCGACGCCGACTGGACGGTCGTGCAGGCCTCGGAGCCGATCCGCGCGCGCTTCGACGCGGCGTTCCCGACCGAACGCGCTGACGTCGTCGCCGCGACGACGCCCGACCGACAGGGCGTCGAACTGTCGGGGGCGGCGGACGGCGTCGCGGCCGTCCGTGAGCGGTGCGTCGCCGTCGGCCGGGACGCCCTCGACTGGGACGAGCGCGTGCCGGCCGACGCCGTCTTCGACGGGCGCGTCACCGGAACGACCGGCGGCGGCGCGGTCGTTGACCTCGGCGCGGGACGCGAGGCCTACCTGCCGTTCGACGCCGCGGACGGCTACGTCGATGAGGGGGACGCGCTCCGCGTGCAGGTCCGCGACCCGGCCCCGCCGTGGGCGGACGGCCGCGCGACCGTCGGAACGACGATCAGGACGCCGACGACGGGCGCTATCGCCTCGCTCGAGCGGGGCGACTCGCTCGTCGCCGCGACGCCGGACGGGACGGCCGAGCACGAACTCGTCCAGACGACCGAACTGCTGAACGTCGGCGTGCCCGACGAGTGGGCGGTGCGGTGGCATCGCACCGCCGCTGACGCGTCGCTCGATACGCTCGGGGACGAACTGGCGGACGCGGTGGAGCTCGCCGACGCGCTCGACGCGGCGCTCGCGGACGGCGGCGGCGTCGACGCGCCCCGCGAGGTCTACCGGCCGACGGAGACGGCGTGGGTCTGGTTCGGGCGGGACGCGCGCTTCGGACTCGACGACCTCCGGAGCGGCGTCGTGGCGACGATGCCCGGCCACCATCGGACGAAGGCGGCGACGGCGGCGGCGAGCACCGCGGTCGATTTCGCGGAGGCTGTCGGCGTCGATGCCAACGGCTTCCCGTTCGGGGCGGTGTCGTCGGCGTTCGGGCCGCGGGCGGGCGACTCGCTCGCCATCGCGCACGGGAAGCCGAGCGGCCGACTCGTCACGCTCGGGTCGGGGACGGTGACCGAGTGCGACCCGGAGCAGGGAACGCTGACGCTGGAGCGGGAGATGACGGGCGGTGGGACGTACGACGCGCTCGGCACGGAGCGCGAGGCGGGCGACGTCGCGGTGACGCGCCTGAAGGAGGGGCGCGAGTGGTACGCCACCGGATACAAGGGCGCGGAGGGCGCGAACAAGGGGACGTACGTGAACGTCTCCACGCCCGTCGAGCTGTTCCCGGACGCGGTCCGCTACGTGGACCTGCACGTGGACGTCGTGAAGTACCCGGGCGGCGAGGTGGAGATAGTAGACGAGGACGAGTTGGAGGAGAGCGTCGCCGAGGGGCACGTGCCGCGCGCGCTCGCGGACCGCGCGTTGGCGGTGGCGGAACAGCTCGAATCCGGGCTCTCGGAGTAGGGGCTATCACGCGGCGGCAGAGGGGGTCGCGGGCGGCCCGCCGCGGGGTTTCGTGCTGGCCGCGCCGCGACGACGGTCAGGACATGGGCGCGGGTGGTGCCGTCATCTTATTTGAACGCTCGGGAGAGAGGAGAGAACCACGGCAGCTAGCGCTCGCGCGCCGAGCGGCTCGTCAAAGCCCGGTAGGCGCGCGATTCACTCGCGCTAACGCGCGAGGCGCAAGCACCCCCGTAGGGGGTGCGCAGCGCTTTTGGTGGAGCGTTTGCCAGCGCTGACGAAGTCAGCGCGCAGTAAAAGCTCCTCTAGAAGTGCTGGCCGTCGGAGTCGGGGCTGCCTTCGCCGCGGCCGCCGCGGCCGCCTTCGTTGCGGTCGATGCCCATGTAGCTCTCGGGTTGGCCGGTGGTCCAGTCGGAGCCGGAGTCGTCGGTGAAGCGGACGGTGACGTCGGTGACGGCGTCGAAGTCGTCGGCGAGCGACGTCTTGATTCGGTGGGCGGTGCGGGGGCTGATGCCGCATCCGGAGCAGGCGCCGCCGAGTTCGATGACGACTTCGCCGTCGTCGGGGTCGGCCTTGCGGACGGCGGACTCGCCGCCGTGCATCTGAATGATGGGCATCTGGGCGGTGAGCCACCGTTCGACGCGCCCGTGGAAGTCGTCGTCGCCGTCCGCGTCGCGGGCCTCGCTCATGCGTTGTGATACGTGCGCACGGGTGAAAGGGTTCCGACTCCGGCGGTGCGAGTGCGTCGGCGGTGGGGGTCAGCCGGTGGTGGGGCTGACGGTGCTGTCGCCGGTGCCGCGGGTGAGCGCGGAGGCGACGGCGCCCTTGAGGACGACGTCGTCGCCGAGGGTGGTGAGGCGGAGGTCGGGAACGTTGTTGAAGACGGTGTCGTCGAGACGCTCGCGGACGGGGTCGAGGACGAGTTCGGGATTGTTGAGGGCGACGGCGCCGCCGACGTAGACGACGAGGGGGGCGTAGGCTTGCGCGAGGTTGGTGATGCCGATGGTGTTCCAGTCGGCGAGGCGTCCGACGACGTGGTTCGCGAAGTCGTCGGTGTCTGCGTGTTCGAAGACGTCTTTCGCGCTGAAGGCGTCGTCGTTGAGGGGGAGGTCGGTGTCGGGGTCGCGTTCGTCGGCGAGTTGGCGGGCGTAGCGGGGGATGTTGTTCCCGGAACAGTAGGCTTCCCAGTGTCCGTCGCGGCCGCATCCGCAGGTGCGCCGACCCGCGGGGTCGACGACGAGGTGGCCGACTTCGCCGGCGTTGCCGTCCCAGCCTGAGAGGACGTGGCCGTCGACGGCGACGCCGGCGCCGATGCCGGAGGAGATGGTGAGGTAGGCCATGTCGTCGGGGTTGCGGTCGCTGTAGTAGCGTTCGCCGATGACGCCGGAGATGGTGTCGTTGTGGAGATGGACGTGTTCGGAGGCGATGAGTTCGCGGAGGGGGCCGACGAGGGGGATGCGACCGATGGCGTCGGGGAGGTTGGCGGGGCCGGTGACTGAGCCGTCGGCGAGGTCGAGCGGGCCGATGCTGCCGATACCGGCGGCTCTGACGTCGGTCGGGTCGATCTCGGCGGCGTCGCAGGCGGCCCGGACGGCGTCGAGGACCGCTTCGGTGACGGCGATCCCGGAGGGGCCGGTCGGTGTCTTTCGCCGGGTGGTGTGGAGGATGTCGCCCTCCTCGTTCGCGACCGCGGCCCGGAGGTTCGTCGCTCCGAGGTCGACGCCCACGTAGTACGGCATCTACGGTCTACTGGTGGCCCCGTGGACTTAACTACACAGATTCGTGTTCAATTCGGCACCGCGGGGTCAGTCGCCGCGGACGAAGGTGACGGGGCAGGGCGCGGAGAGCATGACTTCCTGGGCGGTGGAGCCGAAGACGGCCTTCCCGGTGGGGGAGCGCTTGCGGCCGCCGACGATGGCGAGGTCGGCGTCCTCGGATTCCGCGAGGGAGACGATGCGTTCGCCGTGCGGGCCGATGGCGCCGCGGACGTCGTAGGAGACGCCGGCGTCGTCGAGTTGGTTGGCGAGGTCCTGGATGGTGGCGTGGCGGCGCGCGACTTCGTCGGCGGAGATGTCGCCGCTGGACGCGACGTCGAGGTTGTCGGTCGCGCTCTCGAACTCGTCCTCGGTGAAGACGTGCGCGAGGACGACGTCGGCGCCGGTGGGGCCGGCGATGTCGATGAGGGTCGATGCGAGCGCGCTCACGCGGTCGGCGTCGTTCGGGCCGACGGCGAGCAGGATCTTCTCGATAGCCATAGTAAATTCGAAACACCGGGGAGACCATAAAGGATGGCGGCGTTCGATGCCGGGACCTCGGGTGGCGCGGCCCGTCGCCGGGATATTTGGTGGCGCGGCCCGTCGTGGCGGTCGTGCGCGACGTCGAACTCGTCTCCGTGGCGGCCGTCTCCGACAACCTCGCGATCGGCGAGGACGGCGAGATTCCGTGGGAGAGCCTCCCGGAGGACAGACGCCAGTACCGCGAGCGGGTCGCCGATAGCCCGGTGATACTCGGCCGGCGGACGTTCGAGTCGATGCGCGACGACCTCCCGGGGCGCGTCCAGATCGTCGTGAGCCGCGAGGAGCGCGCGTACGAGGAGGCGAGCGCGCGCCCGGTCACCGGCGTCGAGGAGGCGCTCGCGGCGGTCGCGGAGACGGGGGCGGAGACCGCGTACGTCCTCGGCGGCGCGGCGATATACGAGCTATTCCTGCCGCACGTCGACCGGATGGTGCTCTCGCGCGTCCCCGGCGAGTACGACGCGGACGCGTTCTACCCAGAGTGGGACGAGTCCGAGTGGGAGGTCGTCTCGGAGACGGCGTACGAGAACTTCACCCTGCAGGAGTGGGTGCGCCGGGACGGCGGGTAGCGGGCGCGACGTGATGGTCTGGCGCGCGAGGGGGGGGCGTGACGGTCTCGGTTCGTGGCGGCCGTCGCGGGCGTCGGATGGGACGGGGAACCCCCGCGACCGACGAACTTTCCCTGCCGCGGGGCTAGACTCTCCCTAATGAGTGAGGAGTACATCGAGGTCCGCGGCGCGGAGGAGCACAACCTGAAGGACCTCGACGTGTCGATTCCGCGGGAGGAGTTCACGGTGGTGACCGGCCTCTCCGGGTCCGGGAAGTCCTCGCTGGCGTTCGAGACGGTCTACGCGGAGGGCCAGCGACGCTACATCGAGTCGCTGTCGGCGTACGCGCGGAACTTCCTCGGGCAGATGGACAAACCGCAGGTGGAGTCCGTGGAGGGGCTCTCGCCCGCGATCAGCATCGATCAGAAGAACGCGGCGAACAACCCGCGCTCGACGGTGGGCACAGTCACAGAGCTCCACGACTACCTCCGCCTGCTCTACGCGCGCGTCGGGACGCCGCACTGTCCGGAGTGCGGGCGTGAGGTCGGAGAGCAGTCCGCCCAGCAGATGGTGCGGCGCATCCTCGAACTCCCCGAGGGGACGCGAGCGAAGCTCGCGGCGCCCGTGGTGCGCGACCAGAAGGGCGCGTTCCAGGATCGCTTCGAGGAACTGCTCTCGGAGGGGTACGCGCGCGTCGAAGTGGACGGCGAGGAGTACGACCTCGCGACGGAGACACCGGAGTTAGACGAGAACTACGATCACACGGTGGACGTCGTCGTGGACCGCGTGAAGGTCACGGCGGACGCGCGTTCGCGCATCACCGACTCGGTCGAGACGGCGCTGGAGGAGGCGGACGGCGTCCTGAAGGTCATCGTCCCGGACCCCGCGGAGGGCGTGGAACTCGGCGGCGCGACCGCTCGCGCGACGGGGGACCTCGCCGACGACGGGGAGGAAGACCGCCTCGTCGTCGAGTTCAGCGAGGAGCTCGCGTGCACGCACTGCGGCATCGACATCTCCGAGATAGAGACCCGGAGTTTCTCGTTCAACAGCCCGCACGGCGCGTGTCCGGAGTGCGAGGGGATCGGCGAGACGAAGGAGGTGTCCGCGGACCTCGTCGTGCAGGACGAGTCCAAGCCGATCAAGCACGTCTTCGAGCCGTGGAGCTACAACCGCTCCTACTATCGGAACCTGCTCGACAACGTCGCCGAGCATTTCGGTCTCGACGTCGAGACGGCGTTCGAGACGCTGGACGAGGACGTGAAGGAGGCGTTCGTCTGGGGGACCGACGAGGAAGTCGTCTTCGAGAAACAGACGAAGAACGGCGTGCGGCGCAAAACTGAGAAGTTCGAGGGCGTCGTTCCAAACCTCGAACGGCGCTACGTCGAGACCGACTCTGATCGGGTGCGCGAGCACATCGAGGACTACATGAGCGTGACGACGTGTCCGGCCTGTGACGGCACGCGCCTGAAACCGGAGTCGCGCGCCGTCCTCGTGGACGACACGTCGATCACCGAGGTGAACCGCATGAGCATCGCGGACGCGCTCGACCACTTCGAGACCGTCGAAGGGGCGTTCTCGGAGCGCGAGCAGAAGATCGCGGAGGAGATCCTGAAGGAGATCCGCGCGCGCCTCGGCTTCATGACCGAAGTGGGGCTGGACTACCTCACGCTGGATCGCGAGGCGTCCACGCTCTCCGGTGGTGAGAGCCAGCGCATCCGCCTCGCCACACAGATCGGATCGGGCCTCGTCGGCGTCCTCTACGTGCTCGACGAACCGAGTATCGGCCTCCACCAGCGCGACAACGACCGCCTGCTGAACACCTTGGAGGAGCTACGGGACCTCGGGAACACCCTCCTCGTGGTCGAGCACGACGAGGAGACGATGCGGCGCGCGGACGAGATCATCGACATGGGGCCGGGGCCGGGCCGCCACGGCGGCGAAGTCGTCGCGCAGGGCCCCTACGAGGAACTATTGGAGAGCGAGGAGTCGATCACCGCGGACTACCTCGCCGGGCGAAAGGGGATCCCGGTGCCGGACGAGCGCCGCGAGTGGGACGCGGCGCTGACGGTCCGGGGCGCGCGCGAGCACAACCTGAAGGACCTCGACGTCGAGATTCCGGTCGGCGCGTTCACCGCCATCACGGGCGTCTCGGGGTCGGGGAAGTCCACGCTGATGCACGACGTCCTCTACGAGGGGTTGGCGCGCGCGATGAACGACAACACGAGCGTCGACCCCGGCGAGCACGACGGCATCGAGGGGATGGAGCACGTCGAGACCGTTCGATTGATCGACCAGTCCCCCATCGGCCGCACGCCGCGCTCGAACCCCGCGACGTACACGGGCGTCTTCGACTACGTGCGCGAGAAGTTCGCGGAGACGAAGCTCGCCCAGCAGCGCGGCTACGACAAGGGCCGCTTCTCGTTCAACGTCAAGGGCGGGCGCTGCGAGGAGTGCGGCGGGCAGGGCACCGTGAAGATAGAGATGAACTTCCTCAGCGACGTGCACGTCCCCTGCGAGGAGTGCGGGGGCGCGCGCTACAACGACGAGACCCTCGACGTCACGTACAAGGGCGCGACCATCGCGGACGTCCTCGACATGAGCGTCGAGGAGGCCCTGGAGTTTTTCGAGGCGGATTCGCGGCTCTCCCGACGCCTCCAACTCCTCAGCGACGTCGGCCTCGACTACATGCGCCTCGGCCAGCCCTCGACGACGCTCTCCGGTGGTGAGGCCCAGCGTGTGAAGCTCGCCGAGGAGCTCGGGAAGAAGGCGAGCGGCGACACGCTCTACCTGCTCGACGAACCAACCACGGGCCTGCACTCGGAGGACGAGCGAAAGCTCGTCGACGTCCTCCAGCGCCTCACCGACCGCGGGAACAGCGTCGTCGTCATCGAGCACGAACTCGACCTCGTGAAGAACGCCGACCACGTCATCGACCTCGGCCCCGAGGGCGGCGAGGCCGGCGGCGAAGTCGTCGCCACCGGCACCCCCGAAGAGCTCGCCGAGGTCGAGGCGAGCCACACCGGCCGGTACCTCCGCGACGAACTCCCCGACGTGGACCTCGACGGCCCGCGGAGCGAGCGCGATGCCGAGGCGGAGGCCGCCGCGCCCGCACAGGACGACTGACGGCGTTCCGCAGGAACGACGGACACGCGAGCGTTCTTCCGTGAAGACGGGCCTACCGGGTCCCGTGACGTGACCATCGCCCCGCGGCGGCGAGCGGGAGTACGGCACCCGCCGCGGGAGAGTCGAGCCGTCTGGTAGCCACCGCGGACGAGGAACACGAGTCCGCGCCCAGCGCGAACGGGAGCGAACGACGTGAGCGACACGCGAGCCACCGCGGACGAGGAACACGAGTCCGCGCCCAGCGCGAACGGGGCGGTGACGCGCCCGTAACCGGGTGACGTCGGGGTGACTCACAGGGGCGCGTCCCGCCGCGGCCCACGCGCTCTTTTCCGTGCCGCACTAGATTCGAGTATGTCCGAACAGCGGAAGGCGGATTACGTCGACGACGTGGACGCGAGCGACGACTGGGACGACCAGCCGAGCGAGGACGAACTCGCCGAGGCCGTGGAGAACCTCGAAGCGAGCGGGTTCGAGGTCGAAGTCGTCGCGGACGCCGACGAGGCGCTCGCGTTCCTCCAGGAGGAGATTCCGGCGGGGTCGTCGGTGATGACCGGGCACTCGACGACGCTCGAAGAGGTCGGGTTCATGGAGTACCTGAACGGGGGCGAGCACGAGTGGGAGAACCGCTACGGCGAGGTCTTCGGCATCGACGACGACGAGGCGCGCTCGCGCGCCCGCCGGGACGCGCAGGCGTCGGACTACTTCCTCGGGAGCGCGAACGCCATCGGCCGCGAGGACGGCACGCTCGTCGCCGCGGACCTCTCCGGGAGCCGCGTCGGCGCGTACCCGTTCGCCGCGAAGCACCTGCTCGTCGTCGCGGGCGTGAACAAGCTCGTCGCGGACGAGGACGCGGCGCGCGACCGGCTCCACGAGTACGCGTACGCGTTCGAGAACGAGCGCGCGAAGGAGGCGTACGGCGTCGAGAGCTATCCGTCGAAGGAGCTCGTCTACCGGCAGGAGGGCACGGAGGGGCGCACGACCGTCGTGCTCGTCGAGGAGACGCTCGGCTACTGAGTCACTCGACGTCGACGGGGTCGCCGCAGACGGGACAGTAGCGGCCGTCTCCCTCGGCTTCGAGGTCACTTCGCTCCCCGGTCCACCCGCAGACGGCGCATTGCTCGTATCGAGTCGCCGACATCGCGTGAGTGTGGCGGCGCGAGCGGTAAAAGCGTCGGGGGAAGGGCGGGGTCGGTCGTGCGAACGACCGGGAAGCCTATACCGGGCGCCGCGATACTGCGGGTATGCACGATTTCGCGGTCGTCGGCGTCGGGCCGCCGGGCGCGCGCTTCGCGCGACGGGCGGCCGAGCGCGGGTTCGACGTCGTCGCGTTCGAGCGCGGCGAGATCGGAAAACCGCTCGCGTGCTCGGGGCACGTCTCGCTGGACGTCTGGGAGTACGTCCCCGAGGGCGCCCGCGAGCGCCTCCACCAGAACGACGTCTACGGCGCGCGCTTCCACACGGGCGGGCCGGGGAGCGACGTGCACGAGTTCTACTACACGGACCGGCCGGTGTCGAACGCGGTGGATCGCGTCGAACTGGACCGGACGCTCGCGGACGCGGCGGCGGCCGCGGGCGCGGACGTCCGGGACGGCCACACGGTCACGGGCGTCAGCGAGCGCGCCGGCTACGTCGAACTGACGGTGCGGAGCGCGGACGGGGAGGAGACGGTGGAGGCCCGGATGGTCGCGGGCTGTGACGGCCCGCGCTCGCGCGTCCGCACGGAACTCGGCCTCCCGGAGCCCGAGGAGTTCCTGCACGGCGTGCTCGCGTTCGACCCGGAGCCGGATCACGAGGACTTCGTTGACGTCCACCTGACGGTCCCCGGCTTCTTCGCGTGGCGCATCCCGCGCGGGGACGCGGGCGTCGAGTACGGACTGGCGGCGGCGCCGGACGAGTCCGGGGACGTCGCGGCGCGCTTCGACTCGTTCGTCACGGACTACGGAGTCGCGGGCGACATCGAACACCGCTGCTCGGGGCTCATTCCGATCGGGCCGCCGGAGACGGTGACGGCGGACCGCGGGTTCCTGCTCGGGGACGCCGCGGGGATGACGAAGCCGTTCACGGGCGGCGGCATCCTCTACGGGATGACCGCGGCGGACGTCGCGGCGGAGACGGTCGATCCGGAGGATCCGACGACGCTCGAATCGTTCGAGGAGGCGTGGCGGGACGAACTCGGGACGGACATCCGCCTCGGCCACCTCATCCGGCGCGGCTACGACGCGCCCGAGTTCGTCCAGCGCGCCGGGATGCGGCTGTTCTCGGGTGAGATCGGCGTCCACATGGATCGGCCGAGCACGCTCTTCTCGCGCGACCAACTCGGCGCGCTGTTCGGCCGGTAGCGCCCGAGCGCCGCGGGCGGCTAGTCGTCCGGGTCCGGGTAGTCGGGGACGCGCGCGGAGCGGTCGCTCCCGACGACGAACGGCAGTTCGACGCGCGCGGCGTCCCGGACGCCGTCGGCGGTGGCGACGGTGAGCGTCTCGGCGTCGGTGCCGTAGTCGACGAGGGCGAACGCGACGGGCGCGCCGACGGATTCGCCCCACGCGGCCCGCGTGAGTTCGCCGACGGTTCGCTCGCCGTCGCGGACGTCGAGGCCGTGCTCGGGGACGGCGTCGCCGTCGAGTCGGAGGCCGACGAGGCGCTTCGAGGGACGGCCGCGGTTCTCGACCTTCGAGACGACCTCTTGGCCGACGTAACAGCCCTTCTCGAAGTCGAGGGCGCCGCGGAGGCCGAGGACGTTCGGGACGCGGCCCTTCAGGTCGTACGGGTAGATGGGGGTGCCGGCCTCTAAGGTGAGCGCCTCCCAGACGCGCGTGCCGAACGGCGCGGCGTTGAGGCCGCGCGTGATGAGGGTGTCGAGGACGTCGCTCGCGCCGTCCGCGGCGACGACGACTTCGTAGCCCTCCTCGCCCGCGGGCGAGTCGGTGCGGATGACGGTGACGCCGTGGTCGTATATCTCGCCGCGGACGAAGGAGAGCGGGGCGTCGGGCGCGCCGGACTGGTGGAGGACGGACGCGACCTTCTCGGTGGCCTTCGGGCCGTGGACGCCGAAGACGCCGAAGTCCGCGGTGGCGTCCCTGATCTCGACGTCCTCGATGAAGACGTTCTCCCGCCACTCGTCGGCGAGTTCGGCGACGACTTCGGGCGGGAGGAAGCAGAGGAGTTCCTCGCCGGCCTCGTAGACGTACATGTCGGTCCGGATGCCGGCCTGCGGGTCGAGGAGGAGGGCGTAGACGCCGCGGCCGTCCTCGCTCGGGACGGTGTTGGTGACGGCGTTGTCGACGAACTCGCGGCGGTCGTCGCCCGTGACGAGGAGGACGCCGTAGGCGTGTTCGGTGACGCCGACGGCGTTCCGGACGGCCCGCTGGGTGCGTTCGGGACGGCCGAACTCGCGGGGGAGGGCGCGCTCGCCGCGCTCCTCGAAGACGGCGCCGTAGGCCTCGTGGGTGTCCCTGACGACGGTCATACGTGTCCGTGGGCGCGGGTCGCGGGTAAACGCTCCGCTCCCGGAATCCGACTCAGCGGCCGAATCGGTCGCGGAGCCACGACAGGAAGGACCGGTCGTCGGACGTCTCGACGGCGTCATCGGGGGAGGGGACGACGCGGTCCGCGGGCTTGATGAGCGTTCGGTCGTCGCGGGCTTCGGCGTGGATGAGTCCGTCGCGTTTCAGGTCGCCGAGCGCGTCCTCGAGGCCGTCGATGTCGGTGTCGACGTGCGAGCGGAGTTCGAAGACGGTCATCCCCTCGTCGCGGCGGTCGACGAGCGCGTCGAGCACCGCGACCTGCGTGTCGTCTCGGTCGCGGAACTCCCGCTTCGCGTGCATACGACGGCGTAGACGGTCCGGCCGTATAGCGGTGTTCCCGAGCGGTATGCTTTTCCGGGTGGCCGGGGTAGCCCGTCGCTAATGGGTCTGAAGTGCTCCCTGCTCGGGCACCGCTACGGCGAGTCCGAGACGGAACGCGAGCGCGAGGAGCGAGGGGACGAGGTCGTCGAAACCGTCCGCACGGTCGAGGTGTGCGAGCGCTGCGGGGCGGAGCGCGTGGTGAGCGAGAACACGGAGGTCCGCTCCGTCTCGCCGGCGCCCGCTCCGGAAGACGACGCGCCCGACGCCGAGGCGGCCGACGAGGACGCCGACGCGACCGCCGAGACGGCGGCGGACGCGGACGTGGGCGTCGACCTCGAGGAGGGGCCGAGCGCCGAGGAGGACGACGGCGTCATCCTCGACGACGACGGCGACGCGCCCGAGGCGGCGGCGGCGCGCGAGCCGGGCGAGTGGCCGGCGAGCGACGACACGCGCGCGAACGAGCGAAGCGAGGGCGCGCCGAGCGAGAGCGGGGACGCGGGACCCGCAAGCCGCGCGGACGAACGTGACGAGGACGCTGACGCGGAGAGCGCTGACGACGGGTCCGTCGAGGGCGAGGACGCCGAATTTATCGACGCCGACGCGGAGAGCGCGGCCGACGAGGACGCCGACGCGACGGACGAACACGACCCGTGGCCGGATCAGGCGGGCGAGGACGAGGGGTTCGCGGCGGAGACGGCCACGAGCGGCGGGGCGGACGTCTCGCTCGGCGGCGGCCTGACGCCGGAGGCGGACGGCGCAGTCGCCGACGGCGTGGACGATGAGGAGCGGATGGTCGAGGCCGGGAGCGGCATCGCGAGCGCGGGCGAACTCGACGCCGAGGGCGGGTCGCGCGAGCAGGACGGCGAACTCGTCTGTCCCGAGTGCGGCGAGCGCACGAGCGCGGCCGGGTCGTCGCTCCGCGCGGGCGACATCTGCCCCGAGTGCCATCGGGGCTACCTCACCGAGGAGTAGGGCGGCTACGAGCGACGCGAAGGGGTTATACGAGTACGCGCACTTTCGTGGCCCATGAAGGAGTACAAGATGCGCCGCGGCGAGTACTTAGAGGAGCGCATCCCCGACATGGAAGCGACCGTCGAGGACTACTTCGGCCCCATCACGGGCACTGAGGACTACAAGGGCAGCGACCTCTACGTCGTCGCGGAGCCGAAGAACCCCGCGTTCGAGCGCGTCGTCGCGGGCGCCGTCTCCTACTCGGGCAAGAAGGACAAGCTCGCCGTCGACTTCGTCGAGCGCGACGTCGCCGAACTCTCCCCCGACGAACTCGAAGCCGCCGGGGACGCGCTCAGCGCGAAGAACGACTTCCTCCTCGAAGCGACCGGCCGGGACGCGAAGTCGCGTCGCGACTCGCTCAAGCGGAAGGTCGAAGACAAAGACGAGACCCCGGACGGGGTCTCCGAGTAGCGGACGTTCGCGGAACTGGTTTTCGCGCGAGTCGTCGCCGAGTGCGCCTATCGGTTGAGCTTCTGGCGGCTGATCGAGATTTCGGCGGGCGCGACGATGAGTTGGTCGTCTCCCTTCTGGACGATGTCGCCGCCGACTTCGTTGGCGACCTGTCGGAGTTCCTCGACGAGGTGTTCGGTCATCGAGTCCTCGGTGCGGAGGCGGGTGATGTCTGCGAGGACGATGTCGCCGTCGTAGACGGCGTCCTTGATGGCGATGACGTCCTCCTGGTCGTCGATTTCGGCGATGTGGATGGTGGTGCGGGCGTCGGCGCTGCCGGTTTCGACGTCGCCGAGGTCGAGTTCGACGTAGTCCTCGGTGCTTCGGCCGGTCCCACCGAGAATCTTCTCCATGAATCCCATATGCGTCTAAACCAGGTGGCGCGGGCATAGTTCTTGCGTCCGACGGAACGCACCGGGGGTTTAGGGGCGCTGGCGGCTTGAGGGGGAGACGATGACGTTCAGCATCTGCGTTCGCGAGGCGGGCGACGACGGCGTGGAGCGCTTCGGGGTGGCGGTGACGACGCGACTGCCGAGCGTCGGGTCGCTCTCGCCGTTCGTCTCCGAGAACGGCGCCATCGCCACGCAGTCGCTCGTGAACGTCGAACTCGGCCGACGAGGCCTCTCGTACGTCGACGACGGCCTCGCGGTCGGTGACGCGTTGGAGGCGCTCCTGAATCGAGACGACGAGCGCGCGGAACGCCAGGTCCACGGGGTGGACCGGGAGGGCGCGTTCGCGTTCACGGGCGCGGACTGCCGCGAGTGGTGCGGGTCGCGGACGGGCGAGGGGTACTCCGTCGCGGGGAACTTCCTGACGGGCGCGGACGTCGTGGACGCGGTGGCGGCCGAGTACGAGGACGGGGACCGCTCGCGGCCGCTGGCGGCGCGCCTCGTGGACGCGCTGGCGGCGGGGCAGGCCGCGGGCGGGGACCGGCGGGAGGCGTTGACCGTACAGTCGGCGGCGCTGCGCGTGGTGACGTCCGCGGACGACGGGGCGCCGGCGTACGGGAACGACCTGCGCGTCGACGCGTCCGAGTCGCCGGTGCGGGACCTCAGGGAGACGTATCGGATGGCGACGGCGGAGTTCGAGCGCGCAGCGGCGAACTACGACCGCGAGTGATTACAGCTGGCTGACACGGGTGGAGGTCTCCGTGCCGCAGACGCGACAGACCGAGACGCGATGGGGTTCGCGCGAGTTCGGGTTGTCGCGCTGCCCTGCGGCGAGACTGATAGAGACCCGGTGGTCGGTGTCGCGCCCGCACGTCGCACAGTATTCGACGTGCGAATCCAACCCAGGTAGCTGAAGCGACATGTGTGTTCGACAATACAGCGAAGCTGATACAAATAGTTTGCCCGCGAGTTAGGCGCTGAACCCGAAGAGGTCGTCGCCGACGTGGTGGAGGCTCTCCACGACCTTCCCCGAATCGCCCGCCATCTCGTCGCCGTCCACGAGCGCGCGTCCGACCGCGAGCGCCTTGCCGTGCGTCTCCTCGACGATCACGACGAGGTCGCCCGCCGCGATGCCGTCGTCAGCCTCGGTGATGCCGGGCCGCATCACGTCCGCACCGTCGCTCACGAACGAGACGGCGCCCGCGTCCACCGTGACGGCGCCGCGCTCGGGCGGGTACGCGTTCGCGCCCTTCACCGTGAGGAACGGGTCGCCGTCGAAGTACGCCGCGAGCGGTTCGCCGTCGACGAGGACGACGTCCCGCTCCGCGTCCTTGAACTCGACCAGTTCGTAGCTGTCCGCGTCGAGCGTGACCCCGAGGCGCGCTGAGAGCGCGTCGTTCAGCTCCCGCACGTCGTCGCTTCGGAGGTGGTGGCGCGAGGACACTTCCATACCCACACACGCGTGCGTTCGCCGCTTAAATCGTCCGCTCGCGCACCGGCGCGGCGACACGACTAACTGCCGGACGTTCGTAGAGCGAGTATGTCGAACGACGCAACCGCGGCGAGCGCTGACCAGGCCCCGGACGGGCCGGTCCGCGTCCCCGCCGACCTCGCGCGCCAACTCGAGAACAAGCGCGAGGACCTCTTCGAGAAGTTCGAGATCCGGGACGCGTTCCCCGCCGACGTCATGGCCGAAGCCGAGGAGCGCGTCGAGGACGTCCAGGCCGAAATCGAGGCCGAAGTCGACGAACGCGAGGACCTCCGGGATCTCACGACGTGGACGACCGACCCCGCAGACGCCCAGGACTTCGACGACGCCATCAGCATCGAGGAGCGAGGCGACGAGTACGTCCTCTGGGTCCACATCGCCGACGTCTCCCACTACGTCCACCCGGACTCGGAGATGTGGGAGGAGGCCATCCAGCGCGGGAACACCGTCTACCTCCCCGGCTACACCGTCCACATGCTCCCGCCCGTCCTCGCCGAGACGGTGTGCTCGCTCGTCCCGAACGAGGACCGCCTCGCGCACACCGTCGAGATGCACCTCGATAAGGAGACGCTCTCCTACGAGACCATCGACATCTACAAGTCCGTCATCGAGTCCGACGAACGCCTCACCTACAAGCAGGCCGAAGAACGCCTCGACGACCCCGAGTCTCCCCTCCACGAGGAGTGTACGCAGGTCTTCGAACTCGCCGACCAGATGCACGAGCAGCGAAAAGAGGAGGGGAGTCTCGTGCTCAACCCCCGGCGTGACCGCGCGCACACCATCATCGAGGAGTGCATGCTGAAAGCGAACAAGGCCGTCACGCACGAACTCATGTGGAGTCGGGGCGTCGAAGCCGTCTACCGCGTCCACCCCCAGCCCAGTCCGGACGAGTGGGACGACGCCCTCCGGGAGATTCAGGAACTCGACGGCGTCTCCATCCCCGGCGACTCCTGGGACGACCCGCGGAAGGCCGTGAACGCCACGCTCGAAACCGCCCCCGAACGCCAACTCGGGAAGATCCAGTGGGCGGTGATGAAGGTGATGCCGCGAGCGAAGTACATGAACGACCCCTTCGGCGGCCACCACGCGCTCAACTTCGAGATATACGGCCACTTCACCAGTCCCATCCGCCGGATGAGCGACCTCGTGAACCACTGGATCGTCTACCAGAACGACGTCCCCGAGAACCTCGTCGAACTCTGCGATCACGCGAGCGACCGACAGAAGGCCGCCGAGAACGCCGAACGCGAGTACGAGGACTTCTTAGAGGAGGTCGGCCTCGACGCGAACGCCGTCAAGAACCGCGGCATCGAAGCCGACGACGACGTAGAGGAGATACAGTACTGAGACGGCCGCGGGACGCCCCCCACGCGCCCGAACGGGTTATCGCACGCCTACCCGCACGCGAATTCCGTCGTTCTCGCCGAGACAGTTATATCTACGCGCCCCGAAACCGATGGTAACGGCGGCCGACGCCGCCGAACCGACATGAAGTGGACCGAGAACCTTCCCGCAGACTGGGAGCAGGCACCCGAGAACCCCCCGGCGACGGAGACCGGCGCGGTCACCGAACGACTCACCAGCGGCCTCCTCGTACGCGACCGGGACGACGAGGGAATCTACCTCTACTGCTCCGAGGCCGCCACCGTCGACGCCTGAACGCTTCGTTTTTCGCGAATACCGCGGCTACTGGTGCGTAAAGAGCAGGACGTCGCCGTCGTGCGTCGTCACGCACAGGTCAAGCGTCTTCGAGAGTTCGAGGCTGTTGAACTCCTCGCGACAGATCACCAGGTCGTCGAACGGATTCCCGCACGCCGGACACGTGAGGCTGACCGTGTTCGTGTACGTCTTCACGCCGCCGGCCTCCTCGTACGGCGTCAGCGAGGAGACGAGTTCGTTGTACGCGTCGTCTTCCATACGTGGCCCTTGGACTGCTCCGTCAAAGCTTTACAGGGTAGAGGTGGGGGGCGCGGCCACTCGGAGCCAAGTCTGCAAGATGGAGAACCATACCGTGTCGATACTGCCGCCAGAGAGAACGACCACAATACGCAGGAGGAGCAAGCGAACCGGACCTCGGGCAGAAGTGATATCAAGCCAGCCGAGTTCGCGCGGTTTCGACAGCTCACACAAGGCCGAGTAGATAGGAGGTGTACGTACGACGGGAGAAGGACTCTGTCAAGAAAGTATACATAAACAGAGAGGAAGAATGTCGGGGCGTATTAGTTCCCGACGTTCGTTCGGACGACCGCGCTGGACACGGAGGACGAGTTCGAGAACGCGACTACGTTAGCTCCTTTCTTGCAGTTGATGGTGCCACCAACGTCGAACTCAACAAAGGTCGGGTTAGTAATCCCGGTTGCGTTAGTCGAGCATTTGATACCATCCGTCCCAGAGCCGAGATTGGTGAGCGTGACGTTCGCCGCGCTGCCAGAGGAATCAACTGTAACGCCCGCTTGTGCGTTCTGACTGACGCTCCCGCCGAGATTGAGGACGAACGTCCCGATGACTGCCGCGAGAATCACCGTAATCGCGACCATTAGAATAACACCGATAACCGGCGATACACCGCGATCGTCATCGCTTGAAAGGTTTTGAGTCATGATCTCAGCTTTGCACGTAGAATATCTAACACTTAGATGGTCGAAAATGGCAGACAGTGCGGCCTTCTCACAGGCGTTCGAGAGTTGGTCGCACGTCGATTCGCTCCAGTAGAGCCACGATCTACGCTGAACGCAGTCCAATGAAGACCGATTCACTGTTTCACTGATTCCTGGAATCCACCAAGAGAACACTTCTTGAGGCTATTTGGGCGAAATATGTGTCAATCACTCAACGTGCAAAGCTGAGTCATGATTAGGCACCGATGTTCGTTCGGATCGTGGCATTAGAGGCGCTACC
>JBDGUG010000067.1:0-29954 GCA_042216135.1 Halarchaeum sp. | reverse complement strand
GTGACTTCCAGCTCTTGCTCCGAGCCGACCAACAATCCTCTACCCAAGAGCGAACATGGGTGAAAAAGGGCCGAGCGACTGCGTCGCTCGGTGAAACGCGGCGCTCCGCGCCGCGTACGCTCCTCGCCCGCCTCGTTCAGCTACCCCGACCGCACAGCCGCCGCTACATAGCAGTTCGCGCGCACGCGTGAGACTAAAGATAGGGGCGGTCGTTCTCTCGGACATGACAGTCGTCGCGCTGCTGAGCGTCGCACCGGTTCGAGAGGGGAGCATGGCCGCAGACGTCGCGAAGGCCGTCGAGGCGCTGGACGACTTCGACGTCTCCTACGAGACGAACCCGATGGGGACGGTCATCGAGGCGGACGACGTCCACACCTTGCTGGATGCGGTTGCGGCCGCGCACGAGGCCGTGCCGGGGGACCGGGTGAGCACGTTCCTCAAAATCGACGACAAGCGCACGTCCTCGAAGTCCGCGCGCGAGAAGGTCGAGAGCGTCGAGCGAGAGCTGGGACGGGCCGCGGAGCGACGGCGCGCCGACGACGACGAGTGATCCGACGGCCACGCGAGGCCGCGAGGCCGAGTGCGACCAGCGAGAACTCCGTTCTCGCGCTATATCGAGTCCGCAGGACCCCTCGGTCGCCGAACGCTATCCGCGCGGACTGTTCGGGAGGCCCTCGTGACGCGCGGCGTAGTAGCCTCGCTCGTACCACAGCAACGCGAGGAGGGCGAGACCGGCGACGGCGTTCGATGCGTTCGACGTGGCGCCGCCGGCGACGAGCGTCGCTCTCCAGCAGACGCTCAGCGTCGTCCCGAGGGCGGCGAGCCCCCACGCGGCGCGACTGCCGATACGGAGGCCGTAGGCGACACAGAAGACGACGGCCGTGACGGCGAACGCACCGAGGGCGAGTCCGCTCTGGTAGCGTCCGAGCGCGAGCAGGAACGTCACCGCCCAGACGAGCGCGTAACACGCGGCGAGAAGGGCGAGGAGCGTCGCACCGAGCGGGGTATCGCTCACACCCGAGATGTTGACGCCGGGCATAGATTAGCGTTTGCCAACACATCTACAACGTACCTCCGCATCGAGCGCGACCCATGCGGTGCGGCGAAACACGTGTACGCGGCGCGGAGCGCCGCGTTTCACCGAGCGACGCAGTCGCTCGGCCCTTTTCCACCCATGTTTTTGCGGGGAGCGGTGCGCCGCAGGCGCACCCGACCCGGAAAAAGATGGTTGCGAACGTTTTACCGGGGGGACGGGCGAATCACGGGGGTATGGAGAGCATCAATCGGATGGCGGTCGAACTGGCCGACGAGGCGCTGGAGTTCGCCGGCGAGCTCGATATCGGTGCGTTCGACCTGGAGAACGGCGCGACGGTACTGGATTTCGGCGTCGAGCACGCGGGCGGTATCGAGGCGGGCCTCCTCCTCGCGGAGCTACAGACGGCGGGGCTGGCGACGGTGCAGACGGGGATGGATCGGGTGGCGGGCGCGCCGTTGACGCACGTGGAACTCGCCTGTGACCGGCCGGACCTCGCCCTGCTCTGCTCGCAGAAGGCGGGCTGGGAGGTCGCAGTCGAGGGGTTCGAGGGCCTGGGGTCGGGGCCGGCGCGCGCGCTGGTCGCGGAGGAGGCGGAGTTCCGAGAGCTGGGCTACACGGACGCGTTCGATCTGACGGTGCTCACCGTGGAGTCCGACGTTCTGCCGGACGAGCGAGTGGCGCGGGTGGTCGCGGAGCGCGCGGAGGTGAACACGGAGGGCGTCTACCTCCCGACGTACGCCGCGGGGTCGCTCGCGGGCGGGGTGTCGGCGGCGGCGCGGCCGGCGGAGATGGCGGTCTTCCGGCTGTTCGAGGCGGGCTACGATCCGACGGACGTGCTCTCGGCGACGGGGCGCGCGCCGGTCGCACCGGTCGCGGGCGACGAGGAGACGGCTATCGCGCGCCAGATGGACGCCGTCGCGTACGGCGGCGAAGTCTCGCTGACCGTGGAGGCGGACGACGCGGAGGCGTTCGAGTCGGTTGCGTCCACGGCGGGCGAGGAGCACGGCCGGCCGCTCGGCGACGTCTTCGACGACGTCGACTGGGACTTCTCGGCGGTGGAGGCGGGCGTCTTCGGGCCGGCGAGCGTGACGGTGAACGTCGTCGGTGGGCCGACGTACGCGCTCGGGGAGCGCAGCGAGGGCGTGCTCGCGGAGAGCTTCGGACTGTAGTCAGTCGAGAATCTCGGTGACGGTGCCGACGCCCTTGCTGGAGCCTTCGCGGAAGACGAAGCGCTGGCCTTCCTCGACGACGTACGGTCGGAACTTGAACTCGACCGTCGCGGTACCGGAGTCGCCGGGGAGGAGTTGGCCGCCCGCGGGGGAGAATCGCGCGGCCTCGCTCGCGGTTTCGAGGTGGACGACGGGTTCGTAGCCGGCGTCGATGCGCGTGGGGTGGTTGAGCACCATGACGTCGGCTTCGAACGCGCGGACGGGCGTGGGGTCGGCGTCGCGCGGGAGGAGGACCATGCCGCGTTCGACGTCGCTCTCGCGGACGCCCTTGAGCGCGACGCCGACGATGCGGCCGGCGTCGGCGCGGTCCACGCGGTTGTAGTGCATCTCGATGCTGCGGGCTTCGACGTCGCGGAAGGAGCCGTCGGGGAACGGGCCGAGGAGGAGTTCGTCGCCGGCTTCGACGGTGCCGGACTTGATGGTGCCGGAGGCGACGGCGCCGACGCCGGTGACGTTGTACGAGCGGTCGACGTAGAGGCGGAAGTCGCCGCTCGCGGCGGCGGTCTTCGGGAGGCGCTCGAAGAGGTCGTCGAGGACGTCGAGGCCGTCGCCGGCGACGGCGCTGGTGCGGACGATGGGGACGACGGTGTCGTCGGTTTCGGCGACGGCGGCGTCGGCGCCGTGGCGTTCGACGGGGAGGGGGGTGCGGCCGGTCTGGCGCAGGAGGCGTTCGACGTCGCGTTCGACCGATTCGACGCGTTCGGGGTCGGCGAGGTCGGTCTTGGTGATGGCGACGATGGTGGGGAGGTCGGTGACGAGGAGGACGCCGAGGTGTTCGCGCGTGGTGTCGGTGGGGCCGTCGTCGGCGGCGACGACGAGGAGGCCGTAGTCGAGTTTCTGGCCGACGAGGCCGCGGATGGTGGTGCGGAGCCAGGGTTCGTGCCCGACGGTGTCGACGAAGGAGACGACGCGGTCGGCGGCGTCGACGACGGCGGCGCGCTCGTGCTTCCGGTGGGGGTTCTCGACGCGGAGCGGGCCGTCGCCGTCGAAGCCGTAGACGCCGTAGGAGAGGTCGGCGGAGAGGCCGCGTTCGACCTCGTGCGGTTGGACGTCGAGGAAGGAGCGGGTGTCGCCGTCGCCGTCGTCGGGGCGGCCGGTGACGAGCGATCCGACGAGCGTGGACTTCCCGTGGTCGACGTGGCCGGCGGTGCCGACGATGATGTGGTCGTCGTCCGCGGTGAGTTGGCCGCCGTCGCGGACGGTGGCGACGCCGACGAGGCCGTCCCCGGCCCCCCACGTCTGGACGTCGTCGATGTGCGCGCTCGCGTCCTCGGCGATGAGGCTGAGGACGTCGAGCGTCTCGGAGAAGGCGTCCGGGGCGATGCCGGCGATGCCGCCGTCGTCGGTGACGCCGACGACGTACGTCGCCTCGCCGTCCCCGGAGAGGACGCGGTGGCGTAGTTGCGCGACGAGGCTCTCGAGGCGGCCGTCAGCGAGGTGGACGTCGCGCGTGAGGCGTTCCTTGAACTCGACGTTCCCGCCCTCCTGCTCGCCGCGTTCGAGCGCGCGGTGCAGGACGGACCGGTCGACGCTCATGGGCGCGTGTTAGAGACCACCTACCAAAAGCCTTCCTCGGGGAGCGCTCCGGAGGGATAGGGAGGCCTGGAGAGCGACGTGGCCGCGGAATTGATGTGTCAGTAACGACTAATGGGAGGTGATGAGCGTCACGGGGCTCTGCCAGATCTGCGAGGCGAGAGAGGCGCGTTTCGCCTGCGAACGCTGCGGCGCGGTCGTGTGTCAGGAACACTACGACGCCGACCTCGGCCTCTGCCAGTCGTGCGCGACGGAGACGCGTCGCGCGCGAGACGACGGGGAGCGCCGCAGGCGGGACGACGACCCGGACGTCGCGGGGCCGCGCTAGCGGTACTCGTTCAGTCGGTCACGGAGGCGTTTCGCCGCCGCGCCGGCGGCCTCCGCCCAGTTCTCGCTGTCCTCGCCCGCGAAGATGATGCCGCGCGTCGAGTTCACGACGCCGACGCCGTCGCTCGTTCGGCCGTGATCGACGGCGGCCTCCGCGTCCCCGCCCTGCGCGCCGACGCCCGGCACGAGGAACGGGAGGTCCGGCGCTATCTCGCGGACGCGTTCGAGTTCTTCCGGACGGGTCGCGCCGACGACGAGGCCGACGTTCCCGTGCTCGTCCCACTCCGCGAGGCGTCGCGCAACGTGCTCGTAGAGGTATTCGTCGAAGGAGGCGAGTTCGAGGTTCTGGAAGTCCTTCCCGCCCGGATTCGACGTGCGGCAGAGCGCGAACACGCCCTTCTCCTCGCGGGAGAGGAACGGCTGAAGGCTGTCCCGGCCCATGTAGGGGTTGACGGTGATGGCGTCCGCGTCGTCGAGCGCCTTCGCGTACTGGCGGGCGGTGTTGCCGATGTCGCCGCGCTTCGCGTCCAATATCACGGGCACGCCCTTCCCGTGTGCGTACGCGATGGTCTCGCGGAGCGCGCGCCAGCCGTCCGCACCCTCGTAGAACGCGGCGTTCGGCTTGTAGCAGGCCGCGTACTCGTGCGTGGCGTCGATGATGCGGCGGTTGAACTGCCAGCGCGGCAGGTCGGCGTCGCGGACCTCGGCCGGGAGACGGTCCGGGTCCGGGTCGAGGCCGACGCAGACCATCGTGTCCCGGTCGTCGATGCGCGCCCCGAGGTCCTCGAAGAATCCCATATCGGGCGCTCGCGCGGCGCCCGCCTAAACGTACTGTTCTGCGTCGAGCGCCGCCTCGAAGACGGCGAGGACGCGCTTCGCGTGCGCGCCGTTCTCCACGAAGACGACGAGGCCCGGCGGCGACGTCTCCCGGGGACGCGCCCGCAGACCCGCGTCTCCGGCGGCGCGCTTCGCGGCGTCGAGCGCCACGCCCGCGCGGAATTCGACGCGGGCGCGAGTCGGTTGGACGACCACGGACGCGACGGGTTCGCCCCCGCGCGTGACGTCGTAGGCGCGCGCGCCCGCCTCGGTCGGTTCGACGTCCGGGTCCGCGTCGGAGACGGAGACGGCGTCGAACGGCGCGCTCTCCCGGCCCGTGAGTTCGGAGGCGAGCAGTTGGGCGACCCGGACGCCGTCCGAGAGTTCGCGCTCGACCATCAGAGGTTCTCCCCGGCCTTCCGCGCAGCGTCCGCGACGTCCACGCCCTCGCGGCGAGCGTAGAGGACGGCGGCGACGTCCGCGGTGACGCCGAGTTCCCGCTGGAGGGCGTTGACGTTCGCCACCGCCTCCTGTCGCGTCTCTCCCGCGCCCTCCAGGGCGTCGAGGGCCGTCTCGAACGCGGAGCGCTCCTGGAAGAGCGACTCGTCCGGCGTGAAGTCGTCCGGCACCGACACCGAGTCGAGATCGAACGCCGCGACGAGTTCGCCGTCCTCGCGCGAGAGGAGGCCCTCGCCCGTCGCGACGTCCACGAGGCGCTTCGCCTGATCCGGGCTCATCCAGTCCCGGTCGAGCGAGAGCGCGACGACGAACTCGTGTTCGGCGAGGCGCTCGCGGCCGCGAGAGACGAACGGGGTGCCGACGGCGACGCGGAGGCTCATACGCGTTCGGGAACGCGCGGGCGAACCTAAACGTCGCGGGTCCAGCCCCGATTCGAACCGCTTTAGTACGTAACGAAGCCAACTCCTCGTATGCAGTACCAGGGCCGCTCCAAGCGCACGAAGACGGGCGCGCGAACGCGACCGCACTCCAAGAAGAAGAAGCACGAACTCGGCCGCTCCCCGACGGAGACGACGGTCGGCGAACCGCGCTTCCGCGTCGTCGACTCCCGCGGCGACGAGACGAAGACGCGCGTCCTCTCCACCGACGTCGCGAACGTCACCGACGACGGCGAAACCGAGCACGCCACCATCGAGGACGTCGTCCAGAACGACGCGAACCCGAACTACGCCCGCCGGAACATCGTCACGAAGGGCGCCATCATCGAGACGTCCGCCGGACGCGCGCGCGTCACCTCCCGACCCGGCCAGGACGGCCAGGTCAACGCCGTCCTCGTCGAATAGCAGCCTCCGTCCTTCTACGACCGTCTTTTTACTTCGGGGGGTTCGCTGACGCGAACCCCCGCTTGCAAAAACACGGTCCGCGTGAACGGGGTGAACGCGGGATCAGTGAGACCGCAGGTCTCGCAGAGGAGAAAAACGACCCGCGAGCCGAAGGCTCGCGGTGACTACGCGAGTGAGCACCGCGAACGACGCGCAATCAGAGACGGTGTCACTCCGGAAAGGCGCGACAAAGGCGCGCGTACGCTATATCGTGCCGCACGGATAACAGAGGGAAGGCCAAACGAACCGCGCGGGCGAGCGTCCGCGCACCGAGCGGGTCGAAGTTCGCGCGCGCGTCGCGAGTGCGAGCAAGCGGGACCGTCGGTCCCGCCAAGACCCCGGTAGGTGCGCGGTTCACTCGCGCTTCGCGCGAGGCCCGAGGACCCCCGGAGGGGGGCCGACGGTGCTTTCGTCGTAGCTTTTGCCAGAGCGCGCGTCAGCGCGCTCGCAGCGAAAGGTACTATTGGAAGCCGAGGTGGCCGCCCTGGCGCTGGTCGCGGCCGGGGGAGCTGGCGCCCTTGAACTGGTCTTCGACCTGCTCGTAGTAGTCGAGGATGTCCTCGGTGATGGTGGGCCGGACGTTCTCCATGGCCTGCCGGAAGTGACGCATCTCGACGTCGGTGGCGTCTTCGTCATCGCGGAGGGCTTGGATGGCGGCCTCACGGGCGATGCTGGCGAGGTCGCTTCCGACGTAGCCGTCGGTGATTTCGGCGAGTTCGCGCAGGCTGACGTCGGGGGCGAGCGGGGTGTCCTTGGTGTGGATTTCGAGGATGCGCTCGCGGCCGGCGACGTCGGGTTGGCCGACCATGACCATGCGGTCGAAGCGCCCGGAGCGGATGAGCGCGGGGTCGATGATGTCGGGGCGGTTGGTGGCGCCGATGACCATGACGTCGCCCATCTCCTCGAGGCCGTCGAGTTCGGTGAGGAGTTGGTTGACGACGCGCTCGGAGACGTTGTTCCCGACGTCCTGGCCGCGGCCGGGGGCGAGGCTGTCGAGTTCGTCGAAGAAGATGACGGTGGGGCTGACCTGCCGGGCTTTGCGGAAGGTCTGGCGGATGGCCTTCTCGGATTCGCCGACCCACTTGGAGAGGAGTTGGGGGCCGCGGATGGAGATGAAGTTGGCGTTCGTCTCGTTCGCGACGGCTTTCGCCATGAGCGTTTTGCCAGTTCCGGGCGGGCCGTAGAGGAGGACGCCGGCTGGCGGGTCGATGCCCATGCGGTCGAACTTCTCGGGGCTGTTGAGCGGCCACTCGACGGACTCGCGGACGTTCGTCTTCGCGTCCTGGAGGCCGCCGACGTCCTCCCACGTGATCTTGGGGAGTTCGACGAGGACTTCGCGCATCGCGGAGGGTTCGACTTCACCGAGGGCGCCGCGGAAGTCCTCGCGTTTGACGATCATGCGGTCGATGAGGCTCGGCGGGATGTCCTCCTCGTCGAGGTCGATCTCGGGGAGGTAGCGCCGGAGGGCGCGCATCGCGGCTTCCTTGGAGAGGCTCTCGATGTCCGCGCCGACGAACCCGTGGGTCTCCTCGGCGAGGTGGCCGAGGTTGACGTCGTCGCTGAGGGGCATGCCGCGCGTGTGGATCTTGAGGATCTCCTCGCGGCCGACCTCGTCGGGGACGCCGATCTCGATTTCGCGGTCGAAGCGGCCGGGCCGCCGGAGCGCGGGGTCGACGGCGTCCACGCGGTTCGTCGCCGCGATCACGATGACCTGGCCCCGTCCTTCGAGGCCGTCCATCATCGTGAGGAGTTGGGCGACGACGCGGCGTTCGACTTCGCCGGTGACGTCCTCGCGCTTGGGCGCGATGGAGTCGAGTTCGTCGATGAAGATGATGGAGGGCGAGTCGTCCTTCGCGTCCTCGAATATCTCCCTGAGTTGCTGTTCGGATTCGCCGTAGTACTTGGAGATGATCTCGGGGCCCGCGATGGAGAAGAAGCTCGCGGACGTCTCGTTCGCGACGGCTTTCGCGAGCAGGGTCTTCCCGGTGCCGGGCGGCCCGTGGAGGAGGACGCCCTGCGGGGGTTCGATCCCGAGTTTCTGGAAGATCTGCGGGTGCTTCATCGGGAGTTCGACCATCTCCCGGACGCGCTGGATCTCGTTCTGGAGGCCGCCGATGTCCTCGTAGGTGATGCCGCCGCCGGTGCGCTCGAAGCCGCTGATCGGCTCTTCGCGGAGTTCGACGTCGGTGTCCTCGGTGACGAGGACGACGCCCTCGGGGTCGGTCTCGACGGCGATGAGCGGGATTGCCTGCCCCGGCGAGCGCATGAACGGGTGGTTCGTCGAACTCATCACGGGGACGATGTCGCGCGAGACGACGGGGCGCTTGAGGATCTGTCGTTTGACCATGCCGGCGGCGTCGCTGCCGAACTGGACGCTGGCGTCCTCGGGCGGGGCGAGCACGAGCGAGTCGGCCTTCTCGGCTTCGGCCTTCCGGATGGTGACGCGTTCGCCGATGCCGACGTCGGCGTTCTGCCGGGTGAAGCCGTCGATGCGGACCGTGTCGGTGTTCCAGTCCTGCCGGTCCGCGCGCCAGACCTTGGCCGCGGTGGTCTCCGCGCCCTCGATCTCGATGATGTCGCCCGGGCTGAGCTTCAGGTGCAACAGCGTGTCGGGGTCGAGGCGCGCGATGCCGCGCCCCGAGTCGTTCGGGTACGCCTTCGCGACCTCGAGTTGGACTTCGTTCATTGTGTCGGGTGTCCGATGGTGTGAGTTCTCGGCGCGTGACGGAAATGCGTTCCGCCGCCACCGAGGACTATGTGAGACAGTAACATATCCGAGTACATATCGCTGACGCTCGCGCGGATTCCGGCCGGTGTCGGGGACGACGGGGCCGTGGTGCGAACCACCGCCGAGCGGCGCGCGTCGAGGCGGCGCGCACGCGATGACCACGCTTTTCGCCGCGCCGCGCCTGCACTCCGCTATGCACACGCTCGCGTTCGACGGCCGGATGGGTGCGAGCGGCGACATGCTCCTCGGAGCGCTCGTCGCCGCGGGCGCCGACCCCGCCGTCCTCGCGCCCGTCGAGGACGCCCTCGGCGTGACCTACGACGTCCGGGACGTCACGAAGAACGGCATCGCCGCGACGAAGGTGACCGTCCGCCACGGCGAGGGCGGCGACGACCACACGCACGAGCACGCCACCGGAGACGACCACTCGCACGAGCATACGCACGACCACGACCACACGCACGACCACGACCATACGCACGACCACGACCATACGCACGAGCATACGCACGACCACGACCATACGCACGACCACGACGCGGAGGGGCACGGACCGAATCGGACGTACGCGGCGGTCGTGGACGTCGTGGAGTCACTGGACCTCGCGGAGGCCGTCGAGGAGGCGGCGCTGGGGGCGTTCGAGCGTCTCGGGCGCGCGGAGGCCGCGGTCCACGGCACCGACCTCGACGGGACGCACTTCCACGAGGTCGGCGCGGACGACGCCATCGCGGACGTCGTCGGCGTCTCCCTCCTCGTGGCCGACCTCGGCCCGGAGCGGGTCGTCACGACGCCCGTGGCCGGGGGCGAGGGCGAGGTGGCGATGGCGCACGGGACGTATCCGGTGCCGGCGCCGGCGGTGGTGGAGATCGCGGCGGACGCGGACTGGTCGCTGCGCGGCGGGCCCGTCGAGAGCGAACTGTTGACGCCGACGGGGGCGGCGCTCCTCGCGCAGTTCGCCGAGGGCGTGGCGTCGATGCCGGCGCTCCGCGTCGAGCGAGCCGGCTACGGCGCCGGGTCGAAGTCGTTCCCGGAGCGCCCGAACGTCCTCCGCGCCGTCGTCGGAGCGGTGTCGCGGGCGGAGGCGGATACCGGGGGTGCGACCGGGGCGAGCGGCCTCGTCCGGGACGACGTGGTCGTCCTCGAGACGAACCTCGACGACGTCCCACCGGAGGTCCTCGGCGGCCTGCAGGAGACGCTCGCGGACGCGGGCGCGCGCGACGTCTCGGTCGTTCCGCTCACGATGAAGAAGTCCCGTCCCGGCCACCTCGTGAAGGTCGTGACGAAACCGGACGACGCCGACCGGGTCGCGCGACGGCTGGCGGAGGAGACGGGGACGCTCGGGATCAGGGAGGCGGGCGCGTCGCACCGCTGGATCGCCGAGCGCGACTTCGAGACGGCGATCCTCGACGTCGACGGGGCGTCGTACGAGGTGTCGGTGAAGGTCGCGCGCACCGCGGACGGCGACGTCTACGACTACAGCGCGGAGTACGACGACGCGCACGCGGCCGCGAGCGAGACCGACCTGCCCGTGCGGGAGGTCATGCGGCGCGCCGTCGAGTCCGTCCGGGCGCGCGAGGCGTAGGCGTGCGTCGCGGCGTCCCGCGTCGCCGCGGTCTCCGGGCCGTCAGTCGCGGTGGCGTTCGATGGCCTCGTCGAGGGTGAGTTCGCCGGTGGCGACGCGGCGCGCGAGTTCGGCGGTGATGGCGCGGTTCTGCGCGGATCGCTCGCGGGAGCGCTGCTTGATGACGTCTATCTCGCCCGCGGTCGGTTCGAAGGTGCGCTCGCCGACGACGTCGCCCTCGATGCGCGCGATGTTGACGGCGGCGAGCACGTCGTCCATCCCGCGGACGCCGCGGCCCATGTAGGGCGTCGTTCCGGTCTCGTCGACGAGTTCGACGGTGACGTCGGAGAGCGCTTCGATGATGCGCGCGCCGTGGCGGCGCGCGCCGTCGCCGACCCGGACGAGCGGGTCGGGCGCGTCCGCGACTTCCTCGCGTACGACGTCGGCGGCGTCCTCGACGGGAACCTGGAAGACGGCGACGACGAGGTCACCGGAGAGGACGGCGATGCCGGGGCGCGGGCCGGGGTCGACGCCGACGACGGTGCGGCCGCCGCCGCGGAGGATGACGAGCGCTTCCTCGACGGCGGCGCGCGGGTCGGTCGGGTCGGCGACGACGACGTCGCAGGGGACGTCGGCGTCGTCGCCGGGCGCGGTGATGACGACGTCCGCGCCCGCGGGGAGTTCGGCGCCGGGTTCGATGGTCGTGAACGTCGCGCCGCGGTCCCGGAGTTCGCCGACGACCTCGTGGTACACCTCGAAGTCGGCGGTTGCGACGACTATCACTACCACGTCACTCGCACAGCGGGGGCAAAAACCTCGCGCCCGCCGGGTCGGCTCCCACCCATCGGGGCGTTTTTCCGGGGTGGCGCGCTACTCGTCGGCGATGAGTGGACTCACGACGGGGTGCGCGCCGCTCGACGACCTGCTCGGGGGCGGCGTCGAGCGCGGCGCGGTGACCCAACTATACGGGCCGCCGGGCGCGGGGAAGACGAACGTCGCGCTCTCGACGGCCGCGCACGCCGCCGCGGCGGGCGAGACGGTGGTCTACGTGGACACGGAGGGGCTCTCGCCGGCGCGCTTCGAGCAGGTGCTGGAGGCGACGGCGGACGACCCGGACGCCGCGGCCGAGCGAATCGTCGTGAGCGCGGCGCACGACTTCGACGAGCAGTCCGAGGCGGTGCGGGACGCCGAGGAGTTCGCGGAGCGCGCGTCGCTCGTCGTGCTGGACTCCGCGACCGGGTTCTATCGGCTCCGCCGAACGGAGGAGGGAGGAGAGGACGGGGAGGCGCTCCGACAGGTCGCCCGACAGGTGACGCACCTGCTCTCGCTCGCGCGCCGATTCGACCTCGCGGCGCTCGTCACGAATCAGGTCTACACGGACCCCGACGCGGACCGGACGCGGCCGCTCGGCGGCCACACACTGGAGCACTGGACGGCGACGGTCGTTCGACTGGAGCGGTTCCGCGGGGAGGCCCGACGGGCCGTGCTGGAGAAGCATCGCGCGAAGCCGACGGGCGAGCGCGCGCGCTTCCAGATAACGGACCGCGGCATCGAGGGCGCGAGCGACGTCTGAGCGTCGCGCCTAGAGTTCGCCGAGCTTCCGCAGGAGCTGCCCCTGGTACTCCTCGTCGGCCTGCACGCCCTTCACTTCGAGGACGTTGCGTTCGAGGGTGTCGAGCGCCATGTAGAACGCGTTGTCGGCGCCGTAGCCCTCGCCGGTACCGGCCATCTGGCCCTTGTTCGTGCGGAGGCGGATCTGACACTGGATGAGCGGGGTGCCACGGAGTCGCTCCTTGTGCTCGTGGAAGCGGACGTGGGCGTGCCGGACCTGCATCTCCGAGTACTTGTCCGTGACCTCCTCGATGCCGTCGCGGACGTCCTCGCGCGTGATGGCGTCGAGCAGGTCGATGTTCGTGATCTGAACGTCCATGTGGTCCTCCTCGGTGTAGGAGAGCGCGCGCAGGACGTCCGTCTTCGTGAGGACGCCGGCGACGGTGTCCGGTTCGTTCTCGGTGGTGACGACGAGGCCGGCGTAGCCGTACTCCAGCATCGTCCGCACGGCGTCCTCGACGGTGTCGTCGGGGCGCACGGTGGTGACGGGGCTGGACATGACGTCGGAGACGGGGAGGTCGAGGAGGCGTTCGACCTCGCCGCGTCGGTCGCCGCGCGTGGTCTTCTGGACGTCGCGCGTGACGAACGCGACGAGGTCGTAGGTGGTGACGACGCCGGTCAGGTCGCCGTCGTCGTCGAGGACGGGGAGCCGGGAGATGCCGTTCTCGCGGAGACGGTTGAGGACGGTGCCGACGGTGGCGTCCTCGGTGACCGTGACGATGTCCTCGGTGTAGATGTCGGCGACGGTGAGCGCGTCGAGGTTGTCGAGGACGGCTTCGAGGATGTCGTCCTCGGTGACGATGCCCCAGAGGTCGCCGGCCTCGAAGACGGGCGCGACCTTCGAGCCGCCCTCGACGAGCTTTCGGGCGACGTCGCGGACGTCCTCGGTGCGGTCGAGTTTCGGCGCGTTGCCGTCGGGGTTCGTGAGGGTGACGGCGCGCGTGTCGTCCTCGATGTGGGAGCTGAGGAGCTGTTTCTGCGTGAGGACGCCCTCGTACTCCGCGCCGCCGGCGCGGGTGACGATGACGCCCTTCGGGTTCTCCTCGTCGAAGAGCGCGCGGACCTTACCGAGGCGTTCCTCGGCGTCGACCGAGACGTAGTCCTGAGTCGCGATATCGGAGATATCCATGTGCTGGAGATTGACCGGGAAGGGCCTAAAAGATTGTTGCACTCGTCGGCTGCCCCGCGAAATCACCGATTCGCGCGCCGCGGCGCGCGACGGGCACAACGCCTATGCCCGCCGGCGTGGTACGCACACGCATGGGAGAGCGCGCGTGCTATCGGGAGTTCTGCCCGGAGTGTGACGCCCCGGTCACGCACGTCGACGAGACGTGTCCGGACTGCGGCGCGACGCTCTAGAGCGCGCCGACGAGCGCGCCGAGCGTCGCGGCGAGCAGGCCGCCGAGCGCGAGGACGAGTCCGCGGCGCGGGTCGGCGAGGCGCGCGAGCAGGACGCCCGCCGCGACGGCGACGGCGCCGAGCGAGACGGGCGCGAACGCCGCCGCGAGCGCGTCAGTCCCGCCGAACGCGCCGACGACGGGCGTCGTGAGGACGCCGAGGACGGCGGCGGCGATACCGACGGCCGCACACCGCCGCGGGTCGAGCGCGCTCGTGGTCATAGCTGGGGCTACGCGGTACGTCGGGGTGGCTGTTACCCAGGCTGAAAGCGGGACTTGAGGGAGAGACGACAGGCCCGGTGAGTTCGAGAGGCGACTATCTGACGGTTCGAATACGTGTGGGGTCGGACGGGCGCGAGTGTGCGAAGCGACACAGAGGTCTCTCGCGGGCGTTGCGTCGGTGAGGAGTGGGTTGGGGCGGATCGTGAACCTCGATCGTTCCGCTCCGCTTCACTCCCTGGTTCAAATCGCGCCCGATCACTTTCGACGAAAAACGGACTCCTCGCTCCGCTCGTCGTCGTCGTTTCGTCAGAAAGTGGGTTGGGGCGGATTTGAACCGCCGGCCTCCTCCATGTCAAGGAGGTGTCATAGCCTGACTAGACCACCAACCCGCGGTGGCGCGTTCTCGTACGCATCCAATCGTAGTCCGGGGGTATAGTTGAAGGTTTCGAACCGGGGGGCGCCGCGTGAGTCTCTCCCATTCGACTCGCGCGACAGCCTTAAGTTGGTGTACAGATTTGTACATTGTAAGTCGAATCCGTACACCGGTGTTCATCATGCAGGACTACATCGAACGCGTCACCGAAGGGGAGGACCTGTCGCTCGCGGAAGCGCGAGACGCCGCCACCGCCGTCTTCGAGGAGGCGACGGAAGCGCAGATCGGCGCGCTCCTCGCGGCGCTGCGCGCGAAGGGCGAGACAGAGACGGAGATCACGGGCTTCGCGCAGGGGATGCGCGACGTCGCGCGCACCATCGACCCCGACCGGGGCCCGCTCGTCGACATCGTCGGCACCGGCGGCGACGACTACGACACGATCAACGTCTCCACGACGTCGTCGCTCGTCGCCGCGGGCGCGGGCGTCCCCATCGCCAAGCACGGGAACTACTCCGTCTCCTCCTCCTCCGGGAGCGCGGACGTCCTCGAAGAAGTCGGCGTGAACGTCGAGGCCGAACCTCCGGCCGTCGAAGCCGCAATCGAGCGCGACGGCATCGGGTTCATGCTCGCGCCCGTCTTCCACCCCGCGATGAAGGCCGTCATCGGCCCGCGTCAGGAGCTCGGGATGCGGACGGTCTTCAACGTCCTCGGCCCGCTCACGAACCCCGCGGGCGCGGACGGACAGGTCGTCGGCGTCTACGACCCGGACCTCGTTCGACTGCTCGCGGAGGCGCTCACCGGCATGGACGTCGAACGCGCGCTCGTCGTCCACGGCTCCGGGATGGACGAGATAACCGTCCACGACACCACCACCGTCGCGGAGGTCCACCCGGACGGCTCCGTCGAGGAGTACGTCCTCGAACCCGCGGACCTCGGCCTCTCGACGTACGACATCGAGGCCGTCGCGGGCGGCACTCCCGAGGAGAACGCCGCGGACATGGAGGGCATCATCACGGGCGAGGTGACGGGCGCGAAGCGCGACATCATCCTCGCGAACGCGGGCGCCGCCATCTACGTCTCCGGCGACGTCGACAGCCTCACCGCGGGCGTCGAGGCCGCGCGGGACGCCATCGAGTCGGGCGCGGCGGCCGAGAAACTCGACGACCTCCGGGCGACGGGCGAGGATCGATGACGGCGACGCGCGCGAAGGTCTGCGGGCTGACGAGCGCGGACGACGTCGCGGCCGCCGTCGACGCGGGCGCGGACGCGCTCGGGTTCATCGTCGACGTGCCGGTGGACACGCCCCGCGAGGTGTCGGCCGAACGGGCCGCCGACCTCGCCGCGGCGGTGCCGCCGTTCGTCTCGACGGTGCTCGTGACGATGGCAGACCCCGCCGAGATTCCCGCGCTGCACGCGCGCGTCGACACGGACGCGGTCCAGGTGTACGGCGACCCGAACGTCGAGACGCTCGAAGCCCTCGCGGCGGACCTCGACGCGGCGCTCGTGAAGACGGTGGACGCCGCGAACCCCGACGTCGCCCGCGACTACGACGGCGTCGCGGACGCCCTGCTCGTCGACTCGACGGACGCGGCGGGCGCGGGCGGAACGGGACGCACGCACGATTGGGACGCGACGGCGTCGCTCGCGGCGGACCTCGACGTTCCGGTCGTCCTCGCGGGCGGCCTCACGCCCGAGAACGTCGCGGAGGCGGTTCGGACGGTGGGTCCGTACGCCGTCGACGTCGCCTCCGGCGTCGAGTCGGCGGGCGGCGTGAAGGACCACGACGCGGTGCGCGCGTTCGTCCGGAACGCCGCGCGCGCGGGCGAGGAGGTGTCGGCCTGATGGTCGACTTCGACGTCACGCGCGAGGAGTTCGTCACGCGCGCGGCCGGCGACGGCCCCGGTGTGGTGTACGCGGCGGCGACGCTGGACGCGGACGTCTCGCCGCTCGCGGCGTTCGCGGCGCTCGCGGAGGGCGAGTACGGCTTCCTCCTCGAGTCCGCGGAGAAGACGGCGGCCTCCGACCCGGGCGGGGCGTTCCGGCCGCGCGAGGCGGGCGCGGGGGAGCGCCACGCGCGCTACTCGTTCGTCGGCTACGACCCGGACGCGCTGATCCGAGCGCGACCCGAGGGCGCGACGGTCGAACGCCTCGCGGACACGCGGGCGGCGCGCGCGGCGACGGCGGGCGAGGGCGACGTCCTCGACCAACTCCGCGGGGCGCTCCCGGAGGCGGAGCGGCGGGGTTTCCCTGAGAGCGAGCGCCAACTCCTCGACGGCGGCCTCGTCGGGTTCGTCGCGTACGACGCCGTCTACGACCTCTGGCTGGACGAGGTTGGCGTCGAGCGTCCGGAGACGCGCCTGCCGGACGCGGAGTTCGTGTTGACGACGAAGACGCTCCGGTTCGACCGGGCGACGGGGACGCTCTCGCTCGTCTGCACGCCCGTCGTGGACCCGGAGGCGGACGACGTCGGCGACATCTACGACGCACTGGTCGCGGAGGCCGCGCGCGTCGAGGACGCCCTGCGGGAGGCGGACGCCCCCGAGACGGGCGGGTTCGTCCGGCGCGCGGAACGCCCGGGTCCGCAGGCCGAGTACGAGGAGGCGGTCGAGCGCGCGAAGGAGGCCGTCCTGGACGGTGAGATCTATCAGGGCGTCATCTCGCGGACGCGCGAGCACGAGGGCGAACTCGACCCGCTCGGCCTCTACGAGGCGCTGCGCGAGGTCAACCCCTCGCCGTACATGTACGTCCTGCGGCACGGCGAGCGGACGGTGGTGGGCGCGAGTCCGGAGACGCTCGTGAGCGTACACGGCCCTGAAGTGCTGAACAACCCCATCGCGGGGACGTGCCCGCGCGGGACGAGCCCCGTGGAGGACCGGCGGCTGGCGGGCGAGATGCTCGCGGACGAGAAGGAGCGCGCGGAGCACACGATGCTCGTGGACCTCGCGCGCAACGACGTCCGCCGCGTGAGCGACCCGGGATCGGTACGGGTGCCGCAGTTCATGGGCGTGCTGAAGTACAGTCACGTCCAGCACATCGAGTCGACGGTGACGGGACGCCTGCGCGAGGACCTCGACGCGTTCGACGCGATTCGGGCGTCGTTCCCGGCGGGGACGCTCTCGGGCGCGCCGAAGGTGCGCGCGATGGAACTCATCGACGAACTCGAACGAACGCCCAGAGGAATCTACGGGGGCGGCGTCGGCTACGTCTCGTGGACGGGCGACGCGGACGTCGCCATCTGCATCCGCACCGCGACGGTCGAGCACGGCGCGGGCGCGGACGATACCGATATCGTTCGAGTTCGCGCGGGCGCGGGCGTGGTCGCGGACTCGGATCCGACGAGCGAGTACGAGGAGACGGAGAAGAAGATGGGCGGCGTGCTCGACGCTCTCGACGCGGTGACCCTGGAGGAGGCGCGACGATGAAGGTCGTCTTCGTGGACAACTTCGACTCGTTCACGTACAACCTCGTGGAGTACGTGAGCGAGCACGAGGGCGTGGAAACGGCGGTGTTGAAGAACACGGCGTCGCCCGACGCCGTCGAGGCGGAGGATCCGGACGCGCTCGTCATCAGCCCGGGGCCGGGCCACCCGAAGAACGCGCGGGACGTCGGCGTCACCGCGGACGTGCTCACGAGTCTGAGCGAGGACGTGCCGACGCTCGGCGTCTGCCTCGGGATGGAGGCCGCCGCCTACGAGTACGGCGGGTCGGTCGGGCACGCGCCCGAACCGGTCCACGGGAAGGCGTACCCGATCGACCACGACGGCGAGGGCGTCTTCGCCGGCCTCGACCAGGGGTTCCAGGCGGGCCGCTATCACTCGCTCGTCTGCACGTCGATTCCGGACTGCTTCGAGGTGTCCGCGACGACGGCGCACGACGGCGAGACGCTCCCGATGGGGATGCGACACCGCGACTACCCCCTCTCGTGCGTGCAGTTCCACCCGGAGAGCGTGCTCACCGGCGTCGGCCACGACGTCGTCTCGAACTTCCTCGCGGGCGTCTAGGGGAGGACGGCCGAGACGACCCAGAGCGCGCCGATGACGACGACGGCGAGGACGAGGAGTTTCCACGCGACGTTCAGCACGAACTTCCCGACGAGGACGACGACGAGCGCGACGATCAGCGCGACGAGGAGCGTGCCGAGTTGGCCGCCGGGCAGGCCGAGCGCGAGCGGGAGCGTTGCGAGCATACGCGACCCGTGGCGCGGCGCGGGTGAAAGCTTTCGGGCGCCCGCGCGGGACGGCCCGCGACGGGGCGAGCGCGCGAGCGGAACTGAAAACCGCGAGACTGGAGTGGCGTCGCCCCGTGTTTTCGTCCACTTTCGGGCCGCTTTGCGAGGGGTTATTGTCCCGCCGCGAGTACGGCTGGAGCGACGCGGAGACGCGACGGTCGGTACCCGGCGTCGACGGTTCGCCGTGAACGCAACTACTATGACCGGTCCGGCGGTAACGATTGGTCGTTCGGATACCACCGTTTACACCACCATACCATGAGCCCGAAATCCACCTGTACGTCGAGAGGAGCGCGGAGGGACGAGCGATGAGTTCGAACGAACTCGGCGCGGACGAGATCACACTCCCGATCAAGCGCGTCGACGGGGAGACGCTCGAAGAGCGGATGACCGCGAACGCGTACAACAACATCCTGCCCGCGCGCTACCTGCGCCAGAACGCAGACGGCGAACTCGTCGAGGACCAGGAGGACCTCTTCCCGCGCGTCGCGAAGAACATCGCGCTCGCGGAGGCCGTCTACGAGGCCGAGAACCAGGGCGTCGACGTGACCGTCACGCCCGAGCAGTTGAAGCCGAACCACCCGCGCCGCGACGAACTCGCCGAGGAGGTGTTCGGCGAGGGCACGACGACGGAGGACGACGCCGAGGTCGAACTCACCGAGGAGAACGTCAACAAGTTCGCGTACGACACCGTCGTCCCCGAACTCCCCGATGCGGTCCGCGAGCACGTCGAGGACACGGCGGAGCGCTTCGAGTCGCTGATGAGTCGCCTCGCGTTCATGCCGAACTCCCCGACGCTGATGAACGCCGGCGACGAACTCCAGCAGCTCTCCGCGTGCTTCGTGGACTCGCCGGGCGACGACCTGACCGACATCCACCAGACGGCGAAGGAGGCCGCGGAAGTCTTCCAGAGCGGGGGCGGGATGGGGTACGCGTTCTGGCAGCTCCGTCCGTTCGGCGATCCGGTGGGTAGCACGGGCGGCATCGCGTCCGGTCCGATCACGTTCATGCGGACGTTCGACCAGATGTGCGAGACCATCGCGCAGGGCGGGACGCGCCGCGGCGCGCAGATGGGCGTGATGCGCATCAGCCACCCGGACGTCATCGAGTTCATCCACGCGAAGAACAAGGACGTCAGTCTCGCGCACTGCCTGAAGCTCAACGACCCCGACGACTACACGTATACGACGTTCAGCGAGGCGCTGGAGGAGGCGCGCGGCCTCATCGACGACGACGGGAAGGTCCCGAAGCACCTGCGGAACGCCGTCGAGGGCCACCTCTCGAACTTCAACATCTCCGTCGGCGTCACGAACGGGTTCATGGACGCCCTCCAGAACGGCGAGGCGTACACGTTCACGAACCCGCGCACGGGCGACCCCCACGTCGCGACGGAGGAGACGAAGGAGATGTACTCGCGCTACGACCTCGGCGATCAGGTCGAGGTCGGCGAACCCCTCGAGATTCCGGCGGAACTCATCTGGGAGCGCATCGTCGAGGGCGCCCACGAGAACGGCGAACCGGGCGTCATCTACCTGGAGCGCGCGAACGACGAGCACTCCTTCGACACGGAGGCCCACCCGGACCACCGGATGCTCGCGACGAACCCCTGCGGCGAGCAGCCCCTCGAGGAGTACGAGGCGTGTAACCTCGGGCACATCAACCTCTCCACTGTCGTCGCGGAGGACGCGCCGGACTGGCGCGTCTGGAGCGAGGAGCACGACTACGACACGCTCGACGAGGGCATCAGTCGCTTCCTCGACGAAGCGCTCGACATGGACGAGTTCGACTACCGCATCGAGACGGGCACGCGCTTCCTCGAGAACGTCGTCACGATGAGCGACTTCCCGGTCGAGGAGATCGCGGAGAAGGTCTCCGAGATGCGGAAGATCGGACTCGGCATCATGGGGCTCGCGCAGCTCTACGTCCAGCTCGGGATGGCGTACGGCTCCGAGCCGGCGAACGAGGTGGCGAGCCAGGTGATGACGCACATCAACCACGGCTCGAAGACGGCGTCCCACGAGCTCGCGGGCGAGCGCGGGAGCTTCGACGAGTGGGGGAAGTCGAAGTACGCGAACCCGACCGAGTACGCCGAGTGGTTCGAGCACCACACGGGCGAGGACGCCGCGGAGTGGGCGGACGGCTATCCGATCCGCAACCACAACACCACGACCATCGCGCCCACGGGCACGACGTCGATGGTCGGGAACACCACCGGCGGGTGTGAGCCCATCTACAACGTCGCCTACTACAAGAACGTCTCCGACGACGTGCAGGGCGACGAGATGCTCGTGGAGTTCGACGACTACTTCCTCCGGACGCTGGAGGCGAACGACATCGACGTCGACGCCGTGAAGGAAGAAGCGCAAGCGCAGATGGCGAACAACGAGTTCGACGGCGTCACCGGCCTCTCCACGGTCCCGGACGCCATCGGCGAACTGTTCGTCGTCACCGCGGACCTCTCCGGGAAGCAGCACGCGGCCGTCCAGTGCGCGTGCCAGGACGGCGTGGACTCCGCCATCTCGAAGACGTGCAACTTCCCGAACGACGCGTCCGTCGAGGACATGCGCGAGGTGTACGAGTACATCTACGAGCACGGCGGGAAGGGCGTCACCGTCTACCGCGACGGCACCCGGAACAAGCAGGTGCTGACGACGCGCGCGGAGAACTCCGAGTTCAGCGATATGGACGAGGACGAGGCGGCGGAGGCGATGCTGGAGCAGATCCGGGAGACGTTCGGCGACGTCGAGGGCTTCCTCGACAACGAGGAGGTCCGCGCCGCGGTCGGCGAGGACGTCGCGGAGCTCGTCGAGGTGGACGTCGCGCCCGAGGGCGCGCAGAAGCGCCCGCGTCCGGACGTCCTCTACGGCGTCACCCAGCGCATCGACACGGGCTACGGGAAGCTCTACGTGAACATCAACGAGGACGAGAACGGCCGGCCGTTCGAGCTGTTCGCGAACATCGGCAACTCGGGCGGCTTCACGGCCTCGTTCACGGAGTCGCTCGCGAAGACCGTCTCCACGGCGCTGCGCGCGGGCGTCGACCCGGACGAGATAGCGAGCGAACTGCAGGGCATCCGGTCGCCGAAGGTCGCGTGGGACAAGGGCGAGCAGATCAACTCCATCCCGGACGCCATCGGCACCGCGATGCGGCGCTACCTCGACGGTGAGATCGACAAGCAGGTTCCGAAACAGCAGAACCTGACCGAGCTCGCCGAGGAGGAGGAGGCAGTCGAGACGGACGGCGCGGGCGTGGACGTCGGCGACGCCGCGTCCCCGAACGTGGACGTCGACGTCGAACCGGACGCGACGGACGAACCGGAGGACGACGCGACGGCGGACCTCCTCGCGGCGGGCGAGAGCCCGGAGTGTCCGGACTGCGGCGCGATGGACCTCTACTACTCGGAGGGCTGCAAGACCTGCCAGTCCTGCGGCTGGTCCGAGTGCTCGTAACGGCGTAGCGACTCCCAACGCTCTTCTCTCGGCGCGCCGTCGCTCGCGTATGAGCGAGGACGACGCGGGCGGCGACGAACGCGGCGGACGGCCGTGTCCGCTGTGCGAGACGCCGATGTATCGGCGGCACTGCAAGTACGTCTGTCCCCGGCACGGGGTCGTCTACGACTGCTCGGACACGTTCTGGACGGCGTAGCTATTTGCGCGCGGCGGCCGAACAGTGCAGTATGCGAACTCGTCGCGCGTTCCTCCGCGCGGCCGGCGTCGCCGCGGCGGCGGGACTCGCCGGGTGTGCCGACTCCGCGCCGCCGAACACCACGGTCGGGACGAGCACGTCGACGACGGCCACGTCGGGGTCTGGCGGCGGCCTCGCCGTCGAACCGGTCGCGTCCGGCTTCGTCTCCCCGGTGGACGTCGCCGTCGGCGGCGGCGAGACGTTCGTCGCGGACCAGGCGGGCGTGCTCTATCGACTCGCGGACGCTGGCGAGGAGTCGGTGCTGGACCTTCGCGAGCGCATCGTGGACCTCTCGGGCTACGAGGAGCGCGGCCTTCTCGGCGTCGCGCTCCACCCCGAGTTCTCGGACGAACCGACGGCGTACGTGCGCTACAGCGCGCCGCGCCGCGACGGCACGCCCGCGGGCTACAGTCACACGTTCGTCCTCGCGGCGTTCGAGTGGACGGGGTCGGCGTTCGACCCGGCCAGCGAGCGGACGGTGCTGGAGGTCCCGGAACCGCAGGCGAACCACAACGCGGGCAGTCTCGCGTTCGGCCCTGACGGCCTGCTCTACGTCGGCGTCGGCGACGGCGGCGGCGGGAACGACACCGGTACCGGGCACGTCGCGGACTGGTACGACGCGAACGCGGGCGGGAACGGCCAGGACACGGCGAACAATCGACTGGGGAGCGTCCTCCGCGTCGACGTGGACGACCGCTCGGACGGGCGGGCGTACGGGATACCAGAGGACAACCCCCTCCCCGATTCGCCGTATCCCGAGCAGTACGCGTGGGGGTTCCGGAACCCGTGGCGGATGGGGTTCGACGGGGAGCGCCTGCTCGTCGCTGACGTCGGGCAGGGCCGCTACGAGGAGGTCGATTCGGTCGTCGCGGGCGGGAACTACGGCTGGAACGTCCGGGAGGGCCGGCACTGCTTCGCGCCGGGCGGCCCGCCCGAGTTGTGCCCGGACGAGACGCCGGACGGGACGCCGCTGCGCGACCCCGTGATCGAGTATCCGCACGAGGGCGCGGCGGTGTCGGGCGTGGCGGTGGTCGGCGGCTACGTCTACCGCGGGGACGCGCTCAGTGGCCTCCGGGGCGAGTACGTCTTCGCGGACTGGAACGCGCGCGGACGCGCGTTCGTCGCGACGCCCGACGGCGACGACTGGCCGACGCGAGCGCGCGCCGTGGACGGCCTCCCGGCGTACGTGACCGCGTTCGGCCGGGACGCGGCCGACGAGCTGCTCGTCTGCACGAGCGAACGCACCCAGCTCTCGGGGACGACGGGGCGCGTGAGTCGACTCGTCTCCGCCTAGCGCTCGCGCCACCAGGCGTACGCGGGGCCGACGAGCGCGAGGACGCCGACGGCGACGATGCCGGCGACGAGCACGGGGTCGACGCGGACGGCGGAGACGGCGAACCGGTCGAGGCCGGTGCCGAGCGCGACGGCGGCGACGGTCCACGGGAGTTCGCCGACGAGGGTGCCGAGGACGAACGCGGGCGCGGAGACGCCGCCCGCGCCCGCCGCGCCCGAGATGGCTTCGGCGGGCGTGGGGACGAGGCGCGCGGCGGCGACGCCCCGCACCCCCCCGGTGCGCTCGAAGTAGCGCGCGCTCCCGCCGCGGAGACGGGCGAGGAGCGGCCACTCGGGGAGGGCGCGTGCGGCGTAGTAGGGGAGGAGGCTGGTGGCGACGGCGCCGCAGAGCGCGACGGGGACGCCGACGAGGACGCCGTAGCGGTAGCCGACGAGCGCGGAGAGGACGGTGATGGGCCACGCGAGGAACGGCCGAACCGCGTAGAGCGCGACGAGGGCGAGCGGGAACCACGGGCTGGCGAGGAGGCCGCGGACGCGCCCGAGGACGTCGCCCGGAGAGACGGCGATCGCGAGGGCGACGAGCGCGGCGACGCCGAGCAGGGCGAGGACGCGCGGGGCGGGGAGCGCACGCGGGAGCGACCGGGACACGCGCCCGGATAGGCGGGCGCGGGCCAAGTGTCTTCTTCTCCGTCCGCAGACGCTATACGGTCGCGTCGCGCACGGGGAGGTGATGGGCGCCGACGGTCCGGGAGACGCGCGCGACGGCGAGTCCGGTGACGCGAGCGACGACCCGGTCGAACTCGGCGTGCAGTTGCTCGAACGCCTCGAAGACGAGGAGCTCTCGATGGCGGAGCTGATGGATCGCGTGGAGACCGTCTCGACGCATCCGCGCGTCGTCCGCGAGATAATCGAGGCCGCGGAGGCGCGCGGCGTCGTCGAGCGCGACGGCGCCACCGTCCGACCGCAGGGCGGCGGCTACGTGTCCTTCGAGGCGGACGTCGTGACGAAGGAGGGCGAGTTCTCGTGTCGGCGCTGCGGTACCGGGCTCTCCGAGGGCTACTTCATCCGGCTGGACGGCGGCGAAATCGGTCCGTTCGGCTCCTCGTGCATCCGAAAGGTCACCGGTCGCGAATAGCGTCGAGGGCGTCGTCGAGGCGCTCGCGCTCGGCGTCGAGCGCGTCGAGTTGCGCGTCGACCGTCTCGCGCTGCTCGTCCAGCGTGTCGAGTTGCGTCTCGATGGCGTCGCGCTGGCGAGCGATGGCCTCGCGCTGGCGTTCGATGCGCTCGCGCTGCTCGGTCGCGCGCTCGCGCTGCTCGTCGAGGGCGTCCCGGACGGCCGAGAGGTCGTCCGCGAGCGCGTCGAGGTCGACGGCGGGTTCACGGTCGGCGTCGGCCGCGGCGTCGGGTCGGTCTCGCTCGCGCGTCGTCGCGGTGGCCGCGGGCGCGCGCTGCTCGGCCGCGTGCTCGCTCGCGGCCCCAACGCCCTGCTCGGACGCGGAGTCCGCGGCCGGCGACGGCTCCGTCGCGGGTTCGGCTTCGTCGACCGCCGCGTCGTCGGGGTCGGCGGGGATGTCGGGCTGGATCGGGTCGATGCCGCTGTCCGCGAAGTCGTCGACGGCGCTCGGCGCGGCCTCGTCGTCCTCGGCCTCGCCGACCTCGCGGCGGAACGCGGCGTAGCTCTCGACGCCGTACGATTCGTAGAGCGAGCGCTCGACCGTCTCGCGGACGTCCCGGAACGACTCGTTCGGGATCTTGATGCGCTGGCTCCGCGCGGTCGTCTCGAGGACGAGCTGGCTCGCGACGCTCCCCTCTTCGGCCCCGACGTCGGTGACGTCGGCGTACGGGATCTCGTCGTAGTCGGTGTCCCAGACGGCGGCGCCGACGTGGCGGACGACGCGCGCGCTCGTGACGACGAGCGTGAGTTCGCTGAACCGGAAGGTACGGCGAACGCTCTCCCCGGGGTCGGTGACGCCCGCGGCGTTCAGCGCGACGGCGAGCACCGGGTGGAGAACGTCGTCGAGGCGGCCCGCCGGGACGGAGAAGGAGTCCTCGCCGTCGAGGCCGTAGTCGAGCGTGATCGTGGCCTTCCGACGGCCCTCCGAGACGGTGACGCGTTCGGCGTCGTGGTCGAACACCGCGACGGACTCGTTGCTGAGCAGTCCGTCGGCGCGATAGAGGACGAGTCGGGTGGGCGTGACGAACAGCGCGTCGTCGCCGTTCAACGGGACGCTCGCGGCGACGCGCTCGTCGTCGACCGCGGTGGCGACGGCGGCGGGTACGTCCATACGACGTGGTGTGCGCGCCCCGGCTTAAACCCGACGCCGCGACCCGTACCGCCCGACGCGAAAGAGAAGGTTAATACGTGACCTGGGCTTAGCCGGAATCGAGCCCGGGTGGCTTAGTCTGGTCATAGCGCCGCACTCATAGGGTTCCGAGATTCGGTGCGGCAGCCATTCGGTGGCTGTGCGTGTCCCCCGAGGCCCGCCGAGCCTCGAACCTGGGACATGCGGAGGCCGAGGGTTCGAACCCCTCCCCGGGCACTTTCTGACGTGAACGCGAACGACGGCGAGCGGTCCGTCTGGGACGCCCGGGGAGTGGGTGAGAACCCGGAGGTTCTGCGTGAGCGAAGCGAACGCAGAGCAGGGAGCGAAGCGGAGATTTGCGACCGTGGTTCCTGAACCCCTCCCGGGCACTTTCTGACGGAACTACTCGATGAGCGCCGTCAGCGGACGTGGTCGCGGGGGGAGTCGCCGGTGGCGGCGTCGTGCTGTCGCTCCCACACGTCCGCTTTCGCGCGGGCGACGTCTTCGACGACGCGGTCGGTGTGGTCGGCGTGCGCGCCGAATTCGGTGTAGAGGCGCATGAAGTCCGCGGCGACGTCGTGGGCGTCGGCGAGCGCGGGGACGGCGGCGAGTTCGTACGTTTCGAGGTCGGTCGAGAGGGTGCCGTGGCGGACGTCGACGCGGTAGCCGCGGGCGTCGGCGGCGACGGTGTCGGGGACGCGGGCGGGCGCGAGCACGACGCGGAGGGGGTGGTCGAGGTGTTCGTACTCGACGACGGCGCGCGGGTCGTACTTGCGGCCGGCGTCCTCCTCCCAGTCCGGGTCGTCTCGCGTCCAGTTCGGCGGGACGGTGAGGCCCTCGGTCATCGTCGTGGCTTCGCCCGACCGCCGGAAACCGCTGGTGGCCGCGGGGGCGGACGCGCGACGGACGGGCGTGCGACGGCCGCCCGACGAACCCGCAGGTCTTCCGATCCGGTTTCGAGCGTTCTGCGGGCTCCGTGAAACGTCTAAAGGCCTCTCGACAGTCGGTAAAACGTCCCTATCGGACCGTGTATTGGCGCCTAATCGCGTGAAACGACCGGAAGCATCTCGCCGTTATATCCCCCCGGCGGTCGTTGGGTAGGACAGGTCGAATCCCCATGTCCAATCAGCCCCTCCACGAGACCCCGATGCGTCGCCTCGCGAGCCACGCGGACGGTCTCTCCGCGCTCCGCCGTCCCGTCGAAGCCCTCGGGTTCTGGAGCGCCGTCGTCCTCCCGTTCCTCTACGTTCCGCTCGTGCTGAGCGGTCTCGAGTCCGCGAACACGTGGATAGCGTTCGTCGCCCTCGTCCTGCTCCACGTCGTCTCGCTCGTCGTCGGGCGCGGCTACCACGACTAGGCGCGTTCGTACGTCGCGCGCAGCGACCCGACGGTCAGCAGGTCGGCGTCGTGGCAGGCGTCGACGAGCGCCGCCCGTCCGACGTCCAGCGGGACGTCGAGCGTCCCCGCGAGCGCGTACGCGTCGAAGCGATAGCGGTGCGGGCCGTCGCCGTGCGGCGGACACGGCGCGCCGTATCCGCGCGCCCCGAAGTCGTTGAGTCCCTGGCGTGCGCCGTCACCCACCGTCTCGCCGTGCGGGACGGCTTCGGGGAGGGCGTCCGTGAGGTTCCAGACGAGCCAGTGGGTGAACGTGCCGCCGGGCGCGTCGGGGTCGGTGACGACGAGCGCCCACGTCTCGGCGTCGTCGGGCGCGTCGAGCGAGACGGGCGGGGAGACGCCGGCGCCGTCGCAGGTGTAACGCGCGGGGAGGGCGTCCCCGTCGTCGAACGCCGCGCTCGTCGGGTCGGCCCGAGCGGGGTCGGAGGAGACGGGGGTGCCGAGCGCGCATCCGGCGAGCGCGACGGTCGCCGCGGCGCCGAGCGAGGCGAGGCAGGTGCGACGAGTGAGCACGCGCCCACTTCGGTCGCGGGCGTCAAAAAGCCCGGTCGCGCGGCGACGGGTATGCGGTGCCTACTCGGCGCGATGTGCGACGGCGGTGATCCGCGAGAGTTCCTCGCGGAGGGTGTCGCGTTTCACGAGGCAGAAGCCGGCGAAGATGACGAGGAAGCCGAGCGCCGTCGTGACGTCCACCGTCTCCCCGAGGAGCGCCCAGCCGACGACGGCGGCGACGACGGGCGCGACGTAGGAGACGAGGTTGATCTCGACGGAGCCGAGGCGCTCGTGCAGGTCGAAGTAGACGAGGAAGCCGAAGCCGCTCGCGACGACGGAGAGGTAGCCGAGCGCGCCGAGACTCTCGATAGTGAGCGGCACGGCCTGCGATTCGCCCAGTCCGAGACTGAGCGCGTTCAGGAGGAGGGCGCCGAGGAGCATCGCCCACGCCTCCATCGTCGCCGGGGGGAGACCGGCGTCGATGCGCTCGGTGAGAACGCTCCCGAGCGCGAACGCGGCGGCGGCGCCGAGGACGAACAGGAGGCCGACGGCGTTCGACCCGAGGACGGCCGAGAGGTCGCCGGTGCGGACGGCGGCGGGCGGGACGACGAGGACGGCGACGCCGACGAGGCCGAGGAGGAGGCCGACGATGCCGAGCGGGGAGAACCGCGTTTCGGGGAGGACGAGGCGGCTGAACGCGGTGGTGAGGACGGGGCTGAGGCTGACGACGACGGCGGCGCCGGCGGAGGTGACGCCGGGGAGGTCCTCGCCGACGAACAGGAGGGCGTGGTAGGCGGCGATGAGGAGGACGGCGCCGACGGCGACGGCGGTCCACTCGGCGCGCGTTCGGGGCCGCCAGCGCGGCGTCGCGTACGCCGCGTACGCGAGCATCAGGACGGCCGCGAGGTCGTAGCGGAGCGCCGCGAAGAAGACCGGGTCGAAGTACGCGAGGCCGGCCTTGATCGCGGCGAACGCGGACCCCCACGCGACGGCGAGGACGCAGAACGAGAGGAGGGCTCGATAGCGGGACACGGCGGAGGGAGGGCGCCGCGCCTGCTGAACGTTTCGATGGCGGAACGCCTCGCTGGCGGGCGGTCTGTGCGCCGCTCAGGCGTCCGGGTCGGCGGCGGTGCGCTCGCGGTGGACGGCGCGCAGGACGTCTTGGCGGGCGATGATGCCGACGAGGTGGTCGTCCTCGACGACGGGGATGCGGTTGACGTCCTCCTCCTCGTTCGCGAGGACGGCGAGCACGTCGTCGAGCGACGCGTCCGGGCCGACGGTCTTCACGTCGGTGGACATCACGTCGCTGATGGGGCGCCCGGCGTTCTTCGCGAGGTCGAGTTCGACGTCGAGTTCGTCCCAGGAGAGGTCGATGGCGTACGTGAGACTCTCGAGGAAGGGCGGGAGGCCGAACGGGACGTAGAGGGTGCGGTCGCTCGGCTGGAAGATGTCGACGAGGTCGTGTTCGGTGACGACGCCGACGAGTTCGCGCCCGTCGACGACGGGGAAGCCGGTGAAGTCGCGTCGCGAGAGCTTCGTGAGCACCTCGCCGATCTCGTCGTCGGGCGAGACCGTCTCGACGTCCGCCGTCATCAGATCGCGTGCGGTGAGACCCATAGTGTGGGGTCGAGCGACGCCGTAGTAGTAGTTGTGGAGTGGTGGCGGCGCACCGCTTAAGACCCAGGGGGAGATAGACTCGGTATGGCCACCGTCGGCCGGCAACGGCTGCGCGAGCTGTTCGACGACTCACCGACCCCGCACATCGCCCACCACCCCCGAACGCATCGTCGGGACTTCTACGTGGCGACGGACGGGTCGTTCGCGCCGGAGGGCGGCGGGCTCGGCGTCATCATCGAGACCCGGACCGGCGAGCGCGTCGCCCGCCTCGCCGTCCCCGACGCCGCGCCGGACAACAACGTCGCCGAGTATCGCGCGCTCCACCTCGGCCTCGACGTGCTCGCGCACCGCGCGCCCGCGAACGCGAACGTCGGCGTGCTCGTCGATCACTCGGACCTCGCGGGCGCCGTGAACCTCGCTGTGCTCGCCTCGCGCGGCCCCGACTATCGGCCGCTGCGCGACGCGACGATACCGCCCGCCGCCGTCCACCACTGGCGCGGCATCCGCGCGCGCGTCGCCGGCTTCGACGGCCTGCGCGCCGCCGAACTCCGCAGCGGCGAGAACCCCGCGCACGTCCTCGCGAACGCCCCCGACGAGTACGCGCACGTGAACGACGAACCGGCGAAGTGCGCGCTCCCGAACGTCGGCGCGTCGGAGCCCCAGATTCCGCCGCCGAGTCGGGCCGACCGGCACGCGAGCGACTAGGTGTCGCCGCAGGCGACACCTGAACGCGCGAACGAGGAACGTCGTGACTCGTGCGCGACCAGCCG
>JBDGUG010000066.1:0-30903 GCA_042216135.1 Halarchaeum sp. | reverse complement strand
GAAGCCGGGGACGTGTTGACCGTCGCCGTGCTCGACAATCCGGAGAGCGAGCGCGCCGTCGAAGCCGGGGACGTGTTGACCGTCGCCGTGCTCGACAATCCGGAGAGCGAGCGCGACGCCGAGACGGTCATCGAGCACGCGACGGACGTGCTGGAGGACGCCGACCTCGACGCGGACGTCCGACACCTCACCGGGGATCCGGGGAGCGAACTCGTCCACCTCGCGGAGAGCGAGGGGTTCGATCAGGTCGTCCTCGGCGGCGGGGAGCGCAGTCCGATGGGGAAGATACGGCTCGGTCCGATCGCCGAGTTCGTCCTGTTGAACTCGCACGTCACGGTGACGCTGGTGCGATGACGGGAGAGAGTCAGTCGGACGGCGTGCCCGCGGAACCGTTCCCGGTGCCGCCCGTCTCGTTCACGGACGCGGAGGACCGCGACCTCGTCGCGCGCCGGTTCGATTCGGCGGACGAGGACGCGGTGGCGGCGCTCGTCTCGATGTACGAGGACTTCGATCCGGGGATGCGCGCGCAGGGCATCCCGCCGGTCGGCGAGGAGCGCATTCGCTCGTGGCTGTCGACGCTGCTCGAATCGGACGGCTACAACGTCGTCGTCTGGGACGCCGACCGGGCGGTCGGGCACGCGACGCTCGTCCCGGACGGCGAGGACCAGTTCGAACTCGCTATCTTCGTCCACCAGGACTACCAGGGGTCGGGCGTGGGCACGCGCCTCATCTGCACGCTCCTCGGCTACGGGGCAGTGGAGGGCGTCGGGCACGTCTGGCTCACGGTCGAGCGGTGGAACAACGCCGCGGTCGCGCTCTACGAGAAGGTCGGGTTCGAGACGACGAACGCGGAGAGCTTCGAGTTGGAGATGGAGCGCGACCTCTCGACGGCGGACGTTCAGACGGAGAGGACGGGCTGACTCGCGTAGAGCAGCACGTACTCGGCGACTTTTTCGAGGACGGTTCCGGGCGGATCCGGCGTTCCGGGGCTCTCGCGCGGGACGACGATGAAGTCCGCGCCGACGTCGTCGGCGGTGTCGAGGATGACGCTCCCGGGATGGTGGGTCTTGCGCTGCGTGGAGAATCCGTGCATCACCGAGGAGGAGACGGTGACGTCGTTCGGCGCCATCGCGCGGATGTCGTCGATGACGGCGCGACTGTCGCCCGCGACGGCGTCCTCGTCCGCGGTGCCGTCCCGTATCTCGCGCGCGACGTCGTCGGCGAGCACGAAGAGCGCGTGGAGGTCCGCGTCGTACCGCTCGGCGACCGCGACCGCGTACTCCGCGGCGTTCGAGGCCGCCACGCTCCCGTCCACGGGCACGAGGACGGTGTCGACTTCGAGGGTCATGTCCGGGCGTGCGCGGGCCGCGACCAAAAGCCCACCGAGGAGTGGGAGTTAAGTGCGGACGCCACCGAGTCGGGGACATGTTCGACACGGTGGTCGTCGCCACGGACGGGTCCGAGAGCGTCGAGCGCGCCGTCACGGTCGCGATCGACCTCGCGGAGCGATTCGAGGCGTCCGTCCACGCCATCTCGGTCGTGAACGAGGGGAACGTCGAGGACGCGCCCGAGGACGTTCGCGACGAACTCCGCGAGTCGCTGGAGGAGCGCGCGCGCGACGCCACCGACCGCGTCGTCGCGCGCGCCGCCCGGGACGTGACGACGACGGTCCGCGAGGGCCGGCCGGCCGACGAGATACTCGGCTACGTCCGCGAGGTGGACGCGGACCTCGTGGCGACGGGGACGCGCGGCCGCCACGGCGAGAACCGTCTGCTCGTCGGATCGGTCGCCGAGCGGATCGTTCGGGACTCGCCCGTGCCCGTGCTGACGGTGCGGCGACTCGCGACGGACGAGTAACGTGGGGCGTCGCGAGCGATAGCGAGCGGCGGCCCACGACTAGGCGAGCGGGAGCGACCCGGTGGGAGCGACACGCGAGTGACGTGGGCCCGAGCGATAGCGAGGGGCCACGGAGAGGCGAGCGCGCGTCTGCAGTCCCGCCCGCGGAAGCGTCGCCTTCTTTTCGCTCGGCCGGCTCTCTGTGGTATGGAAGACTGGCTCATCGACGACGAGACGCTCTCGCTGGAGCGGAAGTCCCGGCTCCCTGGGACGGGCTTTTTCGTGCCGGACGAGGTCGAGGACGCGCGCGAGGACGCGGAGATCCGCGAGCGCCTCGCGGGCGCGGACGTGATCGTGGTGACGGATCCGGACGCGGACGGGCTGGCGTGCGCGGCGATCGTTCGGGAGGTCCACGGCGAGGCGGCGGTGGTGCCGGCGAGCCCGCACGACCTCTCGGAGGGGCTGTCGCGCGCGGCGGAGTACGGTGAGCGGGACGCGACGGTCTACGTCTGCGACCTCTGTCCGGACGAGTACGCGGACGTCGCGGACGAACTGGAGTCGCTGGTGGCGCACGCGAGCGCGGTGCGCTGGTACGACCACCACCAGTGGACGGACGAGGCGCTGGCGGCGGTGCGGGACGCGGGCGTGGATCTCGTCGTCGGCGATTCGGAGGAGGAGTGTACGGCGGACGTGGCGGCGCGGTCCGTCGATGCGGACCTGCCGCGGCATCTCGTGGAGCTCGCGGCGGTGACGCGCGACCACGACCTCTGGCTGAAGGAGGATCCGCGCAGCGACGACCTCGCGGACTACTCGCACTGGGTGGACGACGACGAGTACGTCGCGACGGTGCGCGAGCACGGCCCGGACCTCCCGGAGACGGCGCGCGACCTGCTGGAGGAGCGTCGCGTGGAGAAGGAGGACCTCATCGAGAAGGCGGTGGAGCGCGCTGAACTGGAGACGGTGGCGGCGGGCGAGCGCGAGATCGTCGTGGGCGTGACGTACGGGCGCTGCTCGCAGAACGAGGTCGCGGACGCGCTCCGGGAGCGCGGCGCGGCCGCGGCGGTGATCGTGAAGCCCGCGGGGTCGGCGTCGATCCGCGGGAGCGAGGCGTTCGAGCAGTGTCACGAGGTCGCGCGCCGCGTGAACGGCGGCGGTCACCCGAAGGCGGCGGGCTGTAAGCCCGACATCTACGACGACATGCTCGACTACGCGCACCACTGGACGACGGAGGGCGCGGTGACGAAGCAGGTGATCCTGGAGGCGTTCCGCGCGCTCCCGGACGAACCCGCCGACGACTAGCTCAGACGACCCAGCGCTCGGAGTACGTCGCGCCGCAGGCGCACTGGACGTACGCGTGCATCACGGGACCCTCCTCGTAGAGGCCACCGACCTCCTCGTTCTGCGCTTCGCTGAACGCGAAGACGAATCGGGCGTCGTGGGCGTCGTCGTCCGCGTCGGGGCAGTCGCCGCCGGTGAGGTCACGGTGTACGCGGCCGTCGCGTTCCATCGCGCCCTGCGCGAACTCCATGGCGTCGCTCCCGGTCAGTTTCTTGAAGACGCTGCGCCCGCGGTCGCCGTCGACGACGAGGACGACGCCGTCGCCGGCCCGCACGGCGTCGTCGCGGTCGGCGAGCGTCTCGACGTCGGAGACGACGGCGTCGCTGAGGTAGAGCGCGACGTCGTCGTGGCGCTCCCCGGCGAGGAACTGCTCGTATCTGTCGCTCATGGGCGGGCTACGATACCGCGGCAGAAAAACGGCGTGCGTTCGGATTTCGCGCCTACGGGCGCGCCCGTTCGCCGAGCGGGGCTTACTCGTCGTCTTCGTCCGCGTCGTCCTCGCCGAGGAGTTCGGCGACGGACTCGTCGCCGGTCTCGGTGACCTTCGCGTTGATCTGGACGGTCGCGTCGGAGACTTCGCGCCCGCGGACGCTGATGCGGCGGCGTTCGCCGTCGCGTTCGGGGTTGAAGCCGACGCCGCCCGTGACGAGGACGTCCTTCAGGCCGGCGCCCGCGACGTCGACGCGCATCGGCCGCCCGGCGGCGTCGGAGCCGCCGGTGATCTCGAGCGTGCAGCCGGTCAGTCCAACGGCGCCGCCGTCGACCTCGTCGCCGATTTCCCGACCGATGAAGCGATTCGCGTCCTGTCCCTCGACCTCGACGGGGTGCGCCGCCCCCTCCGCGGGGTCGGCGACCACGACGTTGAACGTAGCCATACGCGAGCGGTGGCCCGCGGGCGGTAAAAGCACGTCGAAAGCCCGTTCGCGGCGGCGATACGCTTTTCCTCTCGACCGGGGTAGGCCGGGTATGAGCGAGGATACCGCGGGCCCGGAGGGACCGCGAACCGAACGGCGAAGCCGTGAGGATGACGCGGCGCCCGAGGGGGGCCGCGAGAACGCGAGCGGCGAAGCCGCGACCACCACGAGCGGGGAGGAACGATCCGCGAGTGACGCGCCCGACCGGGACGAGGCGAGCGCGGCGGACGGGACTGACACGAGCGCTGCCGAGGCGGACGCTGATGCCGACGGCACGTCCGAGAGCGGCGAGGCGGCCGGTTCGGAGCCGGCGCCGGGTGTGCCGTCGGACGTGCAGAAGTACGATCGGTTCCAGAAGATGGACGGCGCGCAGTACGAGCGCGTGAACGAGTTCCTGCGGGAGCGGACGTACATCACGGCGCGCGAGTGGGCTATCGCGCGGCTCTGCTCGGACTTTCGGACGGAGACGGGCGTGGAGATGACGAAGATAGGGGAGAACCTGCCCGAGTTGGTGCCGTTCATGACGGACACGTACACGCCGCAGGCGGTGAATCAGGCGCGGGCGTCGTTCGAGGAGAAGGTGACGAAGGCGGGGGCGACGTTCCTCTACGGGGCGATGAGCGACTTCTTCACGGCGGACGAACTGGACGACCTGATGTACGAGGTGACGGAGGTGGCGAAGTTCCTGCTGGAAGTCGAGGGCGTGGAGCTATCGGTGGACGAGGAGTTGGAGGCGGAGGACCGCATCTCGTCGGTGATGCGGGACGTGCGGGAGGCGAGCGACGAGTTGCGCCGCGAGGAGGCGACGTGTCCGAACTGCGGGCACGAGATGGAGCCGGCGGACGACTAGGCGACGGCGGCGGGGTTGCCGTCGTCGGTGAGGTGGTCGGCGAGGACGGCGTTGAGGACGGCGCCGACGAGGACGACGAGCGCGGCGACGTAGAGCCAGGTGAGCAGGAGCATGACGGCGCCGAGCACGCCGTAGGCTTGGCCGGCGCCGGCGATGCCGACGTACGCGCGGAAGAGCACGCCGAGCGCGAGCCATCCGACGGCGGCGAGCAGGGCACCGGGGAGGGCGTCGCGGACGCGGAGGGGGATGTCGGGGAGGACGTAGTAGAGCGGGAGGAACGCGAGCGTGAGGCCGCCGCAGAGGAGGAGGGGGCCGAGCAGGTCGAGGACGAGTTGGTCGACGACGAGCGTGAGGAGGGCGCCGACGCCGACGAGGGCGACGGCGGCGACGGCGAGGCAGGCGAGCGCGGTGGCGCCGTCCGTGACGGCGTCGACGAACCCGGCGTCGTCGGCGGTGCCGTAGACGAGCGCGAACGCGGTGTTGAGTCCGCGAAATACTTTGAGCGCGCTCCACGCGAGCAGGACGAGGCCGAAGACGCTGGTGCCGAGCGCGCCGGTCCGGTCGACGAACGCGGTTCGGAGGAGGTCGGCGGCGCTTGGTGAGAGGAATCCCTGGAGGGCGCCGACGACGGCGGCGGCGGTTTCGGGGCCGCGGAGGGCGGCGGCGAGCGCGAACACGAGCACGAGCAGGGGGACGAGGGAGACGAACGCGGCGTACGCGATGGCGCCGGCGACGAACGGGAGGTTCCGTTCGCGGACGACGGCGAGGACGTCGCGCGCGACGCCGACGGTGTCTCGTGCTGCCGCGACGGCGCCCGCGGCCGGGGTGGCCGCGCGCCGGGTGCGGTCTGCCATGCCCGATTATTCGGGGTTCGCGCGGTTGAACGTTCGGGCTTATCCGCGGACGTTGCGGCCGGCGGCGCGCCCGAAGCCGTCGTCGGCGTCCCAGACGCGTTCGCCGCGGCGCATCGTCCAGACGGGGAAGACGCCCGCCTTCCCTTCGAACGGCGTCCACCCGCACTTCGAGTGGAGGTCGTCCCCGCTGATCTCGCGGACGTCGTCGAGGTCGTAGAGCGCGAGGTCGGCGTCGTAGCCCGCTTCGATGCGCCCCTTCCCCGATATACCGAAGACGTCGGCGGGGGCGCGTGCGGTCGCGTCGCGGACGCGCTCTACGGTGAGGTCGGTGGTCCGGGTCGCGGCGAGCAGGAGGGGGAGCATCGTCTCGACGCCGGGGACGCCGGAGGGGGCGTGCCAGACGTCCGCGTCCTTCTCGGCGCGCGTGTGCGGGGCGTGGTCGGTGGCGACCATCTCGATGCGGCCGTCGACGAGGCGCTCGAAGAGCCGATTCCGGCGCTCGGGGGAGCGAAGCGGCGGGTTCATCCGGCCGAACGTTCCGAGGTCGTCGTAGTCGTCGGTGGAGAGGAAGAGGTGGTGCGGGGTCGCCTCGCAGGTCAGGCCGCCCTTGGCGGCGATATCGACGGCTTCCGGGGTGGAGGTGTGCGCGAGGTGGACGTCGGCGTCGGCGTCCGCGGCGACGTCGACGGTGCGTTCGGCGGCCGCGATTTCGGCGACGGCGGTCCGGTAGGCGCTCCACGCGGCGACGTCGTCGCGCGCTCGCGCGCTCGCTCGCGGGTCGTTCCCCTCCTCGCTCGCGTTTTCCGTGCTGCGCGGCAGCACGCTCTCGTCGAACTTCGTCGCGTCCTCGGCGTGGACGGTGACGGGGACGTCGGCGTCCGCGGCCCGCGAGACGGCGTCCGCGAACAGGTCGGCGTCGATGCCCATCTCGCCCGTGGAGTCCGCGAGGAACACCTCGCCGAGCGCGAACAGCGGGCGCACGAACAGCGAGTCGGGGTCCCACTCGGCGGTGACGCCGCCGTTGATGCCGTAGTCGACGAGCGAGTCGGCGGCGAACCCCTCCTTCTCGTCGAACGCCGCGCCCGTCACGGTCGGCGGGTCGGTGTTCGGCTGATCGACCACCGTCGTCACGCCGCCCGCCGCGGCGGAGCGAGACCCGGTCGCCCACGTCTCCTTCTGTGGGGCGCCCGGCTGTCGGAAGTGGACGTGGACGTCGACGGCGCCGGGGAGGAGCAGGCGCTCGTCGGCGTCCGCGTACTCCTCGCCGTCGAGGCCCTCGCCCACGGCGTCGATGGTTCCGTCGTCGCCGACGCGGACGTCGCGCACCCGGCCGTCGGCGAGCGTCGCGTCGCGAATCACGCGCATACCCGCGAGTCGTCGCTCGCGCGCCTAAAGCTGACGGAGGGCGGTCGCGGGGTCGGATTTTTAGGCGTCGGCGCGGCTACGTCGACGCGATGGCCTCCGTCGACCCCGTCGACCTCTCCGAGCGCCTGATGCGCTATCTCGAAGTCGTCGCCGCGTTCGTCCTCGTCGGCCTGTTCGCTATCGGGGTCGTCGACTTCCTCCTGCAGATCGTCTCGCTCGTTCGAACGGGCGCTATCGCGAACACGGACGCCATCGTCGCGCTGATCGACGAGATCCTCCTGCTGTTCATCATCGTCGAAATCTTCCAGACGGTCGTCGCGTACGCGAAGGATCGGAGCGTCATCCGCATCGTCATCGCGGCCGGCCTCATCGCCGTCTCGCGGAAGATCATCAGCTTCCACGCGGGCGACTACGGGTCGTCGCTGGACGCGACGGTCGCGGCCGCCGGCTACGCCGTCCTCCTCCTCGCGCTCGTCGCCGCGCTCTACGTCGTTCAGACGACGAACGTCGCGACGCCCGCGGACCAGGACGTCTAGGCGAACGCGACGTCGTCGCGCGTCGCCGTCTCCCCGAAGAGCCAGTCTGCGTGTTCGACGGCGTACTCGCGGTGGCCCTCCTTGATGTAGCCGAGGGCGTCCTCGACGACGACGGTGCCGTAGTCGCGCAGGCCGGCGCTCGCGGCGGTGTGGAGGACGCAGACGTTCGCGAGCGTCCCGCAGAAGACGAGGTCGCGGACGCCGTGCGCGTCGAGGTATCCCTCCAGGTCGGTCTGGTGGAACGCGTCGTAGGTGTGCTTCTCGACGACGTGGTCGGGCGCGGGGAGGTCGTCGACGAGTTCGGCGTCCCACGTCCCCTCGACGACGTGCTCGCCCCAGCGCGCGAACTCGTCGTAGGCGTGATTGTCGTCGAACTGGCCCTCCGGGTGGACGTCGCGGGTGTAGACGACGCGCGCGCCGGCCGCCAGCGCGCGTTCGACGAGCGAGACGCAGGGCTCGACGGCGTCCCCGCTCGGGGGCGCGTAGAGGCTCCCGTCGGGGTGACAGAAGCCGTTCTGCACGTCGACGACCACGAGAGCGGTCTCGTCGGCTTCGAACTCGGGCATAGTCGAACGCCCGTGCGCGAGCGCCTTAGTCGTTGACGCGGACCGTGATCTTCCCGACGTGCTCGCCGGCTTCGAGGCGTCGGTGCGCGTCGGCGACCTCTTCGAGGCCGTAGTCGGTGTCGTCGAGGTGCGGGCGGAGCTTTCCGTCCGCGACGAGCGTCGCGGCGCGCTCGAGTATCTCCCCGTGACGGACGCGCCCGGCGTGGTCGTCGTGCAGGAGCGGGACGAGCATGAACACCGTATCGAAGCTCAGCCCCTTCCCGTGGACGGCGTCGAGGCTCGCTTCGCCGCGCGAGACGGTGGTGACGACGCGGCCCTTCAGCGCCGCCGCGTCCATCGACGATTCGAGGTTGTCCGCGCCCGCGCCGACCGTGTCGAAGACGACGTCGAACCCGCGGCCGTCCGTGTACGCCTCGACGTAGTCGTCGACGTCCCGGTGGTAGTCGAAGGCGACGTCCGCGCCGAGTTCGCGGGCGAGCGAGCGCTTCTCGTCGGTCGAGGCCGTCGCGTGGACGCGCGCGCCCTCGCGGGCGGCGAGCTGGACGCCGACGTGGCCGACGCCGCCGGTGCCGCCGTGGACGAGCACGGACTCGCCGGGCGAGACGTCCGCGCGCGTCACGAGTCCGTCCCACGCGGTGATGGTGACGAGCGGGAGCGCGGCGGCCTCGCGCATCGAGAGCGGCTCGGGCTTGCGCGCGAGCGTCGCGGCGTCCGCGGCCGCGTACTCCGCGAGCGCGCCCGTCGTCCCCCGCACGCCGCCCGGACAGCCGTACACCTCGTCGCCGACGTCGAAGCGCGAGACGCCGTCGCCGACGGCGACGACCGTTCCGGCGAGGTCGCCGTGCAGGACCGCCGGCGCGTCGGGGCCGAGGCCCGCGGCCGCGCCGCTCCGAATCTTCGTATCGACCGGGTTCACGCTCGTCGCCGCCACCTCGACGAGCACCTCGTTCGGGCCGGGTTCGGGCACGGCCAGTTCCGTGGCCTCGAAGACGTCGGGTTCGCCGTGCTCGCGCACGACCTGCGCCTGCATCGTCTCGGGAATCTCGGGCATACCTCGTGGTGGCGTCGCCGGCCCGAAAAGCGCCGGCGTGCCGGCGGACGATACCGGGATTCGTCGGGAACGCTAAGGGGCCGGCCCGCCACCACCCCGTATGCGACAACTCGACACCTGCGACTTCTGCGGCGACCCCGCCGACGGCGTCTACGAGGTCCTCCCGGACGGCGTCGACGCCGACGAGCGACGCCTCGTCCTCTGCACGCACTGCCACGAGGTGCTCGCCGGCGTCGTCGGCCCGCTCGTCGCCGCCCTCGACGGCGACACCTCGGGCGGTGTCACGCCCTCGAACGACCCGTCCCCCGGCGCGTCCGCCGACGCGTCCCCGAGCCCGCCCGCAGACGGGCGACCCGACGCGGACGCGCCCGCCGACGTCGAAGCGCGAGACGCGGCCGCCGACGCCGACGTTTCCGAGGCCGCTGCGGCGACGGCGGCCGCCTCGTCCGCGACGGCTACGAGCGACGACCGGCCGGAGGGCTACGCGAAGGTGGTTCGCCTCCTCCGGAACCGTCCGGAGGCGATGTCGCGCGCCGACCTCACCGAACTCGCGACGGGCGCGTACGACCTCTCCGAACGCGACGTCGAGGCTGCCGTGGACGCCGCCGTGGAGAACGGGCACGTCGAGGAGACGAGCGCGGGCCTGCGCGCGGCCTAGAGCGCTCCCTTCGTGCTCGGCGTGTCGCTGCGGCGCTCGTCGAGTCGGGTGGCGTCGTCGAGCGCGCGCGCGTTCGCCTTGAACAGCGCCTCCACCTCGTGGTGGGCGTTCTCGCCCTCGACGGCGCAGTGGAGAGTGAGGCCGGCGTGCTCGGCGAACGACTGGAAGAAGTGCGCGGCCATGATACTGGTGAACTCGCCGACTCGCTCCTGGCTGAACGCTCCCTCGAAGTCGTAGTAGGGGCGTCCGGAGACGTCGAGGACGACGGACGCGACGGCCTCGTCCAGCGGGACCTTCCGGTCGGCGTAGCGGACGATACCGCGCTTCTCGCCGAGGGCTTCGCGCACCGATTCGCCGAGGACGATGCCGACGTCCTCGACGGTGTGGTGGTCATCAATGTGCAGGTCGCCGTCGCAGCGGACGGTCAGGTCGAAGAGGCCGTGCTTCGCGAACGATTCGAGCATGTGGTCGAGGAAGCCGACGCCCGTCTCGACCGCGGCGTCGCCGTCGCCGTCCAGGTCCACGGTGACGTCTATCTCCGTCTCCGCGGTCGAACGGCTGGCGGCGCCCGTGCGCTCGGTCATACCCACTCGTGTGCGCGCCTCGCTAAAGGCCGTTGCGCTCAGACGAGGCCGGCGAGGCCGAGCACCGCGAACAGCACGTCCCCGAAGACGAACGAGACGAGGAGGCCGGCGACGATGAGCACGAAGAACGGCGTCCCCGGGGTCACCCAGACGGCCTCCCGATCCGCGACGAGGTCGAGGCCCTCGCGCAGCGTCGCCGGCGTCGTCCCGTACGCCGATCCCTCGATGTCGTCGAGGAACGCCGCCGCCCCCCACGGGTCGTCGCGAGCGCCGTCCGGGACCGCCTCGGGTTCGACGCCCGTTCCGCCGTCGGTGCGCGCGCCGCGATGGACCGCGCCGTCCGTCGGATCGTTCGGGTCGTCGGGGAGCGTCGCCGGGTCGCGCAGGCCGGGGTTCTCGCGCAGGTCCGCGAGAGTGACGCCGCGCCACCGACAGTACATCCGGAGGGCGTCCAGGTCGAGGCCGGTGAAGAGGCGCGACCCCTCGGTGTCCTCGATGAGTTTGCCGTGCTCGCCCGGGAGGCGATCGACGGGGACGCGCTTCCCGACCGCCATCGCGGGCGAGACGTCCCCTCTGGCGGCGTTCGCCGCGATCAGGTAGAGCGGGTACGCGAGGCCGCAGAGGAGCGCGTTCGTCAGCACCGTCAGCGAGAAGACGCGGAGGTTCGCGGGGACCAGCGGGAGGACGACGCTCCCGAGATAGTACGCGGGATACGTCGGGAGGAGGACGCTGATGGTGACGAACGCCTTCGCGTCCGCGCCGCCGAACCCGAGCGGGAAGACGGCGAACGCGACGCCGAGACCGCCGACGATCAGGACGCTCACGGCCGTGCGGAGCGCGAACGCGCGCAGCGCGAACGACGAGGGCGCGTGCCACGCCGACCACCCCTCGATAGCGAGGCAGACGACGCCGAGGGCGAGCAGCGGCGGCCAGAGGGCGTTCGGAACGCGGCGCGTCTCGACGTCGCGGTAGGCGCCGTACGCGAACGCCGGAATCGCGAGCAGTCTCAGGAGGTCGGGCGCGGACGCGTACACGACCCGACGAGTGCGAGAGAACGTGAAAGGCGTTTCGGCGACTGTCGACTGTGCGGGCGAAATAAACGAGGATTCGGTGGGCGATGCGGTGGCGCGGGACCGTCGGTCCCGCGAGCGCCGACGACTAGATGACGCGGTTCTGCAGGTAGTCGAGGTGCTTCGCGTTGTAGACGATCTTGACCTCGTCCGTGGCGGGGGAGCCGATGCAGGTGAGGCGGACGTTCTTGTCCTCGACCTCCTCGTCGCTGAGGATCTGCTGCATGTCCATGTCGATCTCGCCCTCCTTCAGGATGGAGGCGCAGTTCGCGCAGGCGCCGGCGCGACAGGAGAACGGCCAGTCGTAGCCCTGCGACTCGGCGGTCTCGAGGATGTAGGCGCCCTCGGGAACGTCGAGCTCGCCGTAGTCTTCGGCGTCGAGACCGGCGTCAGCGGCCTTCTCGAACAGGTCGTCGTCGTCCATGTCCCAGTCCTGGTCCTGGACGACCTCGTAGTTGAGGTATTCGACGGTTGGCATCAACGGCAGTTCTGCGCCCGTAAGGAAATGCCTTGCTGTTTTCGCCGGTACGCGAACGAACGCGTCCGGGGAGTGTGGGTTCGTGTATCCGCCGCGTCGTCAGGGCGCGAGCGGTGCGAGACTGAACAGGACGAAGGAGGCGGCGGCGGCGACGGAGGGGGTGAGCACCCAGAGGAGGACGACGCGGCCGACGGTCGCGGGATCGAAGAGGTCGCCGGCGGCGAGCTCTTCGGGGTCCTCATCGCCGATGCCGGGGACGTCGCGCGGGGTGTCGGCGCGTTCGGCGGCGAGCGAACCGACCGACATCTTCGCCTCGCCCTGGCCGCTGAGCGCGTCGTTCGCGCGGACGGTACGCGTCGCGCGCCCCCAGCCGAGGCCGACGATGCACATCGTCGCGGAGACGGCGAGGCTCGCGGGGATGCCGAGGTAGGAGAGGAAGGTGATGAGGCTCGCGGAGACGACTTCGACGACGAGCGCCGCGAGCAGGGGGAGGTCGGTGAGGTCGTTCCCGACGGTGTCGAGGGTGCGCCGCGCGATGGTGAACGCGCCGATAGCGATGGCGCCGCCGGCGAGGAGGATGCCGATGCCGGCGTCGAGGTAGCCGCCGCCGACGAGGGGCGCGACGGCGTTCGCGGCGTTCGACGCGCCCGCGGAGAACGCCATGTAGCAGCCGATGGCGACGACGAGCGCGGACGCGACGAACTGCCGCGGGGTGGACTCGGCGCTCACGCCGACCGGGTAGGCGATCCGGCCGCGACGATTCCACCGCAGGAGCGCGCCTTCGGCGGCGTCGAGGCGGAGCGCGGCGTCCATGTACGGGTAGGCGTAGCGGCCGATCATCGCGCAGACCCAGAACGCGACGACGGGCGCGACGACCCACGCGGAGACGATGCGTCCCATCGTCGCCATGCGGAGGGTGCCGGTGGCGACGCCGAGGCCGGCGATGGATCCGACGGCGGTCATCGACGTGGACGCGGGGACGCCGTAGCGGTTCGAGATGAGGAGCGCGACGCCGACGAAGAAGAGGACGGCGACGGACGCGGCGAGCGTGAACTGCTCGCTCGGCACGATCTCGCCGCCCATCGTCCGGATGACGTTCCGGCCGACCGTCCACCCGCCGAGGAGCGCGAAGACGGACATGAGGAGCGCGGCGACGAACTTCGTCACCACCTGCGATCCGACGGCGGGCCCGAACGCGACGCCCGTCGACGACCCGCCGATGTTGTAGCCGACGAAGACGGCGACGAGCACGCCGACGCCGAGGAGGAGAACGGACATGGACGCGGCTACGCGCCGCCGTGGTTTGAAGCCGGTGATAGTGCGGTCGTCCGGGGGCAGCGGGACGCGCCCCCGCGCCCGGGCGCGTCGCGGACGGTTTTTGTCGCCCCCGGTCCGAGTGCGGGTATGTTCGAGACGTTCGAGGTCGTGCCCGCGGTGGACGTGCAGGACGGCGAAGTCGTCCAGTTGGTGCAGGGCGAACGCGGCACGGGAAAGCGCTACGGCGACCCGGTGGCGGCCGCGGACCGGTGGCTGGACGCGGGCGCGCGCACCCTCCACCTCGTCGACCTGGACGGCGCGTTCGAGGGCGAGCGAGCGAACGCGGACGCCATCGGCGCCGTCGTGGACGCCGTCGGGGACGACGCGGACGTGCAGGTCGGGGGCGGCATCCGGACGTTCGCGGACGCCCGCGACCTCCTCGAAGTGGGCGTGGACCGCGTCATTCTCGGGACGGCGGCCGTTGAGAACCCCGACCTCGTCGCGGAGATCGCGGACGTCTACCCGGACGGCGTGCTCGTCAGCCTCGACGCGAAGGACGGCGAAGTCGTCGTCTCCGGGTGGACGGAGGGAACGGGCCTCGACCCCGCCGAGGCCGCCGAGAAGTACGCGGACCTCGGCGCGGCGGGCATTCTCTTCACCGACGTGGACGTCGAGGGCCAGCAGACCGGCGTGCGCGCGGACGTCGTCTCCCGCGTCGCCGACGCCGTGGACATCCCCGTCGTCGCCTCCGGCGGCGTCGCCACCGTCGAGGACGTCGTCGCCCTGCGCGACGCGGGCGCGGCCGCGGCCGTCGTCGGCACCGCGCTCTACGAGGGGAACTTCACGCTCGAAGAGGCGAGCGCCGCCCTCGACTAGGAGAAGACCTATCCTCGCCCGCCCACAGGGTGACGTATGAGCGAGTTCGGAGTCGACCTCGACTTCGGGGAGGACGGTCTCGTCCCGGCCGTCGCACAATCCGCCGGGACGGGCGAGGTCCTGATGCTGGCGTACGCGAACCGCGAGGCCGTGGAGCGGACCGCGGAGACGGGCCGCGCGCACTACTACTCGCGCTCGCGCGACGAACTCTGGGAGAAGGGCGCGACCAGCGGCCACACCCAGACCGTAGAGGAGGTCCGCGTGGACTGCGACGGCGACAGCCTCCTCTACGTCGTCGAGCAGGCGGGCGGGGCCTGCCACACCGGCCACCGCTCCTGCTTCTATCGGACGCTCGACGGCGAGAACGTCGGCGAGAAGGTGTTCGACCCCGACGCCGTCTACGAGTAGGATGTCCGAACCCGCCGCGGCCGACGACGCCGCCGCGCGCCTCCGCGACGCCCGCGAGCGCCTCGACGACGCAGAGGCCGCCGTCGACGAACACGGCGAAGCGACGCTCGAACGCCTCCGCGACCACCACGAGGACGCGCTCGCGCTCCTGCGGCGCTACGAGGACTCGGCGACCGGATCGGGGGACTTCCAGGCGTACGTCGAGTTCGAGGGGAAGGTAGCGGACCTCGTCGAGGACGTCGACGACGCCCTACCGGGCGCGGACGCCTTCGACGCATACGACGACGCCCTCGACAAGCGCCGCGTCACCGACGCCGACTTCGAGCGCGCCCGCGACGCCCTCGCGCCCGTCGCGGACCTCGTCGCGCGCCTCGACGAACTCGCGGCCGCCCGCGACGCCTACCGGTCGGCGCGCCACGCCGCCGAGGACCGCCGCGACGAACTCGACGACGAAATCGACCGCCTGGAGCGCGTCGCCCGCCTCGCCGACGCCGACCCCGACCGGGACCTCTCCGCTCTCCGCGACCCCGTCACCGCGTACGACGACGCCGCCGCGTCCGCCGTCGCGGACGCCCTCGCCGACCGGCCCGCGCGCGACGTGCTCGACTGGCTGGACGCCCTCTCCGCGTTCCCGCTCGTGGACGCGCCGACCGTTCCGCCCGCCCTCCTCGACTACGCTCGGACGAACGACGCGGGCGCGGAACCGATCCCCGACCTGCTCGACTACGCCGACGAGTCGATGGCGAAACTCGAACACCACGTCACCGACCCCGCCGCGCTGAAGCGCGTCGTCGGCGCGAACCGCTCCTTCCTCCGCCGCCTCGACGGCGACTTCCTCGCGCTCGGCTGGCCGCCCAGTCCCGCGGGCGTCCTCCGCTATCGCGGCCCCGAACTCGTCTCCGCGCTCGACCGCATCGACGCCGACGAGGCCGTCGAACGCCTCCGCGACGTGCAGGCGCTCGCGCGCACCGGCCGCTACGATGCCTTACGCGAGGCCGCCGTCGCGCGCGAAGAACTGAGCGACGCCGAACGCGACGCCGTCGCCGACGGCACCGTCGCTGACGAACTCGATGCCGCCCGCGACGCCCGTGACCGACTCGACGACGCGCTCGACGCGTACTAGCGCGCGTCCTCCATCTCGGCGACGAGCGCGTCCGCCAGCTCTCGCATCCGCGTCTCGTCGTGCGCCTCCGCGTAGACGCGCACGACCGGTTCCGTCCCGGACGGGCGCGCGAGCACCCACGCGTCCCCGTAGTCGAGTCGATAGCCGTCCGTCGTCGTCACCGATGCGTCCGCGCGCTCCGCGTACCGCTCCGCCGCCGCGAGCATCGCATCGCGCTCCGACTCGTCCGCGTACGCCACGTTCACGCGGACGTTCACGTAGCCGTCGAACGGCGCGACCACCTCGCTCGTCGGGCGCTCCGCGAGCAGTTCGAGGAACCGCGCGCCCGTGTACGCGCCGTCCCGCGTCACCCGATAGCCGGGGAAGATGACCCCGCCGTTCCCCTCGCCCGCGATGGGGACCGTTCGCCCCGCCGCCTCCAGCTGGCCGATGCGCGTCATGATCCGCGTGGAGCCGATGGGCGTGAGTTCGAGGTCCGCGCCGACGTCCTCGCACACGTCAACGAGTCGCTGACTCACGTTCACCGCCGACACCACCGCGTCACCCGGATCCAGCTCCGCCGCCGCGAGCGCCGCGAACGTCGCGTCCCCCCGCACGAACTCGCCGTTCTCGTCGAAGAAGATAGCGCGGTCCGCGTCCCCGTCGTGCGCGATACCGACGTCCGCGTCGCTCGCTCGCACCAGCCGTCCGAGATCCGAGAGGTTCTCCGGCACCGGCTCCGGGTCCCGCCCCGGGAAGTGCGGGTCGCGCTGCGCGTTCACCGTCACCACCCGACAGCCGAGCTCGCGGAAGAACTCCGGACTCGTCAGCGCGCCCGCGCCGTGCCCCGGATCGAGCGCCACCGTCAACCCCGCGTCCGCGATCCGCTCGCGGTCCACCGCCGCGAGCAACTCCCCGACGTACTCCCGCCGCGCCCCCTCGACCGTCCGATCAGCGCCCGTCTCGTCCCACGCCGTCTCGTCGAACGCCTCCGCGAGCAGCGCCTCCTCCACGCCCTCGATGGCCTCAACCGATAGCTCCACGCCGTCCGACCCCACCAGCTTCAGCCCGTTGTACTCCGGCGGATTGTGCGACGCCGTCACCATCACCGCCGGCACGCCCTCGCGGGCCGCGTACGCCTGCAGCGCCGGCGTCGGCACCACCCCGACGCGGTCCACGTCCGCGCCCACGCTCGCGAGACCCGCCGCGACGGCGTTCGCCAACATCCCCCCCGTGCGTCGCGTGTCCCGTCCGAGCGCCACCCGCGGCGCGTCCCAGACGCTCCCCGCGGCCTTCGCCACGCGCAGCGCGAACGCCGGCGTCACCGCCTCGTTCGCCACCCCGCGAACCCCGCTCGACCCGAACACCTGCATACATCCCCCTCCGACGCCCGCCGGCAAAAGCGTACGTGGAACGCGCGCCCCTAGTGCTCGTGCGCGCCGTGGCCCTTATCGTTCGTCGGGTCCGTGTCCACGAGACCCACGAAGTACGCCCCGTCGTCGTAGAAGTAGACGCCCCGGAACCCCCCGCCGCAGTAGTCCGAGAGGTCCGCGCCCAACTGGTTCCCCGCCGACGCGCTCAGATACACCGGCTCGCTCCACGTCCCCCGCTCCCCGTCCTGCGCCCGGGACAACACCGTCTGCAGGTTCTCGTGCTCGCGCACGAACGACTCCTCCAGCGTGCACGTGTGATCCGTCGCGTCCGGATCCGCCGGCGTCGCCCGGAGCTTCCACTCCCCCGACGGCCCCAGCAGACCGCCGACCCCGCTACACCCCGCGAGCGCGCCCGCGAGACCCACTCCCGCCGCCGCGAGATAACGTCGCCGTCGCATACCCGACAATCGGGGCCCCGCCCGGAAGTACCGCCCGGTCCGCGCGCTACCCGGCCGCGCTCGCCTCGGTCGTCGCCTCACGCATCGCTTCCTTCGGTCGCTCCGCGTTCGCTCGTTCCGCGGAGCCTCCCGCTGGTCGGCTCCGTGTGGCTCGCTGCGTCGCGCGGCTCACGGCTCCCTTTGGTCACCGTTCGCTCGTTCCGCGGAGCCTCCCGCTGGTCGGCTCCGCGCGGCCCGCGTGCACAACCGCTTTCCGCCCCGCCACCACACACCCCGATATGAGCGATCACGACATCAGTATCGACGAGAAGCGCGTCTACGCCGACCGGACCGGGACGGAGACGCTCCTCGTCGGCACCGACCGCGGCCTCGCCGCCGTCGCCGTCTCCGCCGATCAGATCGGCGAGTTCGCGCTCCGGACCACCACCCAGGTTCGCGACGTCGCCGTCGCGGGCGACCGGGTCGCCGTCGCGGACGCCGAGGACGTCCGCGTCGGCGCCGGCGACGGCGAGACGTTCGAGGAGACCGGGTTCGGGGACGCCGTCGCCGCGAGCTATCGCGACGGCGCGCTCCTCGCCGCCGGGCCCGAGGGCCGTATCGGCGCCTACGACGGCGACGCGTGGACGACGCGCGGAATCGCGCCCACCGCGCGGGGCGCCGACGGCGACCTGCTCGCCACCGCCGACGGCGTCTACCGCGTCACCGCCGACGACGTCGACTACGCCGGCCTCGACGACGCGAACGACGTCGCCGCCGCGGGTCCGTGGGCCGCCACGGGCGACGGCGTCTATCGCCTCGGGAACGGCTGGCTCGACGAACTAAGTGGGCGTGCGACCGCTGTCGCCGCGCGCGCCGACCACGCCGCCGCCGTCGTCGACGACGGCCTCCACGAGTACGACGGCGACGGCTGGCGCGAGCGCGACGTCCCCCTCCGCGACCTCGCCGCCGTCGCGTACGGTGCCGGCGCGCTCTACGCCATCGACTCGTCCAGCACCGTCGCCGTGGACGCCGGCGACGGCTGGCGCACCCGCACCATCGGCCTCCCCGGCGTCACCGCCGCCGCCGTCGCGGAGGCGGACGGAAACGCCTAACCCGTCGCTTCCACACTCCACACGTATGATCGTCAGTGGCTCCGCCTCGCAGGGGCTCGCCGCCGCGCTCGCCGCCGAACTCGGCGAGGAACTCGCGGCCGTCGAGTACGAGTCGTTCCCGGACGGCGAGCGCATCGTCCGCGTCCCGCCCGTCGATGGGCGCGCCGTCGTCGTCGCCTCCACCGTCGACTCGGACGCGCACGTCGAACTCCTCCAGTTGCAGGACGCCGCCCGCGAGGCGGGCGCGGACGAGATCGTGACCGTCCTCCCCTACATGGGCTACGCCCGGCAGGACGACGCCTTCGAACCCGGCGAACCCGTCTCCGCGCGGGCGATGGCGCGCGCCGTCTCCTCGGGCGCGGACGAAGTCTACACCGTGAACGTCCACGAGCCCGCCGTCTGCGAGTTCTTCGACGTGCCCGCGACGAACGTCGACGCCACCCCGCACCTCGCCGACCCGCTCCCCGAGGACCTCCACGACCCCGTCTTCCTCGGCCCCGACGAGTCCGCGATCCGCCTCGCGCGCTCCGTCCGGGACGCCTACGGCCCCGGCGATGCCGACTTCTTCGAGAAGGTCCGACACTCCGGCACCGACGTCGACGTCACGCCCAGCGAGACGGACGTCTCCGGCCGGGACGTCGTCGTCGTCGACGACATCGTCGCCACCGGATCCACGATGAGCGAAGCCATCGGCCTCCTCGACGACCCGAACCGCGTCTTCGTCGCGTGCGTCCACCCCCTCCTCGCGTCGAACGCCCGCACGAAACTCGCGCGCGCCGGCGTCGACACCGTCGTCGCCACCGACACCATCGAGCGCGCCGTCAGCGAAGTCTCCGCCGCGCCCGCCGTCGCCGAAGCCGTCGGCCGCGAAGACTGACACCGGCCGGCTCTTCTCACTCCCCGCGAACTCCCCCCGCGCACATCGTGCTCGCGCGCGTGCCGGACGGTCACGATGACCGTTTCGAGCGCGCTCCGGAACGCCCGCGTGCGACTCGACGCCCTCCGCGCGGCGCGCGCCGACCGCGAGGGGATCCGCGCGAGACAGCGCCGCCGCCTCACCGACCTCCTCGCGTTCGTCACGCGCCAATCGCGCTTCTACGCCCGCCACTACGCCGACGTCGAGCGACCGATCACGTCACTCGACGCGCTCCCGCCCGTCCGCAAACCCGCGCTGATGGCGAACCTCGACGACGTCGTCACCGACACCGCGGTCACGCGCGAACGCGTCGACGCGCACCTCGCCGACCCCGACGCCGTCGGCCGACGCCTCCTCGGCCGGTATCCCGTGTGGACGACGTCCGGGACGACCGGCGACCCCGGCGTCTTCCTGCAGGACGACCGCTCGCTCGCCGCGGCCGACGCGGTGAGCGACCGCTGGTGGCTCCCAGCCCTCCGCGACCGGCGCGCCCTCGAACGGCTCGCGCGCCGCGGCCTGCGAACGGCGGAAATCGCCGTCGATGGCGGCCACTACGCCGGTGCGGCCGGCATCGAGATGTACCGCCGCGAACACCCGCTCCTCGGCCAGCGGATGCGACTGCTCTCCCCGACGCGCCCGCTCTCCGACCTCGTCGCCGAACTCGACGCGTTCCGCCCGACCGTCCTCGTCGGCTACGCCAGCGCGCTCGTCGAACTCGCGCGCGAGCGACGCGCCGGCCGACTGACGCTCGACCCCGCGCTCGTCGTGCCGACCGCAGAAGCGCTCACCGACGCGGACGCGCGCCTGCTCCGCGAGGCGTTCGACTGCCCCGTTCGAGAGCTCTACGGCGCCACCGAGTTCCCCGCTATCGCCGCCGAGTGCGCGCGCGGCAACCTCCACGTCAACGCGGACTGGGTCGTCCTCGAACCCGTCGACGCCGGCTATCGGCCCGTCCCGCCCGGCGAGCCCTCGGAGACGGTTCTCTTGACGAACCTCGCGAACCGAATCCAGCCGCTCGTCCGCTACGACCTCGGCGACAGCGTCACGCTCCGCGAGACGCCGTGTCCGTGCGGGAGCGCCTTTCCCGTCCTCGACGTCGCCGGCCGGCAGGGCGACGTCCTCCGCTTCGAGACGGCGTCCGGCGAGCGCGTCCCCGTCTTCCCGCTCGCGCTGACGAGCGCCGTCGAGCGCGTCCCCGGCGTCCGCCGCTCGCAGGTCGTCCGCACCGCCCCGGACGAACTCCGCGTTCGCCTCGACGTGGCGAGCGACGCCGACGAACGGGACGTCTGGGCGCGCGTCCAGCGGGACGTCTCGGCGTTCCTCGCCGACCTCGATATCGCCGACGTGCGCGTCGAGCGCTCGCCCGACCCGCCCGCGCGGGACCCGGACAGCGCGAAGTTCCGGCACGTCTGGTCAGAGATCGACTGACGGCGTCGTCGTTGTCGGCGACCCCCGCGATTTTTGCCGCGGCGCGCGAACCCGTCGGTATGGACGACGCGACGGCGTTCGAGTTCAAACTCCTCGGCGGCGGCATCGGCCTGCTCGTGACGGGCGCGCTTCTGCTCACCGCCGGCGACCCGTTCCCGCTCCTCGGCGTCCTCGTCCTCGCCGCCGGCGCGCTACTCTTCCTCGGCGGCTTCACCGACCAGTCGGGGCGCTTCGCGGACGAGTGACGCCGAGGCGCATCCGCGCCTCAGACCTGCTGGACGCCGAGGCGCATCCGCACGCCCTCGACGTCGTCGTACTCCTCGACGACGGTGTTCGCGTCCTCGGGATCGACCTCGTCGAGTTCGCGCGCGCGGACCTCCTCGCTGATGAGGTCCTCGCGCTCGTGGACGAGTTCGGCGACGCGGTCGTCGAAGACCACCACGTCCAGTCGGATCTCGGCCTCCATGTCGAGGTCGAGGTCCTTCCGTAGCTCTTGGACGCGTCGGATGATCTCGCGGGCGTACCCCTCGGACTCCAGGTCGTCGTCCAGTTCGGTGTCGACGTAGACGGTGCCGCCGTCGAACGCCGCCGCGGCGACGTCCGCGGGGGTCTCCTCGCGGAACGACACCATCTCCGGGGTGAGTTGGACGTCGCGGCCGAGCGCGTCCGCGACGGCGTCCTCGAGGAGGTCCATGTCGTCGTCGGGGACGCGCGCGGCGTTCAGCGCCTCCATCACGTCGCCGGCGTCACCGCCGAACGCGGGGCCGAGCACGCTCATGTCCGCCTCGGCGGAGTACTCGACTTCGCCGAACGCGTCGTCCGGGTCGAGCACGTCGACGCGGCGGGCGTTCAGGCGGTCCGCGAGCAGGCCCCGATAGTCGTCGACCTGTTCGGCGACCCGGTCGTCGTCGGGGCTGACGACGACGCGGCTGATCGGCCAGCGGAGCTTTCGGCCGGCCTGCTGGCGCGCGTGATTCCCGGCCTCTTCGAGGCTGCGGGCGGTCTCGATGGCGTCCTCGAGCGCGGGCTGGCGGAAGCGCTCCTCGACGTCGGGCCAGTCGCACATGTGGACGGTCGGGTGGCCCGACTCGCCCGTGAGGTAGCCGTATATCTCCTCGGTGACGAACGGCGCGTACGGCGCGAGCAGCGCGACGACCTCACGCAGGACCTTGTGCAGGGTGGCGTACGCCGCCGTCTTGTTCTCGTCGACCTGCTCCGTCCAGACGCGGTCGCGGATGAGCTGGATGTAGTAGCGCGAGACGTCCTCGACGACGAACTCGCGGAGTTCGTCGAGCGCGCGGTGCTGCTCGCGCGCCTCCCAGTACTCCTCGGTGTGACGCTTGAGCTTCTGGAGCTTCGAGAGCAGCCACTCGTCCTCGACGGCGAGGTCCAAGTCGTCCACCGTCTGGGCCTCCGGGTCGAAGCCGTCCGCGCGCATATAGGGGAGCGGGAAGCGGAAGACGTTCCAGAGGACGTTCAGGTCGCGGCGCATGTTCGCCATCTCGTCCCACGAGAAGCGCATGTCCTCGCCCTGCGGGTCCTGTCCGAGGAGGAACATCCGCATCGCGTCCGCGCCGTGCTTCTCGATGGCCTCGTGGGGCTGGACGACGTTCCCCACGCTCTTACTCATCTTCCGGCCGTTCTCGTCGTTCGCGAACCCGTGCATCAACACCTCGTCGTAGGGCGCCTCGCCCATCGCCGCGGTGCCCATCCCGAGCTGAGACCAGAACCAGCCGCGGGTCTGGTCGTGGGCTTCCATGATGAGGTCGGCGGGCCAGAGCTCCTCGAAGTCCTCGGCCTCCTCGGGATAGTTCACGGTGCCCCACGTCGCTACCGAACTGTCGAGCCAGACGTCGAAGACGTCCGGGACGCGCTCGTAGGTGACGCCGTCCTCGGTGATGGTGACGTCGTCCACGGCGGGCTTGTGGATGTCCATCTCCGCGTCGATGTCCTGGTCGGCGCGCTCCACGAGCTCCTCGCGCGTCCCGACGACGATGCGCTCGTCGGGGCGTTCGCCGTTCGTCCCCTCCGCGACCCAGATGGGGACGGGGATGCCCCAGTAGCGCTGCCGGGAGACGTTCCAGTCCGGCGCGGACTCGATGAAGTCGCGGAAGCGGTTGTCGCGCGCCCACTGCGGATACCAGTCCGTCTCCTCCATGTTCTCCAGCAGCTCGTCTTTCACGTCCGTGATGGTGATGAACCACTGGTCGGTTGCGAGCTGGAGGATGGGCGTATCGCAGCGCCAGCAGTGTCCGTAGGAGTGCGTGAGCGTGCCGGAGGCGAGCAGGAGGCCCTTGCGCGAGAGGTCCTCGGTGATGGCCGTATCGGCGTCCTTCACGAACTCGCCCTCGTACTTCCCGCCCTGGTCGGTGTAGACGCCGTCGCCGCCGACCGGACAGAAGACGGGGAGGCCGAGTTCCTCGCCGCGCTCGAAGTCAACCTCACCGTGGCCGGGCGCGGAGTGGACGAGGCCGGTGTCCTCGGCCTCGACGTAGTCCGCGTGATAGACCTCACGCGTCCCCGACGCGTCGGGGTTCTCCGGGACTTCCTCGGCGAGCGGATGCTCGTACTCCCAGCCGAGCATCTTCGCGCCGGGGAACGTCTCCGCTATCTCGTAGTCGTCGTAGCGTCCCTTCTTCAGCACGTCCTCGACGCAGGCCTCGGCGATGTAGAGCGTCTCCGTCTCCTCGCCCTTCGTCGCCTCGACGCGGGCGTACGTGAGGTCCTCGCCGACGGCGACGAACTCGTTCGCGGGGATGGTCCACGGCGTCGTCGTGTAGATGACGAGACTCCCCTCGCGCTCGCGGCTCGCGGCGTCGCCGCTCGCTCCCTCCGAGGACTCGCTTCGCTCGCCCTCGCGAAGCGGGAACTTCACGTAGACGGTCGGGTCCTCGACGTCCTCGTACTCCACTTCGTTGTTCGCGATGGCGGTCTCACAGCGCGGACACTGGCTGATGGAGCGCTTCCCGCGCTCGACGAGGCCGCGTTCGGCGGCGCGCGAGAACCCCCACCACGCCGCCTCCATGTAGGTCGGATCGACCGTCTTGTACGGGTTCTCCCAGTCCATCCAGACGCCGAAGGACTGGAAGTCCGACTGGAGGCCCTCTAGCTGTTCGTCCGCGAACTCCTTGCACTCCTCGATGAACGCCTCGACGCCGAACTCCTCGATGTCCTGTTTCGACTCGAAGTCGAGTTTCTCCTCGACTTTCGTCTCGATGGGGAGGCCGTGCATGTCGTAGCCCGGCCGGTCGGTCACGTCGAAGCCCTGCATCCGGTAGTAGCGGATGTAGGCGTCCTTCAGGGACTTGTTCCACGTCGTCCCCATGTGCGCCGCGCCCGAGGTGTACGGCGGGCCGTCCACGAAGAAGAAGTCCTCGCCGTCCTCGCGGTGCGCCACCGTCCGCTCGTAGGCGTCCACCTCGTCCCAGTAGTCGAACACCCGGTCCCGGACCGCGTCCGGGTCGTACTCCGGGGGTTCGGCGAATCGCTCCATACCCCACACCTCACTCTCCTGCGTGAAAGGAGAATCGCTTCCGCGGCCAGCGAAACGCTTTCCGCCCGCGGACGCCAGGAGGTCGTATGGGCCGCTACGGCGACATCGACTACCCGACGCTCACCAAGCGAACGACGATACTCTCCGTCTGCCTCGTCCTCGGCGGATTCCTCCTCGCCGACGCCGGTCCCGCGCTCGTCGGCTCCCTCCCCGGGTGGGCGCTCGCCGCCGCCACCGACGCCGAGGGAATCGGTGCGCTCGGCATCATCCTCTGCCCCCTCGTCTTCGGCGTCGTCCTCCCCCTCACCGAGTAACGCGGCCGACCAGAGAGTGACGGCTTTGCCGTCCCTCTGGCCGGCGGGCGACTCGTGGGTCGCCCGCAGGCAGCGGGAGGCCGCGGGACGTCGAACGGGGAGCGAGGTATCGAGTGACCCGTGAGCAAACGCGGCGACCGGACGGGAGCCGCGCGGCGCGCGACGCGAGAAGGTTGAAGGGTGCGGGCCGCCACGACTCGCGCATGGACGACTGCATCTTCTGTCAGATCGTCGCCGGCGACGTCCCCGGTCGCGTCGTCGCCGAGACCGACCGCGCCACCGCGTTCCTCGACGCGAACCCGCTCGCGCCCGGGCACACGCTCGTCGTGCCGAACGCGCACGCGAACCGTCTCGCCGACCTCGACTCCGCCGACTCGCGCGCCGTCTTCGACCTCGTCCACGACCTCGTGCCGCACGTCGAGGCCGCCGTGGAGGCGGACGCGCTGAACGTCGGCGTGAACGACGGCGAGGCCGCCGGCCAGGAGGTCCCGCACGTCCACGTGCACCTCGTCCCCCGCTTCGAGGACGACGGCGGGCGCCCCATCCACGCCGTCGCCGGCGAACGCCCCCGCCTCTCGGAGGACGAACTCGACCGGATCGCCGACGACGTCGCCGCGAACCGCCGCGACGAAAACCACTAAGCCCGTCCCGGCCGCTCTCCCGGTATGGCGATTCCGACAGTCACCCTCCCGAGCGGAGACGAACTGCCGACCGTCGGCGTCGGCACCTGGGACATCGGCGGCGACACCGTCAAGGAGTCCGTGCGCGCCGGCCTCGACGCCGGGTACACGCACGTCGACACCGCCGAAGGCTACCACAACGAGGCCGAAATCGGCGAGGTGCTCGCCGACTACGAGCGCGACGACCTCTGGCTCACCTCGAAGGTCCTCCCGAAGAACCTCACGTACGACTCGCTCATCGAGTCCTGCGAGGAGTCCCTCGAGAAACTCGGGACGGACTACCTCGACCTCTACCTCGTCCACTGGCCGAACCCCGCCATCTCCATCCGCGAGACGATGGACGCGATGGCACACCTCCGCGAGGAGGGCCTCGTGAAGAACGTCGGCGTCTCCAACTTCAGCGCCTACCAGTTGAGCGCCGCCCAGCACGTCAGCGACGTCCCCGTCGCCGTGAATCAGATCGAGTTCCACCCGTGGTTCCAGCGCTCCGACCTCCTCGACTACTGCCGCGAGACGGACACGGTCGTCGAGGCCGCCGCGCCGCTCGCGCGCACCGAAGTCTTCGAGGACGCGGTCGTCCAGGAACTCGCCGACGAACACGAGAAGTCGCCCGCGCAGATCGTCCTCAAGTGGGCCACCGAGCGCGACGTCGTCGTCCTCCCGCGCTCCTCCTCGCCCGACCACGTTCGCGAGAACCTCGACATCTTCGACTGGGACCTCCCCGATTCCGCCCTCGAACGCCTCGACGACCGCGACCGGAACTATCCCGTCTACGACACGCCCGCGAACGACTGGAGCGACGACGTCTACGGCATCAGCCGCTGACCCGCCACCCGGACTTTTACCCCCGCGTCGCGCACTTCAGCCATGACCGACTCACGGAGTGTCGCGCTCGTCGGCGCCGCCGGCGGCGTCGGCACCACTCGCCTCTGCGTCGAAGCCGGCGCGCTCGTCGCCGCGGCCGGCCACGACGTCCTCGTTCTCGACGCCGACTACGCCGCGCAGGGCCTCGCGTCCCACGTCGACGACCGCCTCGACCCCGACGCGACGGCGCTCGCCACCGACCCGGACGTCGCGCTCGCCGACGCCGCACACGACGTCGAGACGCCCGGCGACGGCACGCTCTCGCTGGCGCCCGCCGACGCGCCGTTCACCCGTCTCGCCGCCGCGAGCACCGCCGAATCGGCCGAACGGATCGGCGACCGCATCGCGTCCGCGACCGACGCGTACGACTACGTCCTCGTCGACACGCCCCCCGTCGCGACCAATCCCGCCGTCGCCGCCGTCACCGCGGCGGACACCGTCGCCGTCGTCACTGCCGGCGACGGCCGCGGCGCCGACGCCCTCGCGCGCGTCCGCGACCGACTCGCCGACGTCGGCGCGAGCGCCACCACCGTCGTCGCCACTCGAACGACCGACGCCGCGGACGCCGACGTCACCGTCCCCACCGCCGACCTCGGCGCCCCCGGTGACGCGCCCGCCATCGACCCCGCGACCCCGGACGCGTTCGCGCGCTCGCTCGCGGCGCTCTGCGAGCACGTCCTCGACCTCACGACGCTCGCGGACGCCGGCGACGACGGCCTCCTCGCCGGCGTCCGCTCGCGACTCCCCTAGCGCAGGTCGTCCGGCGCGTCGTACGCCTCCGCGAGCGCCGCCCGGTCGTCGCCGCCCAGCGCCCCCGAGCCGTCCGGTTCGCGCGCCGCCGCGACGACGTCGCACGCGCCCTCGATGGGGTCGTGGGTCGCGCAGTACGCGCCGAGCGCGAACTCCGCCGCGCTCGCGCCGGACAGCGTCACCGCCTCGCTCCGCGCCAGCCGTCCGTCCAGCCAGTCAGCGACGACGTCCCGCGCGAGCGGCGAGAGCGGGTTCACGCCCTCGACGCCGAGGCGGTGCAGCGTCTTCGCGCCCGTCGTCGGCGCGAGGCCCGCCGCCCCCGCGGCTTCGCCGACGCTCGTCCCCGCGCCGTACGCCTCCACGAGCGTCGCCGCCGCGTCAACGTCGCACGGGAGCGCGTCCGCGTGCGACGCGAGGCGTTCCGCGAGCGGAACGTCCGTCGCGTCGACGGTGGCGACGCCGCGCTCCCGCTGGCGCGTCGTCACCGCCACCCCGTCCGCGATGTCCGCGAGTCCCATACGCGACCTGTCGCCGTTCGCGTATATTAGTGTCCGCCCCGGAACGGCCCGTGAGGCGCCCCGGCCGCGGGAGAACGTACCGGCCACCGGTACGCTCGAACGGCCGAATCGGCCCCTGACTCCCCGATTCGACCCGCCCTTAAGTAGGGATTCCGCGCCAAGTTCGACGTATGAGCACCGTGATGTCCTGTCCGGAATGCGACGGCGGCCTCGAACGGCACACCGACGAGACGGTCTGCAGTCAGTGCGGCCTCGTCGTCGACACCGACCGCCTCGACCGCGGCCCCGAGTGGCGAACCTTCGCCGACGACGACCGGAACCGCGAACGCGTCGGCGCCCCTCTCACCCGCTCGCGCCACGATCGCGGCCTCAGCACCGAAATCGGCCGCTCGACCCGTCTCAAGGGCCGCAAGCGCCGCCAGTTCGCCCGCCTCCGCCGCCAGCACAAGCGCGCGACCATCCCGACGAAGGCCGACCGCAACCAGATATACGCCTTCACCGAGATCCGGCGCGTCGTCGGCGCGCTCTCGCTTACGTACAGCGTCCGCGACCAGGCGTGCGCGCTCTTCGACTCCGCCCAGACCGAGGACCTCCTCCGCGGGCGCTCCCTCGAAGGGTTCGCCGCCGCCGCCGTCTACGCCGTCTGCCGCACCAACGACGTCGCGCGCACCGTCGAGGAAGTCGTCGCCGTCGCGCGCGCCGACGCGAACGAACTCCGCGCCGCCTACGACGCGATGAACCGCGAACTCGGCCTCCCCACCGGCCCCATCGACCCGCGCGAGTACGTCCCGCGCTTCGCCACCGAACTCGACGTCCCGCGCGCCGTCGAACGCCGCGCCGCCGCACTCGCCGCCGACGCCACCGATTCCGGCGCCGCCGGCGGCCGCAAACCCAGCGGCATCGCCGCCGCCTGCCTCTACGTCGCCGCCGACGAACTCGACCACGCGCTCACCCAGCGCGACGCCGCCGACGTCGCCGGCGTCACCCCCGCCACCGTCCGCAACGCCCGCCGCGCGCTCGACTAGTCCAGCGCCGCCGCCAACGCGTCGAACGCCCCGACCGCCTCCGACTCGGGGAACAACGACCCGACGGGACGACGCGCGTCGCCCGCGACGCGCGTCGCGTCGTCCACGGGTATCGCCACGCCCGGCGCACCGAGCGCGCGCGAGAACCCCTCCGGGACCGCGTCCGCATCGACGTACGCGACCGCCGCGACGGCCGTCTCGAGCGCCCGCGAGCGCGCGGCCGTCTCCACCGCACCCACCGCGCCCGCGGGCGTTCCGTCCGTCACCGCGACGCACGCGTCCGTCGCGGCCACGACCGCTGTCGCCGCGCTCGCCCACCCGCAATCGACCACGACCCCTCCGCACTCGCGAGCGACCCCCATCAGCGCGCGCCGAAGCCCGCTCGCGTCCGCGACGGCCGCGAGCGGTCGCCCCGGCGCCACCCGCGCGACCGGACCGTCGGCCCGAACCGCCTCCGACGGCGCCGCCCGTCCCGCGAGCACGTCCCGGAGCGTCGGCCCTCGCGTCCGGACCAGCGCGTGCGTCCCCGCGACGAGCGCGCCGCCTCGGCGGGCCGCCAGCTCCAGCGCCACGCCCGCCGTCGGCGCGTCAGCCGTCGTCCCGACCACACCGACCACTCGCTCGTCCCCGTCCGTCCCCGCGCCGTCGGCCGCGTCGCTGTCGCTCACGCGCTCCGGTGGTCCCGCGCTCCCGTTTAAACGTCCGCGCTCGCGTCCCCGACCAGCACCACCGGCGCGTCGAGGCACGCCGCCGCGCGCGCCGGCCGCTCGAACGGTCCACCCGCGAGCGCGACCGGTGCCCGAACGCGCGCGACGCGAACGACTGCGAGCGCGTCCGCCCGTGGCCCCGTCGGAAGCGCGTCGCGCGCCCGCTCGAACGACGACCTGACCGCGTGCGCGAGCTCCGCCCGCACCGCCCGCGCGAGGCGTCGCTCCCGATCCGACAGCCTGAGCCGTCGCGCCCGCTCGTCGCGCGCGTCGCGCGCCGCCCGCTCCAGCCGTTCGAGCGTCTCCTCCGCGGCGATCCGCTCCGTCTCCGCGTCCGCGAGCGACGCCGTCGCCTCCCGGTGTTCGTCGACGACGTCCGCCGCGTCCGCGCCCGCCTCCCGGAGCGCCGCCACCTTCCCGCCGAGACGCGCCACTCGCTCGCGGAGGCGTTCGACGTCCGCCGCCGTCTCCGCGACGCGCTCTCTGGCCGCCGACAGCCCATCCACCGTCGGCGCCGCGTCGTCGAGCTCCTCGCGCACGTCCGCGAGCGCCGCCTGCGAGGACGCGACGCGCCCGCGCGACCGTGCGGCCGCCGCGAGCGCGCGCTCGACGTCCACTCCCGTCCCGTCGAGAACCCCGACGTGCTCGTGGACCGGCCCCGGGCGGCGACAGCGAAGCCACCCGTCCGGATCGCGGGCCGCGCGAGCGACCCCTTCGGCCGTCGCGCCCGTCCCGCGCAGGTCGAGCGCGCGCCCGCGATACGTCCGCCCGTCGAGCGTCGCCCGCATCACTCCAGGGGCGCGTCCCGCATCGCGTCCGGCGACGGATGGTCAGTGCCGACCGCGAACTTCGCGTACGGCGTGCTCGTCGCCTCCCGATCCTCGTAGGCCGCCGCGGCCTCCCGGACGCGCGCCGGCACGTCCCGATACTCGTTCAGCGGCGTCGTCCGCGCCACCTCCACCGCCGTCCCGAATCGCTCGCGCAGTCGGCACGCGAGAAACGCCGCGTACTCCGACTCCCGCAGGAGCGCCGCGCGACCGAACCGCCCCACCACCACGTCCTCGTGCGTCGTACAGCTATTCCGGAGCGCCTGGCGCGCGTCGGTCGAGTACGTGACGACGAGGAGCACTGCCCGCCACGTCGACATCCGGCGGCAAAAAGCTATCCTGTCACTCGATTCTCGTCACGTCGACGCGCCCGTCCGCGTCCCCCGCGAGTTCACGGACGCGCTCGCGAGCGCCGCGTTCGCTCGCCGCGAGCACCACGAGACCGTCCGCCGCGCCGTCCCCCGACGCGCGCCACGCCGCGAGGTCGCCGTCGAAGTCCGTCGCGTACGTCCGCAGGATCGATCGGACGCGCTCCTCCGCGCTCGCCAGATCCGTCTCCCCGTCCTCCAGGGCGAGCAGGGTCTCCTCGACGTTCCGGAGCGCGCTGATGCGATCCATCGCCACCAGCTACTGCCCGACCCGCCAAAAGCCTACGCGTCCCCGCCACCAGCTACTGCCCGACCCGCCAAAAGCCTACGCGTCCCCGCCCGCGTCGA